>JANNNS010000269.1:0-11743 GCA_031398645.1 Acidobacteriota bacterium
TCTGACGATGACGTTCAGTTCGTGAACAACCGTCTTAATAACCGCCCTCGTAAGGTTCTTAACTTCAGAACCCCTCACGAGGTCTTCAACAACCACTTTGTTGCACTTATTACTTGAATCTAAGTGGTAGCATAATTAGCCGTCATTAAGGACGGCATGATCTTTGAAATTCTAATTGATGAACACTCCTAAAAAGTTTTTTCGAAATTTTGCTTTTTTCGAGATCAATTCGTTCGGAAACTCAATGAACGCAATCACTTGCGTGTCCACAAGTCCCACCGGACAGCCACCGGACAAAGGGCGGACAGGCACCGGACAAGTGGCGGACACGGTCAACCAAGACAAAGGATAGGATGCAGTGGCGTAAGGGCTTACGACTAGAAACGCTATTTCTCTGTCCGGTCGTACACATCCTTCTTGGCGAACCCGCTTTTCTTCACCTTGCGAAGTATGGTTCGCAGGTCGCTGTCGGCTTTCGTTACCAGACGGCGAAGCTTCTGTTCCGGGCGGGCCATAAAGTAGGTGACGTGGGTCGTTTCATAGCCATTCGGCGAATGTGGTGAGAAATAGTAATTAGAGATGCACCGGCGCATTCCGGCAGCTTTAACCTCGTTGACCGAATGCCAGGACTTGTCGTTTGTGGACATTAAGACAAGGCGATTGAAAAGACTCGGTATCTCGACGGAGTGCTGTACGTCCTCGTCCCAAAGCTCCAGGTTGCCGCCGTTCTCTGGTTTCCAGTCCGGCGTGATGTAGTAGAGCAGATTGAGAACGCGGTAATTCTTCTGCTCGCCGTCATGCGAATTATCGAGGTGCGGCTGAAGAAAATGGCCCTGTCCCATTGCACTGATCCCGCCCGCGTAAAGGTGCGGATCGCCGACAGCGTCCTTGATCCCGGTCAATTCGGCGATCTTTTCGATGACGCGAGGATCCTGAAAGGCGAAGGTAATGTCCGCGATAAGCGGGTCGAACTGATCAAGCGATTTCGACGTGAACTTCTTTTCGCGAAAGCTGTCCAGCAGCCGCATTTTATCCGACGGCGGGAACGCGTCGCTGATCTGCCGGGCAAGCTCATCTGGAAGCAGATTATCGATCGAGCAATATTTTGTCTTGATCGAAGCGTCCGAAATGAAGTCAGCGCTGATCTTATCGGCTTCGCGGCCGAGTCGTTCAAGGATAAGATCTATGATTCTTTCACGCATTTTATTCAAGGCTAAATCACCCGCGTAAAATAATAAAATGACCAAGCAAGGTTTCCAAGCGTCTAAATATTTGTCGCGGGCAACTTGAAGCGGCAGATCATACAAGAGGTTAAGCAATAAATGGACAGAAGATTTTTCTTAAAAACAGGCGGTATCGGGTTGGCAAGCTTCGGCTTTATGGCTGCAGCACCGGAATTCTTACATCAATTTGCCTCGGCCGCTGACGTAAAGATGGGTTACGGAAAGAAAAAGGTCTTGGTCACGATATTTCAACGCGGAGCGGTCGACGGCCTCAATATGGTCGTACCGCATGGCGAAGACAATTACTACAGCCTGCGGCGTTCGATCGCGATTCCAGCACCCGGGAAAACGGACGGAGCCATTGACCTTGACGGACATTTTGGCCTCCATCCGGCGATGAGTTCGCTGGAGCCGTTTTGGAAGTCGAAGCAGCTTGCTGTAATTCACGGCTCGGGTTCACCCGACAACACGCGGTCGCATTTTGACGCTCAGGATTATATGGAATCGGGCACGCCGGGCATCAAATCGACCCGCGACGGCTGGCTCAATCGTGCGATGCAATCCACAAGCGGCAAGGACGATTCGCCGTTCCGTGCGGTCGCAATGACGCAGCAGCTTCCGCGTTCGTTTTACGGCAAGGCGCCGTCGATCGCGATGACAAATCTCGCGGATTTTACCGTCAAGGCCGGCATCTATACCGCCGAACTGAAAGGTGGTTTCGAGGGGGTTTATCAGCACAACGCAAAGGATTCTTTAGGCGAGACCGGAGCCGAAACGTTCGAGGCGGTCAATTACCTCAAAAAGGCTAACCCCTCGCAGTACCAGCCAGAGAATGGAGCTGTATATCCGCCGTCGCAGTTAGGACGCTCACTTCGGCAGATCGCTCAGTTGATCAAAGCCGGAGTTGGGCTTGAGGCAGCGTTCGCCGAGATGGGCGGTTGGGACACGCACGTTAATCAAGGTGGATCGCGCGGACAGCTTGCAAATTTGCTTCGTGACTTTTCATCGTCGATCGCTGCGTTCGCCACCGATCTTGGCAAGCGAATGGATGATGTCGTCGTAATTACAATGTCCGAATTCGGCCGTACCGCCCGCGAGAACGGCTCACGCGGAACGGATCACGGCCACGGCAATGCAATGCTTATCCTCGGCAATTCCGTAAAAGGCGGGAAGGTTTACGCCGACTGGAAAGGCCTTAAGGACGATCAGCTAAACGAAGGCCGCGACCTCGCCGTCACGACCGATTTCCGCGACGTCTTTGCCGAAGCGGCGAACAAGCATCTCGGAGCAAAGGACCTGAACGCACTGTTCCCGAAATATGTGGTGGATAGGGCCAAGTTCAAAGGTTTTCTCTCATGATTCCCTCCAACTGGATCATGAACCATACCGCCGTTCGTTAATTCGGGCGGCGGTTTTGTTATCCTCATCGGGTGTTTAGCAAAAGAGATACAAGGCCGGAACGAATAGATACAGGTGATTACACGGCGGAAGAATATGCCACGTTCCTCCGCGAGATCCGTTTTATCAATCAACGCCTCGGTGACCGCTCTGCTTTGGAGAAAACGCTCCTCGCGGAAATATCTCGGCTCGATCTTGAGCATTTCAGCGTGCTGGATGTTGGGGCAGGTACGGGAGAATTGCTGGGCGTTATCGCTGAACATGCACGCGATGAAAACAGAGAAGTTCAGTTGGTGGGCCTGGACCTGAACACGCTTTCGGTAAGGGAGATCGCGGCCGAATCGCGCATTCACACCGAGATCTCGACAGTCCAGGCCGACGCTATCGACCTGCCTTTCGCCGACAACACTTTCGATTATGCGATCTGCTCGCTCTTCACACATCACCTGACCGATAAACAGATCCCGATAGTCCTGAAAGAAATGTCCCGTGTAGCCCGCCGCGGAATCGTGGTCATAGACCTCGAACGCAGCCCAAAGGCATGGTTCTTATACCAACTCTTCTGCCTCGCTTACCGGATCAGTCCGTTGGTCCGGCAGGACGGTTCGCTATCAATAAGAAAGGGATTCCGGACCGAAGAGTTTGAGCAATTCGGGATTCATGCTCGACTCCCAAACTCAAAGGTAATTCGTTCCAGCCCGTTTCGCATTGTTCTCAGAAGCTCGGATTAACGTTATCTGCGGTTCGTCGCCTGCAATATTTTCCTGGTCAATTACTGCCTATCGGATCGCCCGGCGGAGTCTGCAGTGGAGCCGTCTGCTTCCGTGGCTCGACGGGGCGGCTCAGAAAACGCTCGATGTCGTCCGCAGTGGCACGATGGTGCGAGGCGATCTCGCGATTGGCTACCGGACGCTTGAGCGTTGAGCTAAGCGACCGAAGAGCATCGGACGCTACGGCTCGAACCTGTGCTTGTGCACGATCGTTCGCGGCAAGGTCCATCAGCTTTATTACCGTTAGACTCTGAACCGCTCGCTGTACCGCGGCCTGTTTGGCATTCGCGGGTGTCGGCGTTCCCCAGGTGGCTTTTACCAGCGCAGCCACGACCTCGCTAAAGTGCGGATTTGTCCTGTCGCGGGAATTAAAACTTATGGTGCGTGCGGCCCGGCTTGGTTCGAGCAGGCCGCTGATGGCTATTTCCGCGGCGATCTCCGCCGCCCCGATCTCATCGAAAATCGGACTCGTCCGTTTTGCGAAACGCTCAGTCCGTCCCGAACTGTAACCGTAAGCGACCGGCGGCAGCAGCTTTAGGATATCGTCCGCGATCACCAATTCATCAGGTTTCAGGGTATCCAGAACCGCCTGAAGGGCTTCACGCTGCCGTACAGGCGGAACGACATCTGCCACCGTTGAAGGACTCGGCCCTGCGGCGGTCCGCACGGCGTAGGTATAGTAGGCCCCACCGACGACCTTCAAAGCGGCCGTAAGCTGATATCGGTGATGAAGGTAGAGCGGCATGAAGCGATTCTCCAGCTCAGACATCGGCGTCCCGTTCGGTATATTCTGCACGCCGAATCGATCAAGCCCTATCCTCCGCACCTGCATCTCGTGCTTCAGCATGGCCACCGGATCACTGCCATTGTCCCAAAGATTCGCGAGCGGATTGGACGCTCCCGCTGGCCGGGCATCCTGATCGGCGAGGAACAGCATGCCGGCCGCAAGCCCCTCGTTCACAATGCGTTCAAGTTCGCGGTCTTCGTTTGCTCCTGATAGGAATTGTGTGTAGGCGTAACGCGTCGCAAACTTGTCGAACGAACCGATTCCAACGCGTACGCGTTTGAGAAATCGAGCCGGCCTTTCTTTATCTCGACCAACGGCGCCGGGTAATCCATCACCGACCCGCGATCGTAAGCGCTGGCGGCGAAGTTGTGCGTAAACCCAAGTGTATGCCCGACCTCGTGCGCAGAAAGCTGTCGTATGCGTGCATACGACATCGCGGTCAATTCGTTGGCCGACTCTGCCGCGAGCAAATAATCTGCATCCGGAAGCATTCCGAATTCGCACGCGTTCGTCGATGCCTGATATGGCGGGATCATTCCCTCGCCGAGGAGAAAATCTTGCCGTGCTCGCTGCGAATCGAGCGTCACATCACCTTTGATTATCTCGCCGGTACGAGGGTCGACGACGCTGTCGCCGATCGACCATCCGCGCGTCGAGCGGTGTACCCAGTTAATGACGTTGTAGCGAACGTCCATAGGATCTGCGTCCGCTGGCAATACCCGCACCTGAAATGCGTTACGAAAACCCGCCGCCTCGAACGCCTGATTCCACCATGCCGCACCCTGAACTAATGCTTCCTGGATCGCTTTCGGCGCACCGTTATCTACATAATAAACGATCGGTTTCACGGCCTCGCTGGCGGCCGCGTTTGGATCTCGCTTTTCGAGCCGGTGCCGCAGGATCCAGCGTTTTTCGAGGTCTTCGTTGATATCGGTACCATAATCGTAAAAACTCGTGGGAATGACACCGACCCGAGGATCGAACTTTCGCGGCTTGTAATTGTTATCGGGAAGCTCTACGAACGAATGCCTTTGACGAACTGTGACGTGTTTCGCTGTCGGCGTAACTGATCGGACGAGGCTGGCGGCCTCGGCACTTGATGACAAGGTGACGGTTGCTTCCACCTCGGTATTCTTCGGAAAGCCTTTCGTATTAGGCAAATAAAGCGCACTCCGGCTTTCATCGAAACTATAAGTTCCCTGACGTGATTGATTTAGCCGGTCGGCGACACCGTGAGCATCCCGGATCAGAAAACTTGTTGCATCCAGCAAAACTCGGTCGCCATCACTTGCTTCTATCTTGAATCCCCAGATCACCGACCGGGCAAATGATTCTTCGACCGATTTCCGCTCGGCTGCATTGTTGCTGAGTGCACGAAACTCATAATTTGGCTGTACGAGAAGCACTTTGTTGCCCGCGCGTTCAAACTTCACCACGCGGGTCGGCCCCAACTGCGCTCGGTCAAGTCCGATTGGGTTTGAACCAAGGCCGGTCGGCAGCGAGACCAGATAGAGAAACTCAGTGTTGAATCGCGAGATCTCGATATAGATCTTCCCGTCGTCTGAGTTGATATACATCGGCAGAAAGCCGTCGATCTTTTGCATCTTCTCGACGAGGGACGAGATCGATCTCCGTGCCGGCGTTTGCGCCGCCGCAAATGCGCAAAGCGAAGCGACGAAGAGCACTAAGGTCAGTATCAGTCTCATATAGTTTATTTATTAGTTTCGGAGTACTGAGAAAGTAGCATCTATAGGTCCAGGAACTCAAGATGGTCTATCTGAACGGATCCTTGGTCTTTGGCGACCTGATCTGGTCGATCAAGATCTCGACTACAACTTTGCCATCGTTCTCCTTTATGTGTTCCAGGATCGCGAGCCCAAGATCGATCCGCCGGTCGATGTTTTTTACGGCGGCGACCATGTAGATAAGGCTGCGCTGCATTCCGCGTGTCAGAGCATGGAAAAGACGGCTTCCCTCGTCATCCTGTCGAAGCACCTCAGCAAAATCCTCAGGCATGGGGGCGCCGTATTTGCTTGTGTCGGGTTCAAGCAAGATCTCGACAATGTCGCCTTCGTTAAGGTTCAACTTTTTACGGATGGCCATGTTCATGGCGATCGTGAACACGCCTTTGTTCGGCGATAACGCACACTGAAACTTGTGGCTGTCATTTAGAGTGCAGACGACGCGGCGGGTTTTGGGATCGGTCTCGAAACGTTTTGCGATCTCGGGCGAGACGGTCAGGAAATACCAGCCGCCCTTAGACTTGGCGACGATTGACGTGCATTTGACGGCCTTGGGTGTCTTTGGCATCGGTCATGAGCGGGCGCTTCCGCATTTTTTGTACTAATTTGCTAAAATTATAGCTAGATGCCCAGTAATATCCAGCCAATTTTAGACAAAGCTCTAGACGGCAAACGGCTAACCGCAGAAGATTGTACCGAACTACTAGAGTCGAACGATTTTGTCCGCATTGGCCTTGCCGCGGACGAGATCCGCCAGCGGAAAAATCCCGGCGATGTCGTCACCTACATAATCGACCGCAACATAAATTATACGAACGTCTGCAACGTCGTCTGTACGTTCTGTGCGTTCTATCGACGGCCGGGTAAGCCGGATACTTACGTTCATTCGATCGAGGAGATCGAAAAGCGGATAGATGAAACCATTGCCCTCGGCGGTACCGGTGTGTTGATGCAGGGCGGCTTGCACCCCGATTTTAACATCGAGTGGTACGAAAACCTGCTCTCGACGCTGCACGCAAAATACCCGAAGTTTCAGCTCCACTGTTTTTCGCCGCCCGAAATACATAATATCTCGCTGATCTCAAAGCTGGATTATGAGACTATCCTGAGACGTCTGAAAGCAGCGGGTCTCAACTCAATGCCGGGCGGCGGCGGCGAGATACTGGACGACGAAGTACGCAAACGCGTATCGACAAAGTGCAATACGCAGGAATGGCTAGATGTAATGCGGGCTGTTCACAAGGTCGGGTTGATCTCGACTGGGACAATGATGTTCGGGATCGGCGACAAAATCGAGCATCGCGTGCGGCATCTCGAGCGAATTCGACAAGTCCAGGACGAAGCGCTTGCAAATAAAGCTGTGGACCCGAACTATGGCGAATTTACCGCCTTTATCCCATGGACATTCCAGCGCGAGAACACTGCGCTCGGTCGAAAGATCACCGAGGAACCGACCGGTATCGATTATTTACAAATGCTCGCCGTGTCACGCTTGTTCCTGGATAACATCCAGCATATTCAGGCTTCGTGGCTGACCCAAGGCCTAAAACTAGGGCAAACCGCCCTCCGCTTTGGTGCCGACGATATGGGCTCGATCATGATCGAAGAAAACGTCGTATCCGCTGCGGGGGCAGACAACCGGGCTAATGAGAGAGATCTGAGATATCAGATCCGAGAAGCTGGCTTTGTTCCGCAGCAAAGAGACATTCTCTATAACTACATCCACCGCGACGGGATCGATGTTATGGATGTGAAGAAATCAATGCCGCTGAAGAAGTTGAGCGTTGCGTTTGCGGATTAGGATTCCAAAGAGCGATGTGTCCGTTGTTTATCTAATCCAAGTCTTACCCAATTATTACAATCTACGGCGTCTCAACCTGTTACTCTAAGATTGCCGTACTCTAGCGATCAATTGGGAATCTTTAATGCAAAATACCCTTACGTTCGAGCAGATCCGCCGAACGATCAATTGGAAAAATGTAGCGATGGTGACATTTTTCCATCTTTTGGCGATACCCGTCTTCTTTACATTTAATTGGCAAAATTTGGCTGCGCTGTTGATCGGTAACTGGATCGTCGGCAGCCTGGGTGTGGGCCTTGGCTGGCACAGGCTGCTTACCCACAGGAGCTTTAAGGCCCCGAAGTGGATGGAATATCTGCTGTCGATCTTTGCGTCAATGTCGATGCAGGATGCTCCGGATAAGTGGATAGCCACTCACCGCATTCACCATGCTTTTGTCGAGACGGAAAAGGATCCGCATTCGACACGGTTTGGATTCTGGTGGGCGCAGATCGGCTGGGTCGTCTGGGGCACTGCACAAGACCATGATGCCGCGACCATGAAACGGTATGTTCCGGACCTTTTGAAGGACAAGGGCCACGTTCTGATCTCACGATTTTATCTCGTGCCGATCGTCGTTTCTGCCTTCATCCTGTTCGCTATCGGCGGGTGGACCATGGTTGTCTGGGGAGTATTTGCCCGCGTCGTGGTCGGATGGCATACGACATGGTTCGTTAACTCGCTTTCACACATCTACGGCTCGCGTCCGCACGAAACGACCGACTTTTCGACCAACAACTGGTTCGTCGCACTGCTCACCTTCGGCGAGGGCTGGCATAACAATCACCACGCATTCCCGACATCGGCCAGACATGGCCTTGAATGGCATCAGTTCGATATGAATTGGATCGCTATCCGCATTTTCGAAAAACTCGGTTGGGCTAAGCAGATCAAGTTGCCTGATGTAAAAGTGATCGGCGAAGAATTGAAACAAGCTGCCTGATGGACTAAAATCCAGCGGATATGAAGTCGAGTGTCATGGCTGCAATGGCGGTGTCGGGTATCGCGGTTCTGATCGCCTCAGTCGCGAGCGGCTTCGTTGGGTGGATGGCCTGGGCGCTTGCTCTTAACGGATTCATGGGCCAGCAGCGTGCGGTCGATACTTCGATGGCGGTGTACATTGTGCTCGCCGTCGTCTCAGCTTTTCTTGCGGTGCTGCTCAGTGTCATGGCGGTTTATTATCTGTCCGCCAAGCGGGGCTGGAACGCAGCCGGTTCTTCGGCATTGTCGGTAATGGTTTTCGCGGTCGCCACTTTCGCTCTCCACTTTGCGAGCGTTATTGTAAGTGCTCTGGTGGCCGGGCAGATGCGTACAAACCAATGATCACGAATTACGCAGAATTTTGGGATTTCTACGTGCGGGAGCATAGCAAGCCGCTGACGAGATCTTTACACTTTGTCGGCACCTCGCTTGGTTTGATCCTGCTTGGATGGTTTATTTGGCGGGGCACCTGGTACTACTTTCCCCTGAGTTTGTTTTGCGGTTATGGGTTCGCGTGGGTTGCCCATTTTGCTGTCGAAAAAAACCGGCCGGCCTCATTCAAATACCCGTTTTGGTCTTTCATCTCCGACTATAAAATGATGTGGTATATGGCCACAGGCCGAATGGACCGCGAGGTCGAACGAGTAAGTTCAACGATAGGGACATAATGAACAAGTTCGTCTTAACATTCTTGATCATCCTGCTCGCCGGGATCGGTATCGGGTTCTCAGCAATGCTCAGCGAAGATGTCGCGATCACACCTGGGACAAAGAGTTTACAGCAAAAAAAGACGGTCACGATCCGCACTGAGAACTTTCCGCGGCCGCCTTACTCCGGGGCGACCTACTACATTTACGAACGCGACAATGAAGTGATCTGCACTAAGCTCGAGGTTTGCAATAAGTACGACGACTGCGAAACTACCTATAAGAAAGGTAGTTTTAAGGACGAGATCGATGTCGAAACAGGCGATCCGTACGGAAAAACAGGAGCGGTCGTGATAGCACCAAAGAAACTGAGAAAGCACGTGTGTCTTACTAAATTCAAGCTGATCCCCTAACCGAAAGCCTGAGAGATCAACTCCAGTGATCGCTCATAGCGATACGAGATGCTGAAATGTCCGTCGTCGAACTCTTCGTGAATGTGATCGATACTGTGGTCGCTTAGCTTTTTTGAGAGTATCCGGGCGCCCACATCCAACGAAAACTCGTCGCGGGTGCCTGCATCTAAATACAGCAGCTTAAGTGTTTTCAAGTTTTCCACATATTTTTCCACAAGCCTGAAAGGGTCGTGCTCAAGCCATCTTGTCCAGACGTCCACGCGCATTGCGCCGGTTTCAAGATCAAAAGGCATATCGAATGCTTCGCCATCAGCCGAATAGCACGCAGCCATACCTATCGTGTTGATCGCCGCGTGATCGTCTTTGCCATGCTTCTCGGTTGACCAGAATTTCTTCATAAATCCGATCGGGTCTCCTTTGATCAGCCGAAATACCTTGGCAAAATCCATCGGATAGCAATATTCGAAATATGCGTCCCCCGCCGTCGAGCAGATCAGGCCGAAGACGTCAGCGTGCCGCATGCCCATTATCAAAGAACCATACCCGCCGGAAGACTTTCCCATCACCGCCCGCGAGTTTCGGTCGTTTACAGTGCGAAAATTATTGTCGACGTACGCCACGATCTCATCGGCCAGATAATCCTCATATCGTCCTGTAGCCGTGGAATTTATGTACTGCGAACCGCCAAACCAAGTAAAACAGTCGGGCATCACAGCTATCATCGGCTTGATGGTTCCGGCGGTAATAAGTTTGTCCATCCGCTCCGCAAGGTTGGGCGTGAACGCATTGTCGTTCAGCAGCATCTTGCCGCGGCCAGTAAATCCGGTAAGGCAGTAGACGCTGGGATAGCTTTTCGCGTCGTGACTATATCCCGGCGGCAGATACACAAAGAGGTCACGAACATGCGGGTCGCCAAGCGGATTACCTTTTAAAACCTCACTGTCGTGCCGGACGCGAATGACCGATCCGCGGCCATCTTCTTCGGGAATGAACGTGTGCATTTACGCCCGATTATAGCGTATAATCAATTAGATAAAAACAAAAAAACAAAATCCCTAAAAAGATTGTGGTATTTATTGCCTTTCGTCGAGAAAAAGTTTATCGATCTTAATCAAAGATCTAGTATAATTTTGTATCTTTTTGTATCTCTGTTGTATCTTTGTCCGGTATGTCGAAGGTTTCCTTACGAGAGAAGAGGCTTAAAAACGGGCGACGCGGCCTTTACCTTGACTTCTATCCGCCTATATCGGGAATCGGGGGGAAATCAACGCGTAGGGAACACTTGAAGCTGTATGTTTACGAAAAGCCGCGGACCCAAACCGAGAGAAATGAGAACCGCGAGACTCGCTTACTCGCTGAGCATATCCGGTCGCAGAGGCAGATCGCCTTGCAGTCGTCACCGCATGGCTTTGTCACGAGCCAATCAAAGAATCTCGACTTCAAGAGTTTTCTCGCGGCAGTCGCAGACATGAAAGCGAGCCTCGCCCGGACGACGCGCCAGCGGTGGATCACCCTACAAGGCCACGTTAACGAATTCTCATCGGGCCCGCTGAAGTTCCGCGACATTGACAAGACGTTTTGTAGCCAGTTCAAAGACTACCTCCGCGATCGTGCGGGTTTATCTTCAAGCTCGGCAAGTGCCTACTTTGAAACATTCCGGTCCGCTCTAAAGCTGGCAAGAGAAAAAAGGCTTCTCTCCGAGAACCCAGCGGACGGCATCAAGATGATTAAAGCAACGTCTGCGGCTCGCGAGTATTTTACGCTCAAGGAATTGAAGGCACTGGCCGGTGCGGAATGTAAGAAACCCGACCTTAAGAGGGCCGGGTTATTCTCGGCTTTAACCGGGCTACGGTGGAGTGACATCGAGAAATTAACGTGGAGCGAAATTCGATCAAGCAAAGAGATGGGCGACTATATTGCGTTCCGTCAAAAGAAAACCGGC
>JANNNS010000283.1:0-7405 GCA_031398645.1 Acidobacteriota bacterium
ACGGGACACATTGTGCCGGCATAGTCGGCGGGTCAGGCGTCCGGTCGGGCGGCCTCTACACAGGTGTTGCTCCGGGCGTAAAGCTTGTCGGTGCGGGCCTCGGTGCCGGAATTTTGGTGATCAATCCCCTCGGTGCCTGGGAATGGGGGCTTGCCAACCAATTCAACTACAACATCCGTGTCGTTACAAACAGCTATGGTCCACTGGGCGGAGGCGAATTCAACCCGGATCATCCGATCACGATCGCGAGCCGGATCGCGTACGAACGGAACATGATGGTGCTCTTCGCGGGCGGCAATGATGGTGCCGCAAAGGACACACTGAGCCCATACGCACAGGCTCCATGGGTGATCGGCGTCGGTGCCGGAACCAAGGAGGGAACGCTAGCTGATTTCTCTTCACGTGGCACCCCCAGATCCGAAAGACTGGGTGACGAAAATCTCAGCAATGATAATGATGCTCCGACGCTCGTCGCACCCGGAACGGGACGAGCCTTCGAGGTGAATTCGAGCAGGTTCTCATCTGCGATTGTCTCCACGCGATCGACAGCAAACCTTACGGCAAACGGACTTGATGCCGATCTTGAGATCGCTCCCGGGATGATCCCCTTTTATACGCAGATCTCCGGAACGTCGATGGCAACGCCTTATGCTGCCGGAGTGGTGGCTTTGATGCTCGATGCGGATATTACGCTGAACCCTGACGAGATCAAACAGATCCTCGTCGATACGGCAAGCAAGATGCCTGGTTATGACGACTACGAGGTCGGAGCGGGTTTCATCAATGCACATGCGGCGGTCGATAAGGTTTATAACCGCGACAAAAATTATCGCAGTTTCCAAAACACCAGTTACAACGCGGTGTTCGACGAGGTCCGTCCCGCCCCGCAGCAATTTCATATCGATTTTAACCCCGTAAATTCGGGCCCAACATCGACAAATGCAACGACATTTACCGTTGCACCCGACATAAATGTCCTCGACGTGGCAGCAACGGCCGATACAGCAGCTGAAGAAGGTACGGGAAATCTAGTTGGAATGCGCCTGACATCGCCGAGTGGTACCTCCTTCTCCACTGCGATCGAGTATCCGGTAATCGGAAGCAACAAGCGTCAGATCGTTGTCGATAATCCAGAAGCTGGCCAATGGACTATTGAGATCCGCGGCGCTCGGGGCCTGACAGCTGCGCAGCAAGTCTCGTCCCCGGTTCAAGCTGCGGCCCCAGGCCCGGTCGACGGCACGGTCAATCAGGTTAAGTACATTCTTCCTGTGATCGCGGACATCAACGGCAATCCCAACCAAGCCGCTATTGAGGCTGCTATCAAGAACCGATACATCGACGTTTATGCCGACGGTTTATTTAGACCTAGTTCGCTAGTTAACCGTGAAGATCTGGTGCGATCGCTAATGCTAAACACCTCTTTACGCCAGACGATCGGGGCGACGCCAAAATTTAGTGACATCTCGGGCGACCTTCTGAACCTAGCTGAAGCCTCAACAGCTAAAGGATCGACCCTTCGTGACTACGACTTTGTGCCGACAGGCATGGTTTCCTTCTCGGGCGGCACTTTTCAGTCGTCTTCACTGATCAACCGTCTAGATCTCGCCGTCGCCCTGGTCAAAGCACTTGGGCATGATGCTAAGGCTAAAGCCCTCGCAGGTTCTAACGTTACGGTCGGCGGGATGACTCTGACGGATAACAATCAGATACCGAGCAGCCTTCGCGGATACGTTCAGATCGCTATTAACAACGGCATATTCGAGACGTTTCCTGCTGAGATCAGGCAGGTTGGCCCTGGCCAGTTCATAGCGGTTCCCGGTCCCCGTTTCGAGCCAATGACGAATATCAACCGAGGTGATTTCGCCGTCAGGTTGAACACTTACCGCGGCCTTTTCGCTATCGGCGGCTAACATCCACGCCGTCCTGAGGACCGCGATGAATGAACTCTGCGAGGCCCGTTCTACAGTAGGTGCGATCGGGCCACGCAAAAATTCTCAAGTAAGCCTCAAGTCTTTCGGCGTCGGGTCAAGTTTTTCTTAAGGCGCTTTAGATAAGGTCACGACAGTTTTAATTTCGAAATTTAGTCCGACAACTTTGGAGGAACGATGAAAAGCGAATCAAAAAAGACAGGAATGAAATGGGGAGTTCGGGCCGCAATATTTGCAGCACTGATCACTTCAATCTCGGCAGTACTCTGGCAGCCGTGGACCAGCTCAGAGGCCTCGGCAAACCCGGATCCCATTGCAAATATGTATAGGCGGTCGGCACCTGATTTCGACCTTAATCGGTCAGTCGACCTGCCGAGTGTGCGCACCCCGACCGGTGAACAGATTGCCGCCCTGAACAACCTTAAGGCGGCCGTAAACGCACCAAACATGACGGCCCGCTGGAATAACTTCGGCGGTTCGCCCGACGTCATGTACGATTTTGCCTCGCAGCCATTCTCGGGAACGCCCGAGGAAGCCGGCCGCGCGTTCCTAAATCAGAACGCCGCCCTCTTTGGCCTGTCAGACGTCAATACCGTCCGCGTCTTCAGCGAAAAAGAAGCTCTCGGCGGATATCTAATTCGCTTCCAGCAAGTCTTTAATGGCGTGCCGGTGAGCGACGGCGGAATTGGCATCGTGATGAATGCTAATAAACAGGTCGTGATGGCGTCCGGACCGTTTTTCCGCGATGTCAACATCGGCACGCAGCCTTCATTGACTGCTGATCAGGCAAAAGCTGCGGCAGCTGCCGATCTACAGCGATTTAGCGCGAATGTACCCGATGCGGTGGCTAATCTCCTCCAAACAGGACTTGCCGCCCTCACGGAACAGGCCGCCCCGATCGCAAATCTGGAACCTCAACTCGGTATTTACCCAACTGCAAACGGTTATCGATTGGTCTGGAAAGTCGCAAAGTTCTCAACCAATCCGTTTGGCTTGTACATGATCTCAGTCGACGCATCTAGCGGTGAGATCGTCGGACGCAAGGATTTTGTTTCATTTCAGAACCCAGTTCAGCCAATGACAGCCGACATTTATCCGAAATATCCGCGGATAACACCCGAACTCAAGGACCAGAGCATCATTAGCATTTGCGGAGCTAAGCCTTGCGATCAGGTCCGAGTAAACCTGCGTAAGTTCGACGCCTCGAATGTATTTACCGGCCTAAACGGAACGTTGACCGGCACGAACACAATCGTTAACAACGCGCTCGCCACGAAACAGCCATTCGGACAAGCTGCACTGGGAACGTGGCATTTCGCCAAGAACGATCCAGCGGCGCTTGAGGCACGTACGAACGAACAGGACCAGTTTGCCGAACCCGCAGAGCATCAGGATGAGATAAATGCATTCTTTTTCACCACGTATCTGCTCGAGTACGTAGACAATCTGCACATTGCGGGCGACCCTGGAACGTTTGGTTCACAAGGCTCGTTCCCGGATACGTATCCAAATAAGACTACGCCGCTGCCGGCAACGGTTCATATTCCTGATGTGATTACTCCTATCGCAGGCGGCAGCTACCCACCAGCGACCGATCCCGAGTTCGTTCAGAAAGTACTCGGCCTCGACAATGCATTCGCCTTGAACCTCACAAGCATCATTGAGGGAGTGACGGCGACAAAATCGCCCGTCGTTGTTAATCCAACGTCATACGGCCACGGATTTCTGTTCAACGATCTCGCTCTCGAAGGCACGGTTCCCTACCACGAAGGAATGCACGCCATAACCTCGCCGATAGCAGGCCTTGAAGGCGTTGAAGGCAGTGCACTCAACGAAGGTCAAGCTGATATGTGGGCCTTCACGATTACCGATAATCCAAGTCTCGGCGACTACGTAGTCAACGCAAAAGGCATTCGCCAGCGGTTCCGCGACCTCGGCCGAGATCCGGATTCAATCGGATATATCCGTAGTGCCAACTCTTCTCTCAAGTATTCAGACCTCGCGACCCGATTGAACGCAGGATCGCCCGATTTTGAAGAGCACTATGATGGCGAAATCTATATGTCAACGATGTGGGACCTGCGGACGATGCTCAACAAGATGTATCCGCAGAACACACAGTTCAAGCGGCCGCGTCCCGAGGACGGAGCAGCACTAAAGGCGATCACCAAGGGAACAAACATTTTCGAACGTCAATTTCTGGGTTCGATGTATATTCTCGGCACTACTTCGCCCGATACCCTGGTGAAATCACGTGACGCGATGATCGTCGCCGACCAGTTGCTCTATTCGAGCAATACTACCGACTCATCCGCCCCGGGACTGCACCGTGCACTGATCGAGCAGATGTTTGCCTCGAAAGAACTAGGCGTAAACGCCGTGGAATTCTCAGGCGGCCGCGTAACTGTCTCGACTCAGGTCCAGCCATTTGCCGGCAACCAGGCGGCACCCGCTGTTCCGTCGAACGTTCAGGTTTCGCCGGCATCGCCAAGGTCGCTTCGCGTGACGTGGGACAGCGTTCCCGGAACACTGGCCTATCAGATCCTCAAACGCAAAACTGCACTTGCCGGTCAGCGTGAGCCCAACGGCAAGCGTGTCTACAACGATGGCGACAGTTCGACGACTGGTTTCCGCCATGTGGGCTATGCATACGGTGGTGCTACGACGTTTACTGACAACGGTAAAGTCCAAGAGGTTTTCACACCGGCGGGATTAGGTAATCTGTTCGACAGCGAATATGTCGTTCGGGCGATCGGTGTAAACACAACGGGGCAGGTTGGCTTCTCCGGTTTGTCGGGTTCCTCGAAGGCTCTTCAGACACGTCAAGATCTGACTGCTCAGATCGATTCCGCTCTGTCGAATATCAGCTTCACGGGCGGCATCACTTCATTTGATAACAAGCTGACCAACGCTCGAGGAGCGCTCTCCTCAGATAAGACTGTCTACACCCCGATCGAATTCCAGGTCGTCAGCATCTCGAACCCAACGGTGACAGTGAAAAATGCTGACACGGGCGGAAATACTTTCGTCTACAACCAGACGTTGCCGCTCGGCGGGCAGTCGTCGGCAAGGCGGATGGAGTTCAACAATCCGATGACGCAACTGTTTACTTTTGACGCTCGCGTCTACGCTAATGCGTTCGCCGGAAATACAGTCGGATCAGGAACGCAGGGTGGAGACGGAACGGCTAACCCACCGTCGCCAACCGTTTACTCGCTCTACAACCAAGGCTTCACGGGAACCCTGGCCGGCGGCGAGGCAACCGGAGCGACATGGGGCGACCCGTTATTCAAGGGAATTACTTGGGAAGACGTTCTAATCACAACGAAATCCGACGCTATAGCACTTGAGGCAGCTCTTACTTCATTGACGTCGGTTGACCTGGATTTTGAACTCAGAACCATGGACGGACAGGTACTGACCCGGTCAGCGGGAGCGACGGCGAGCGAGTTCGTATCGTCAGGGGTACAGCCGAATACGACTTATGTCATGCGTGTTCTAGGCTTCGCCAATGGCCCGACGACCTTTAATATCGCGACGACGCAAGTTCTGCCTAACGGTTCTCCTAACGAGAACGGCGGGACACGCACAAGCGGCGGATCCGGAATGAATACTGTCTCGACCAATCCTGTAGCGGGCCTGTTCCGCTTCACGGTCAACCCACTGACCAATCGAGTGACCTTTGTGGTTCTTCGGTAATACAAGGGGGGTTTAGGGTCAAATTAGTGGCCCCTTCGGGTGAAGTCTTTCGGGACTTCACCCTTTTTTATTTTCTGCGACTAAAGGAGGCAATTTTCTCAAGGTTCTCTCAACAATTTCCTCTTCGCCTCAATATTTTGCCCGACGGTTCATTTATTGTAAACACCGACTCCATGACCTTTCTGGCGAAAACCACCTCAAGTTTTGCTCAAGTATCTCTCAAGGTCACCGACTTATCTTCACACTAGATAAATTAGTGATCGGAACGCTCGGAAGTAGCTGGGAGAAACAAATGAAACGCTATCTGAACATGCTGACGGTCGCGGTCTTAACGCTAACGTTCGCTGTCGTAATATCGGCCGCACCGTCGGTTGACACTCTTTTAACGACCAAAGTAAACGCCGCGCCGCTGTCCCTGACCCCCGTAATTGTCACGTTTGATCACCAGCCTACTACAGCCGACCTTGCGATGCTCAGTTCTTTGGGGATCAGAGGCGGTAGGATCCTCTCGCAGCTTCCGATCGTCCTGACCTCGGTCAACCGCATTCAGTTCAACGCGTTGAAAGTAAAAACCCGTGTTCGCTCGCTGTACGCGAACCGGATGTTCAAGCTGCTCGACCGTGAGGGCCGAACGATAACAGGTATTGAGAAACTGATTCGCGATATGCAGCTGACCTCCCTCAATCAAGGTCTCCCCATTACAGGCAAAGACATCGGGATCTCCTACATCGACACGGGTATTGACGCCACACATCCCGATCTTAAGCTCGGGCAGAACGTGGTTCAGAACGTATATTTTGCTACAGCCGATGTTCCGCTTGAGCTTCCGAACGGATTCATCCCCATTATCCCTGTTGAAAACCAGCCGATAACGGATATCGAAGGTGGGCATGGAACATTCGGAGCCGGGGTCACAGCGGGATCGGGCGTTGCGTCAGGCGGCATTTACCAGGGCATGGCACCAGGTGCTAAACTCATTGGCATCCGAGCAGGTAACGATGTTGGCCTATCAACCTATGCCATCGTTCAAGCAATGGACTACACGCTCGTTCGGCAGTATGAATATAACATTCGCGTCTGTAACAATTCCTACGGAACAACCCTAGCCAATCTGCCGTACGATCCGAACGATCCGGTTAATGTGGCGACGCGTACGATGCATGACCGTAACATCACAGTCGTCTTTGCAGCGGGAAACGACGGCGATGCACCGGACGTCATCAATCCGTTCTCGGTTGCTCCTTGGGTGATCTCAGTCGCGGCGGGAGAAAAACGCGGTTTGGGAACGCCGGCGGGATTTTCATCACGCGGAAACGACAACGGTACCGGCAGCGACGTCGCGGGCCAACCCGCAGACCCTGATATCCTGCCTAACTATCGTCCCGACATTATGGGCTCGGGAGTCGACATCAAGAGCGCACGCGCGAAGGCTCCCGGCGTAACAAACGTTGCGGGAACAATCCCGATTTTTGTTGGAGCAAATGACCTTTCGACGATACCACCCGCATTTCTCCCGTACTATACGACTTCACAGGGAACGAGCTTTTCGACGCCGCAGGTTAGCGGAATCGTAGCGTTAATGTTGGAGGCGAATCCACTGCTGACGCCTGACGAGATCGTTACAATTTTGCGGCAGACAGCGACGCCAATGCCGTACGAGGAGCGTGTAGTCGGTGCTGGATATGTGGATGCACACAACGCTGTCCGTGCGAGTCGGTTCTTGTCGACTGTTCCTCATCCAGTAAATCTGTTCCCTGTAGACGATCCTAACGCGCCAC
>JANNNS010000322.1:0-6233 GCA_031398645.1 Acidobacteriota bacterium
CGAAAACGGAGTTGCAAAGATACAGGCTGGTGCCGGGATCGTGGCGGATTCGGACCCTGACGCGGAGTACCGCGAAACAGAAAACAAAGCCGCAGCACTGCTAAAAGCGATCGAAATAGCGGAGGGGCGAGATCAGTCGTAAAGAACAACAGATCGCTGGGCATTATGAATAGTTCGATCCTTCTGAAAATGACAGAGATTTTTCGCCAAGGCCTAGACGTGCACGAAGCCGACACAGAGCCGCTCCTCGACGCGATGATCGGGGAGGCTAAAGAACCGATACTTGAGGGCCTATTTCGAGCGTGGAATGAGAAAGGCATTGCTGAAGATGAGATCTACTCGATCGCAAGGATAATGCGTGGACGTTGTACCAAGATCACAACGCGGCGCGAAAGGTTCGTCGATATTGTCGGAACCGGTGGAAGCCAGTCGAAGACGTTCAATGTTTCCACAGCAGCGGCTTTCGTTGTCGCCGGAGCCCGTGTTGCAGTGGCGAAGCACGGCAACCGGGCGGCGACGAGCAATTCGGGCAGTGCAGATGTCTTGTCGGCCTTGGGGATCGATCCTGCGGTCGACGCTGCGTCCGCTGAACGCAGTCTCAACGAGATCGGCATTTGTTTTATGTTTGCCCCGAACTACCATCACCTGTCACCGACGCTCGGAACGGTGCGACGCGGCCTTGGATTTCCGACCATCTTCAACTGCGTCGGCCCCCTTTGCAATCCTGCAAGTGCGCCGCACCAGGTTATCGGCGTTTGGAGCAAGGACATGCTCCCAAAAATGGCGAATGCCTTGGCACGGCTGGGGACGAAGAGATCTTGGATCGTACATGGCGAGAATGGACTGGACGAGCTCTCGGTTATCGGCAAAACGTTTGTCGCTGAGATCAAGGGCCCTGAAGTTGAAACTTTTGAATTAGATCCTGAAGACTTTGGCGTAAGACGGGAGGCGATCGACGATCTTCGAGTTGAAACCTCGGAACACAGTGCGGCAATGATCCGAGACGTTCTAGATCCGACCCGCGACGAATTTGCCGCACGTTCTTTGGTCAAGATCAACGCGGCTGCCGCTATCTTTGTAGCAGGTGGTGCGGAAACTCTTCTTGAGGCTCATCAGCTTTCGACAGAAAGCATTCGCAGCGGCCGGGCGATCATGAAACTCAACCAACTCGCAGATGCGTCTAAAATATGAAAGGAACTATCCTGGAGAAAATAGTTGAGGCGAAACGGGTTCGAGTAGATGCGGCAAAACAGAATTGTGACTTGGAGGCTTTGATCGAACAGGCACAGAAGACCCGAACCGGCAGAACGAGCGGTCGATTTGAGGACGCACTCTCGGATCGATCGCGAACGAATATTATCGCCGAGTTCAAACGAGCATCACCTTCAAAAGGCGTAATCAACGATGGCCGTGAACCAACAGACGCTGCAATTGCCTATCGGGATGGCGGAGCAGCAGCGATCTCGGTTTTAACCGAAGAAGACTTTTTCCAAGGTTCACTGGTCCATCTCCGGGCGGTACGATCTGCCGTAGATCTGCCGATCTTGAGAAAGGATTTTGTTGTCGACGAGTTTCAGATCGTTGAGTCGGCGATCGCCGGTGCGGACGCTGTGCTTTTGATCGTGGCGGCTCTTGCCACTGACGAATTGCAACATTTTCAGTCTTCGGCTCACTCGCTTGGACTGGACGCGATAGTTGAGGTTCACGATAGTGACGAACTGGCCATAGCCAAGGCGATCGGGGCAACGATCATCGGCGTTAACAACCGCGATCTCAAGACATTTAATGTGTCTCTCGACGTTTCGCGTGAACTGATCACTAGCAAGCCGGCTGGTGTTCTCATGATCGCAGAAAGCGGAATCTCGACGAGAGATGAGATAGTCGGACTCAAAGATCTGGGCTACGACGGTTTTCTGATCGGTGAGACGTTGATGCGAAGCGGTGAAACGGAGAAAGAGCTGAGAAAGCTAACTGGTGATGACAAAGGTTAAGATCTGTGGAATAACGAAACTGGAAGACGCGAAACTCGTATTGGATCGCGGCGCAGACGAACTTGGATTTAATTTTTACAGAGAAAGTAAGAGGTATATTTCGCCCGGAAACGCACGCGGCATCATTGACCGATTGCCGAGCACTTCTCGAAGTATCGGGGTGTTTGTCAACGAGGACGTAGAGGAATTGATATCGATCGCAGCCCTTGTAGGGCTTGATGGTATACAGCTGCACGGGGATGAAGATATGGCTTATGTGAGCAGGCTTCAATCACATACGGAGCGATTTATCATAAAGTCTTTTCGGGTCACACCAGACTTCCTGGTGAGCGATGTCCTTGGCTGGCCGTCGGATTTCGCATTATTCGATACGCATTCCACGGATCAGTACGGCGGAACAGGTGCAACTTTTGACTGGAACCGATTTGGGTCAGAGATTCATCTTTCGTTTCCAAGAACCGCGTATCTTGCGGGTGGTCTTAACCCGGAAAATGTTGCCGAAGCAATTCGCATCGTCAGTCCTTACGCCGTCGATGTCGCAAGCGGCGTTGAATCGTCGCCTGGAGAAAAAGATCGCAAAAAGGTTGAGAGCTTTATCCGTAACGCAAAGAACGCATGACCAATTTTGAACCAAATGAAAGAGGCTATTGGGGCGAGTACGGCGGGCGGTACGTGCCTGAGACGCTTGTTGCACCACTTGATGAGTTAACCGAAGCATATTTTGGCTATCGAGATGACGCCGCTTTTCGAGGCGAATACGAGCATCTGCTGAAGGATTTTGTCGGACGGCCGACACCGCTTTATTTCGCCGAACGCCTGACCGAAAAACTCGGCGGCGCTCGTATTTATCTCAAACGCGAAGACCTCAATCACACAGGCGCTCACAAGATAAATAACTGCGTCGGACAGATACTTCTAGCGCGCCGAATGGGCAAGAAACGGATAATTGCAGAAACCGGTGCTGGGCAGCACGGCGTTGCGACCGCTACCGTTTGCGCTCATTTTGGACTTGAGTGTGTAGTTTATATGGGCACCGAGGACATGCGGCGGCAGGAGCTAAATGTTTTTCGGATGCGTCTGCTAGGTGCGGAAGTTCGCGGCGTGGACTCAGGTTCGCGAACGCTGAAGGACGCGATCAACGAAGCCCTTCGCGATTGGGTGACGAACGTCGATACGACCTATTATCTGCTCGGGTCCGCACTCGGCCCGCATCCGTACCCGCTTATGGTCCGCGATTTTCAGAGCGTGATCGGCCGCGAAGCTCGCGAGCAGATAATTGAAAAAGAAGGCCGCCTTCCTGACGTTCTTGTCGCTTGTGTTGGCGGCGGCTCGAATTCGATCGGGCTGTTTCACGAGTTTTTGAATGATAGCCAAGTCCGTATGATCGGCGTCGAGGCGGGCGGCACCGGAAGTCTGCTGGGCGAACATGCGGCACGTTTTATGTCGGGCGGATCGATCGGTGTTTTGCAGGGGACCAAGAGCTATTTACTGCAAAATGAACAAGGACAGATCGCCTTGACGCATTCGATCTCAGCCGGCCTGGATTACGCATCGATCGGGCCGGAACACGCTTTTTTGCATGATGAAGGAAGGGTTGAATACGTCTCGGCCTCCGATGACGAGGCGTTGCTGGCGTTTCGCGTCTTGTCTGAGACCGAGGGCATAATTCCCGCCCTGGAATCTTCACACGCGATTGCGTACGTCATAAAGGCCGCTTCCGAAATGCCGCGTGATTCGATCATCCTGGTAAATCTCTCGGGCCGCGGCGACAAGGATGTGAATACGGTCGCCAAGTTACTAGGACATCGTCAAAGCTATAAAAAATGAGTCGGATTTCACAAGCATTCGAAAAGCTAAAAGCTTCGGGCGGACGAGGATTCATTCCCTTTGTTTCCGCAGGCGATCCCCATCTGTCGACATCGAAACAAATCGTACTTACGCTTGCCGAAAACGGAGCAGACATTATTGAACTTGGGATTCCCTTTTCCGACCCAATGGCGGATGGACCGACGATACAGGCATCCTCGATGCGAGCACTCGAAAACGGTGTGACGCTGGCGGGTATTCTCTCGATGGTGGCAGATGTACGCAAAAAAACCGACGTTCCCATTGTACTCTTCAGCTATTTGAACCCGCTCTTTCGATACGGCATTGAGCGTCTTGCAAAGGATGCTTCGGCGGCGGGTATCGATGGCGTTCTGGTTACCGATGTTGTAGATGAAGAGGCGTCCCAAATTGGCAGCATTCTGGGTGGCTCCGGACTCGACCTGATCTCGTTGGTCGCACCGACAACAAGTGATGAAAGGTTGAAAGTCATCGCGGAAAACGCAAGCGGCTTTGTCTACGCCGTATCGAGGGCCGGCGTAACCGGGGCTCAGGATTCAACGAGCAGTTCTGCAGAGATACTGGTCGACCGAGTTCGGCGATTCACCGATCTCCCGGTCGCGGTTGGTTTTGGAATTTCGACACGCCAGCAGATCGAAGACGTCTGGCAATATGCGGATGCAGCAGTTGTTGGATCGGCGATCGTTTCCGTGATCGAGCGATCGATTGCGGCCGACAACACCGTCGAAAGCGTTCGCGAGTTTGTTCGTGGGCTGCTGCCTCCGTTTGCAAAAGACAGCACGGAAACCTAAAGTCAAAGTTTCGTTTACTTCTGAGGAAAGTCTTTATTTATGCTTATTGTAATGAAGCCCGACGCGACCGCATCCGATGTCGACCGGGTCATTCACATCATCGAGACGCTTGGATTTCGCGGCCACACAATGCCCGGTGAAAGCCGGACAGCTATCGGTATTACGGGTAACAAAGGTTCGGTGGATCCGGCTCATTTCGAGAATCTTCCGGGTGTCGCCGACGCCATTCGAGTCACAAAACCTTACAAGCTTATATCGAAAGAACTTCGACCCGAAAAATCGATCGTAAAGGTCGGCAACGCCACTATCGGCGGCCCCGAACTCGCAATTATTGCTGGCCCGTGTGCGGTTGAGACGGTAGACCAGGTGTTCGCCGCGGCAAAGGCCGTCGCTGCGTCCGGCGCCAAATTCTTTCGCGGCGGTGCCTTTAAGCCACGCACTTCGCCCTATGCTTTTCAGGGAAAGGGTGAAGATGGATTAAAGATCCTCGCAGAGGTTCGCGACCAGTTCGGTCTGAACATCGTCACAGAAGCAATGGACGAGCATGGTATCGATCTGGTCGAAAAGTACGGCGACTGCATTCAGATCGGGGCTCGGAATATGCAGAATTTTTCGCTGCTTAAATATGCCGGGAAGACGCGCAAACCAGTGCTGTTAAAACGCGGCCTCTCGGCTACGCTCGAGGAGTTTATGCTGGCCGCTGAGTACATTATGGCCGAGGGCAACTATGACGTGATACTATGCGAACGCGGCATCCGCACCTTCGCCGATCACGCTCGCAACACAATGGACCTCTCGATCGTTCCGGCAGTCCAGCGCTACACGCATCTGCCGATAATAGTGGATCCATCCCACGGAACCGGCCACAATTATATGGTCACGCCGCTCGCCCGAGCGGGCGTAGCGGTCGGAGCTGACGGATTGATAATTGAGATTCATCCATGTCCGGAGGAGGCACTGTGTGACGGAGCGCAGGCTTTGACGCTGGAGCAGTACGGAGGCCTTGTGGAAGATGTAAATCGATTACATGCAGCGATCGGCTCGGGATCACTCACACACACTGTTTAATTGGTGGAAATGGCATAAACCCGATCGCGAATCCAGCGGGCCAGTTCTTCCTCGGCAATACGGCTTTCCGCTAAGCGAAGGAATACCAAATATGTCTCTTCCTCAGGTGCATCAAAATCGAAGCCATTTAGATTGAGGAAGGTTACGGCTACTACCAGTGCAGTCCTTTTATTACCATCAAGGAAAGGATGATTCTTTGCTATTCCAAACGCGTAGCTGGCACCTAAGTCAGCTAGATCTACGTCTTCCCTGTATGCGTACGGCCGGCCGGTGCACATTTTCAACACCCATCTCTCGCTGCCGACGCCTTTTTCCAGGGCGTTCTGGACCCGGCGCGCCAAGCTGGGCTACAGCAGCAACCAGCTGGAGGAGGCGAAATCCCTTGCCGCCTTCGTCCGCAAGAACGCCGGGGATGATCCATTCGTACTGTGCGGCGATTTCAATTCACCGCCTGGTTCGCCGGTTTACCGCTACCTCACCGGCGAGGCGGCGCTGACCGCGGCATATGAGACCTTGCGGCCGTGCGACGAGACGAAGC
>JANNNS010000339.1:0-2689 GCA_031398645.1 Acidobacteriota bacterium
GCGGGAAGCAGGTCGGATTCGACCCACCGATTCAGCATCGAGTAACTTGGCTGATGGATAATCGGCAGGACAAATCCGTTCGCGTGGCAGATGGACTTCACGCGCCGTGTCTGCTCACCAGAGTAGGACGAGATACCGGCGTACAGGGCTTTTCCCTGACGCACCGCCGAATCGAGTGCGCCGAGCGTTTCCTCAAGCGGCGTGTTCGGGTCGAAGCGGTGCGAATAGAAGATGTCCACGTAGTCGAGTTGCAGACGCTTCAACGATTGGTCGAGCGACGACAGCAGGTACTTGCGGCTTCCCCACTCGCCATACGGGCCGGGCCACATCCAGTAACCGGCTTTGGTGGAGATAATGAGTTCGTCGCGGTAGCCTGCGAAGTTCTCCTTCAGGATGCGCCCGACTCGCGCCTCCGCCGCGCCCGGTGCGGGGCCGTAGTTGTTCGCGAGGTCAAAGTGCGTAATACCGTTGTCGAAGGAGGCAAATAGCATCGCCTTCGCGTTTTCGTGGAGCGACGCTTCGTCTTGGTGATGACCGGCATCCGTTCCCGGATCGCCGAAATTATGCCAGCAACCAATAGAGATACGGGGAAGTTTCAGTCCCGAATTTCCACAGCGACGGAACCAACCCGGCGTGTTCTTATAGCGAGAATCGGCGGGTTTATAATCAGTAGGGTTTTCCATAACGATAGATTCTGCTTAACCTATCGATTGTCCTTACATTGCCCTCATTGACTCTATTGAAGCCAGTAAGCATCTATTCCTAAGGAAATCTATCGGCAAGACCTGTCGGTTGCTCAACAGCAGTGAAGACAATACGGTCAACAAGCAAATCGTCAATATCTTCAAGGTCAAGAAGATACTTTTCGCTTCTGGGCTTACCGTTGTTTCATCGTTCCGAGATTCGGGAGGCTTTCGGCAGTGAAGCGTAAAAACAGAATCTCTGTCAACACCACTTTGGTTTTTCGGTAACGAGAAGCATTGGTACGTATCTCTCGAAGTTTTTCATAACGTGACTTACCTCCTTTGAGTTCGGTGTGCCATTTCTGAAAACAGCGATTCTCATCGTTGTACTCCACATCACAAAGAGCAATGATTGCGCCATGCTCACCATATTTTTCGACGGTGAGTTGCGTCGCTTCCTTATCGTTCAGAATGGCATAATGGTCATCCGATTTAACGGCCTTGCTTTTCAAGTCCCAGTTTACCGAGCGTTTTAAGTCAAAGGTAACTCGTCCAAACCTCTCGCCGGGAATCTCACAAATATCTTTTAGTGCCTCGCGACACAGAAACTCAAAGTAAAATGCCCACCACTCCATCTGTCGCCAATTGTAACTGACTTCCTTGAGTTTAAGGATAGACTCCTTGCCGTCCCATCTTGTCGGTAGGGTGGCTAAACGGCTTTTCATCAGCGTAACATCTTCTTGAAAGGCGTCAGAAATCGGTATCATGGAATATCTCCTCTATGCCCGGATCAGCAAGATAAGGTACTTTTTCTTCTCGTGCCAGTAAGGAAAGTTGTCCTGTCACCTCTAAGGCTAATCGCTGACGTGCAATCTGGGCGTACTCTTCGTTTATCTCAATCCCGACATAACGCCGTTCATTCCGCGCTGCCATGACGCAAGTAGTTCCACTGCCGCTCATCGGGTCAAGTATCAGTTCTCCCGGTGTGGAAAAGCAAAATATTAAATCTTCGGCAAGTTTATCGGGATAGGTTGCGGGATGCTGAAGTTTGAGACGATTGCCTTCCGAATTGCTGGTTGCATAACGCCAAACCGTCCCACGACACTTCATTGGATTGACCTCTTTCGGTTCGATCTGCTTGAATGTGCCATTGGTCAATCGGTCGGTTCCTGTGTAGATTTTGCCTGCGTGTTTGGAAGGAACCATCAAAGGTTCTTTCTGAAACGTTTTGGGACGCTTCCCTTTGAGAAAGAGCAAAATATACTCGTGGTCTACGCGGAAACGCTGATTCCACCATGCGCCCGGATTACCATCTCGGTTGTAAATACAGCACTCAAAGAGACGCCAACCGGCGTTATCACACCAATCAACCGCTAAACGAAACGAAGTCAGGGATTTGGCAAAGTCTTTGGTTCCGTCTCCAATAACGACGGCACAGATACCACCATCCTTCGTGACACGGTACAGTTCCGAACCCAATTTCGCATAATCGAATGTCCAGTCTTTGTTGTAGTCGCGGATGCCATCATACGGCGGGCTGAAAACGGTCAAGTCTACTGCATCCGAACGTATCCGTGACAGGATTTGCAGGCTATCACCTGTAATAATCGAGTTCACTCGAAGACGTTCGGCTGTTGGCACGGGGGCCACATTTGGGGAAGTTTCTGCGGTAAGCATAAGGCAAATTATACACGGGAAATGGATAGTTTCTTGCTTCCATTGCCTCGCAGCCAATCCAGATTGCGACCAATCAGTAGCTCGGTCATTTCTGCATGGTGAGTATTTTTCATGGGAATGGCTTGCGTATCGAATCCGTACTGCTGGGCGAGTGCCGTAACCCCTTCTGCATTATCGTAGGTCATCAGAAAATCGCCTCTCAGTGTCGCCGTGATGCGGAACAGTTCTTCATGATCAATCTCGTGGTGCGTATAAAGGCGTTGTCCTGCTTTTTTCCCGGTTGCCGTGTAAGGAGGGTCAATGAAGAACACGGTGTCAGTCCGGTGGGC
>JANNNS010000030.1:0-20730 GCA_031398645.1 Acidobacteriota bacterium
TAGGCTGGACGAAATAAAATGCTGTGCAAGCACGACGCCGCCATTGCCGCCGAGCAGCAAAAAAGTGCCGACGATGAACGCAGTCTTCCAGTGAACTGCCGTTGGCCGTTCATAGTCACGGGAAAGTCGGGCCCACGCAAAAAGTATAGCTCCGGCGATCAGAAATCTGGCACCGGCCATTAGAAATGGCGGCAGGGTCTGCATTGAGTACTTTACTGCCAGATACGTCGAACCCCAAAAAACATAGACCGCCGCGAAGGCCGCGACCAGTATGATCAAATTCTTCTTGCTTGCTAACGTTGCCCTTGTCATTACATCACCCCAGTGTTCACTTCCTTGTTGACTTCGTCGTCGTCACCTCTTCCGTACACCGATCAAGCGGGAGTGCCGTCGTCTCCTTTACGGTCTGAAGAACTACGGTCGTTCGCGTCGAAACGACGGTCTGGATCGACTTCAGCTTTTCCCGAAGCAGGACCGCAAGATCTTCCGGGTCGCGGGCACGCACTTTCAGCAGGTACGAATCCTCGCCGGCAACGTCGTGTACTTCAAGTACTTCCGGTATCTCGGCCAAAAGCTGGTCGGTCCCGTCACCACATTCATTAGTTCGAACAAAAACGAAAGCGATCAGGCCGAATCCCACTTGTTTAGGATCTACCGTCGCGGCGTAACCGCGGATCACGTTCCGATCCTCCAGTTTCCTTATCCGCTCGAGAACCGCCGAAGGAGCCAGGCCGACCTGACGAGCTATCTCTGCATTCGATTCTCTGCCGTCTTGCTGAATAATGGTTAAGATCTTCTTATCAATGGCGTCAATCATTCGGTATATCTCCTATATCAGAGAATATTCAACGGCTTATGGTTTGTCAAGGGCAATGTTCGGTGTTCTGAAGAGTGAGGTCAATGAGCCCCGCGTCGGCCTTTTTTGGTAGAATTTCTCTTTTCATGCCAACTATCACCCATATTCGAAGAGCTTCGGTCAGGTTGGTACTTGCAGCGGCCATCTTCGCGTCCGCGTGCGAACGGTACCGCGAGCCTGTCCCATCGACCGAAGCTGGACCTACAACCCAGTCTGCACCGTCACCGGCTCTCCCGGCGAGTGTTCATTTGGCCTTTGGAAATCCATCAAATGCCGACCAAAAGGCCGGCAATGCCGACAACTATCTTGTTGTCGGCGAGAGCTCGGCATTCTCATTCAATAATTCCAAAGGGACGGTGAACTGGGTCTCTTGGCGGACCACCAAAGCAGATCTCGGCGATTCGCGTCCAAGGCCCGATTTTCGGCCCGACATGCGGCTTCCAAACGGATTCAAGCGTATTGGATACTACGATTATTCCGGCAGCGGCTATGATCGCGGCCATATGGTTCCAAGTGCGGATCGCTTCGCTACGCAGCATTAAATGAAGAAACGTTCATGATGACCAACATCGTCCCGCAGACCGGGGCCTTGAATCAGTATCCGTGGAACAAGCTTGAGCAATACGCACGCTCACAGGCGTGGCGTGGATTCGATGTTTACCAGATCGCGGGAGTATATGGCGAGAAAGGCTGGCTTAAGGACAAGGTCGCGGTTCCGACTAATTGCTGGAAGGTAATAGCCCTCGTCCCGCGCGGGCGCAGTGCTGATCAGATCGATGACCGAACACGTATTATTGCCGTCGATATGCCGAATATCGACGGCATCGAAGACGAGCCCTGGGAAAGTTACGCGACAACGGTTCGCGAGATCGAAGAGCGTACGGGATACGATCTTTTCGCGTTCCTTTTGAGAGAGCTCCAGGACAAGATCGAGACGCGAAAGGAAATAAGGTCGCCGGCCGGGAAGCAGAAGTGACCGAAATAGAGCTGTGAAGTATTTTCACGATTCAACTTGAAACCAAAGCGTTTTTCGGGCGTAATTTAATGTGTATGAAAAAAGCCTTCTTTTTTACGGTTTTACTTCTCGTCGCTTCATTTTCGGTGGCCGCCCAGGCCGAACCGGTTAAGGAAGCAAAATCTGCGGATGTTGCCTCGATCGATTCGATCATAAAGGCCGTTTATGAGGTGATCTCAGGCGATGCCGGCAAGCCGCGTGACTGGGACCGCTTTCGTTCGCTGTTTCACAAGGACGCTAAAATGATACCCAGCGGCAAGAACCCGCAGAACGGTATCACCGTTGCGCGGATGATAACGCCGGAGGAGTATATTGAGAAGAATTCGCCTTTCTTCGACAAGAATGGTTTCCACGAACGCGAGATAGGGCGTCACGTAGACCAGTTCGGCAATATCGCGCAGGTCTTTTCGACGTATCACGCGTTCCGGAACAAGGACGACAAGGACCCTTTCATGCGCGGGATCAACAGCTTTCAGCTATTGAACGACGGCAAACGCTGGTGGATAATCAGCATCTACTGGCTCCCGGAAACGCCTGAGAATCCGATTCCTAAAGAATTTCTGAAGAATAAAAATTAGTCTGAGGAGTTGTGACATTGACACGTCGTTGGCGGTCGTGTAGCTTAACAGTGTTAAGTTACACGGTATGGCCGCAGCAACAGTACAAGCAGAGAGCGTTCGGCAGAGCATCATGGATGCGGCGAGCGAGCTTTTCGTCGCGGAAGGCTACGGCAATGTGTCGATGAGGAAGATCGCCCAGAAGATCGGTTACACGCCGACGACGATCTATCTCTACTTCGAAGACAAAGCCGACCTGCTGAACCAGATCTGCGATCAGACCTTTGCACAATTGACCAGGAACCTGGTGGCGATCAGCAAACTGTCTGTCAGCCCTCTGGAGAGGCTACGTCTCGGCCTGCGTGAGTACATCCAGTTTGGCTTAAACCACCCAAATCATTACGCGATCGTCTTTAGTTCGATCTCAGCGGCCGGGCCGCCGGTCGAGTTCGAAACGTCAGAAGGCGAGGCGGCATTTAACACACTGCGTGATTCCGTTGCAGCTTGCCAGGCGGATGGTTCGATCAAAGATCAGAATACTGAGCTGATAAGCCAAACACTTTGGGCTGGAATTCACGGCGTTACGTCGCTCTTGATAACGCAGCAGGGCTTTCCGTTTGTTGAGCAAACGGCGCTGATCGACAGCGTTCTGGATACATTGATCGCTGGCATTACCGCGTAAAAAATTTTATCCCTAGGTTTACACTGTTAAGTAGGAGTTCTCTATGAAAGCTGAACAAATATTCTCGATAGCAAGTTCGCTGACAATGCTCTCTTGGCTAATGCTGATCGTTCTTCCGCGATGGCGGTTTACGGGCAAGATCGTCTTGAATGGAGCGATCCCGCTGCTGCTTTCTGCCGCTTACCTCGTGCTGATCGTACTTTTCTTTGGTAAAGCCGATGGCGGCTTCGATTCGCTGGCAAATGTGATGAAGCTCTTTACCAACGAATGGGTCGTGCTTGCGGGCTGGATCCATTATCTGGCATTTGACCTATTCGTCGGCAGTTGGGAGGTGAGGGACGCACAGGCACACGGCATCTCTCATTGGTTCGTGATCCCGTGCCTTCTGCTGACCTTTTTCCTCGGCCCGATCGGTTTCCTTTTGTACCACATCCTTCGCCTTTTCCTGGCAAAGAAGGAGGTAAGCCAATGATCGCCGAATTGTTCCGCGACCACCGTGCCCTAATGATCGCAGGGCTAATTTCGTTTGCAGGTTTTGCGATGCTGTCAGTTGCGATGCTCTTCGACCCGACCGAGGTCCTCGGGATCAACCGATGGATAAAGCCGATCAAGTTCTTTGTCTCGATCGGAGTATTCCTGTGGACAGCGGCAATATACCTTCGTTATCTAAAAGGCCGAGAGAGGTTGAAGGCCTTTATTTCCTGGGGATTCATCATGATATTCCTGGTCGAGATGGTCTTGGTCGTGATGCAGGCGGCTCGCGGAACTACCTCGCACTTCAACATCGCGACGGCCTTTGACGCGATGGTCTACAGCATTATGGGCTTGGCGATCGGCATCAGCACACTTCTGACGGCGGTCATGGCGTACCTGTATCTCACCTCCGAGATCGAACTGCCGCGAAGCATTGTTTGGGGAATGCGGCTTGGGCTGATCGTGTTTCTCGCCGGCAGCCTTGAAGGCGGTTATATGTCGTCGCAGGTCGGGCATGCGGTCGGCGCGGCGGATGGCGGAGCGGGACTTCCGTTAGTAAATTGGTCGACCGAGGGCGGCGATCTGCGGGTCGCACATTTCCTCGGCCTGCACGCATTTCAGGCAGTACCGCTTTTTGCGTATTTGATGGAACGCTTTCGTGTCGCCGCTGCGCTGCCGCTGACCGTCGGGTTTGCCTTGGTATATTTTGCCGTGTTCACCCTTGTATTTGTACAAGCACTGCTTGGGCGTCCGTTAATCTCGGGAATGTAGAATCTAAATCGAGCTTAAGGGCGAAAGCACAAGCTTATGGCCGAATACATTTTGAAACGTGAATTGACGATCGACCTGCCGCGGGCGGAGGTGTTTGATTTCTTTGCCAACGCCGGGAATCTTGAACGAATAACGCCGCAGGAGCTGAACTTTCACATCATCACGCCCCAACCGATCGATATTCGAAAAGGCGCATTGATCGATTACCGGTTGAAACTTCGCGGCCTGCCGGTCACCTGGCGAACAGAGATATCAGTGTGGGAACCGCCGTTTCGATTTGTCGATCAACAGCTTAAAGGGCCGTATAAACAGTGGATACACACGCACACATTCACTGAGATCGACCCGGGAACAACGCTGATCGAGGATGAAGTGCGTTACAGGTTGCCGATGGAACCCTTGGGCGATATAGCCCACTTTATGGTCAGACGCGAGCTAGATTATATTTTTGATTTCAGGCAAAAAGCAGTTGCGGAGATTTTGCAGAAGCCTGCACGCTAGCTAGGCCAGCTTCCGGAATAGGCAAAGTCGGCTCGGCCGGTGATGATCATTTCGTCGTCGTCACGCCAGACGACTTTTGTCATGCCGCCTTCGGCATGTACGGACACTTCGCGGCCGGTCCGGCCGGTAAAGGCAGAGAGGACCGCGGCTCCCGTCGAGCAAGTGCCAGACGATGAAGTTTCGCCCGCCGCCCGTTCCCAGATCTTTATCTCAATATTCTCGCGGTCGACGACGCGGACAAAGACGGTATTCGCTTTCTCCGGGAACACTTCGTGACCTTCAAGAGCCTTGCCGTATGTCCGCCACTCAGGATCGAATTCATCGACAAACACGCATGCGACAGGATTGCCGACGTTGACGCCCGTGATAAGAAAGTTTTTCCCGGCGGCTGTGACCGGATGATCGACGACCGATTCCATTAGGTGGCCGGCCGCAACGGGAACCTCACTGCTTGAAAATTTTGGTTTACCGATCTCTGCCTCGAACCAGTATGTCCCGATCGGATCATCGTCGATCAGCCTGTAATTCTTGACGCCGCTTCGTGTCCGAAGCCGTAGATTCTCGTTGGTGCAAAGGTAGTGGTAGTGGAGATAAGCAACGGCACACCGCGTTCCGTTGCCGGAAAAACCCGCGATGCTGCCGTCAGGGTTCACGATCTCACAGAAATAATCGGCATCCTCGTCACGCAACTCTTCCAAAACCGCGATGCCGTCAGCCCCGGCTCCAGTGTGGCGATGGCAGATGGCTTTTGCCAATGCCGACAGATCGGTGCCATCACGGATATTGGCCTTCTCGATGACGATGTAGTCATTGCCGAAGCCGTGAAATTTGGAGAAAGGAAGCATAGCCTGGGAACGCAGGCGTCCTCGCCTGCTCGGACGCGCTTTTGCGTCCGAAAGTGCCCGCGAATTGGACATCAGCGCCTCGCTGCCGGTGCCGGGACGATCTTGAATGTGAGCGTTTCCGTGCCGCGTTTTATCACGACCTCATATTCCTCGCCGGCCTTCATCGTTCCCATCGCGAACATATAGTCGGAGATATTTCGCACGTCCTTACCGGCAAGTTTGATTATCTTGTCACCGGCCTTCAGTCCGGACTTTGCCGCCGGTGAACCTTCGCGGGCACCGTCGATCGTCAGTCCATCGTTCCCATCGCCGTAGGCCGGAATAGTCCCAAGCGATACGTTGAACGTCATTCGACCGCCTGTCGGAGCAGTTTGAGCCACCTTGTAAGCCGGGCGAATCGGGTTTTCATCGACCGACTTTGCTATTGCCGCCACGTATCTAGTGATCTTTGTAAGGCCGTCGAAGTTGATCTTTTCGGCAGTGTCGGTCGGTTTGTGATAATCGGTGTGCGTGCCGGTAAAGAAGAAAAGTACTGGGATCTGCTTGCCGTAGAAAGAAGAATGATCGGACGCGCCGAAGCCGTCCTCGGTAAGTTGGAGAGCGAAAGCAGGGCCGACCTCACCTTGTGTGTTGATTTCCGGGCGATTCAACTTCACTGGGGCCATAGGATTCAAATTCTTGGATTCGACAGCCACCTTCCATTCATTGGCGGTGCCGATCCCTCCGACGGTCAGCTTACCTTCGCTCAACCGCCCGACCATATCCAGATTGATCATCGCGACTGTCTTGTCTAATGGCCAGACCGGATTGTTGACGTAATATTTTGACCCGAGCAGGCCTTCTTCTTCGCCGCCGAATGCCATGAAGATGAGCGTGCGTTTGTTCTTTTTCTCTTTCGCGAATTGACGGGCAAGCTCAAGAATAGCCGAGGTACCCGAGGCGTTATCGTCGGCACCGTGATGGATGTCGGTGGAATTAGCAGCGAGGCTCGAGCGGCCTCCGCGGCCGAGGTGGTCGTAATGTGCACCGATGACGATGGCTTCGTTCTTAAGCGTACGGTCGGTGCCTTCGATGATCCCGATGACGTTATAGGCATCGACGGTTTTCTTTTGCAGATCGATCTTCATCTGCGCGGTGGCTTTGAGGGGTTCGGCCAGCCTGATCGCGACCGCGGGCGGAGCGTTCGTTTTCATCGCGACCCATTTCTCGATCTCGGAGACTTCAGCCGGCGTCTTTACGCCAAAAACATCCGCAGCGATCTCCCGGCTGAGCCCGACGACCGGTATTGCCGTTTCACCCATCGTTGGCTCATAGGAAATTCGTGAGAGCGGATCGGCCTTGAAGTCGTCAGCCTTGGCGATAACGATCATCGCGCGTGCTCCGCGTTCCTTAGCAAGATTCGCCTTTGCATGTAGGTTGAAACTGCCAAATTGCTCACGTGAGCCGCCCTCCGGGCTGCCGTCAAAAATAATTACGATCTTGCCCCGGACATCCAGCCCTGCATAATCGTCATACTTTTTATCAACGGTCGCGATGCCGTAACCCGCAGAGACCAGCGGCGACGACGGGACGTCTCCGCTTATCGAATTGGCGAACGGCATGTAGGTAATGCCCGGCTCGAGCCTGCTTACGTTCTGCGGGTCTGCCGGTATCACGTTCAAAAAGCCGCTTTCGCCGACAATCACGCCAGCGACGTACGGAAACGTCTGAAGAAAATTACCCTTGCCATTCACTGCCTTTACGCCTGGCTTAAGCTTGAACTGAGCGAATTGATTCGCCACATAACCCGCCGCCGTCGTGGCACCGGTCTCGCCCGTCTTGCGGCCCTCAAGCTGGTCAGAGGCGAGGTACTGAACGTGCTTGCGGAGATTGGCTTCGAGCGCGTCGGCAGTCGCCGGTTTTTGAGCGAACGCATTCAATGCAACCAGAAGGAGGACAAGCAAACTAAGAATTCTGCGAAGTATATACATTTGAGATCTCATCAAGGACACTCTAGTTCGGCAAATTTGCCTTTTCTGAAGGTCATCTGTTCAAGCGTAGGTTGGGCGGGAGGAGGAAGTGCACCGTGTGAAATGATCCAAAATTGGACCAAGTATGAGTCACGAAGACCTCCATCTACAAACAAAATGCGGCTAAGGTCAAAATTACGAAACCTGAAATGCGTTCGAAAAATGTTCGTCCTATGCGCGGCTTCACCGAATACGGGTGACCGGGTTTCTGCACGGGGCTTTTTTCTATCATAGAGCGTAACCCCATACTTTCCCTCATACACATATACAAAGCCTGTAGCTCGAGGTTTATCGCTGAGCGTCGCGAGGAAACTATCAAGTCGACTACGCAGGTCTTCGCACGGAACCCAGCCGAATTCGTCTATCATCTCCGCAGATTTCTGCGCGCTGATTACGCCCGATAGCAAGAATACGGTCACGGCAACACTAAGAAAGTATGTTTTCATAGATGTTCTCAATGCTGAATATCGAAAGAACCCAGTCGCTACCGCTCCCGGTTCTGATTAGTTGACCCAATCAGCAATAAATACGTTGGTATCGCCGGTCGTTGCCGCATTGCGGTTCGACGCGAAGACGAGTTTTTTGCCGTCGGGCGAGAACATCGGGAAGCCGTCGAAGGTTTCTCCGAACGTTACCCGTTCGATGCCGGTGCCGTCGAGATTGATCAGGGCGAGATCAAAATTTGGCTGCCGGCGGCGGTCACCGCGGTTTGCGTCAAAAAAGTTGGTGCAGAAAATGATCTTCTTCCCATCCGGCGTAAAGAATGGTGCAAACGAGGCGGACGCGAGGTCGGTCACCTGCCGTTTATTGGTGCCATCGACGTTCATTACCCAAACTTCGAAAACCGTCGGCACGACCAACTTCTGTGCGAGCAATTCTTTATATCGGGCGATCTCGGCGTCCGTTTTTGGGGTCGAACGGCGATAGACGATCATTTTGGAATCGGGCGAGAAGAATGCTCCGCCGTCATAACCGACCGCATCGGTCAGGCGTTTGACGTTCTTGCCGTCGATGTCCATTGTGTAAAGTTCAAGGTCGCCATCGCGTTCCGAGGTGAATACGATCTTTTTGCCGTCCGGCGACACGGTCGCTTCAGCGTCATAACCCGGTACATTTGTAAGACGCTTGATGTCCGTGCCATCCGCCTTGGCTGTGTAGAGTTCGTAATCGCCATATACCGGCCAGACGTAGCCTTTCGAACGATCCGGCTCCGGCGGACAATCCTTGCCGCCGCTATGGGTGGAAGCATAAACGACGCGCTTCCCGCCTTTGAAATAATAGGCACACGTAGTACGGCCCTCGCCGTTCGAGATCTGCTTCGTCGCCGATCCGTCAATGTTCATTGAATAGATGCGGTCACATTTGTGGCCGTCACGCTTCGATTGAAAGATCAACTGTTTCCCGTTCGACGAAAAGTAAGCCTCGGCATTCTCGCCGCCGAACGTTAGCTGTTTGATATTCTTGAGGTGTTTCTCGCCCTCTACCCAAAGCGTCGGACCCTGGCCAAAAGTGTTGACAGCGGCCAGAAAAATCAGAAAAATGAAAGGCAATTTATATCTCATAGGTCTAATGTTATTATCATCGGTGAAAAAAGTGGCATCCGAAAACATAAGTTTAGCGAATTATGCTATTAAATGAAAATCGTTTTCAATAAGAGACCGGTTTTCTTGTTAGGTGATCCTGAGAAATATGGCGTTTGAGACAAACAAGGATGTTTTGGATTGGTACGAAAAACAGGACCGTACCCTGACGAAGGAGTTTATCGACGGCCTGCCATGGCACACCGTCAAGGACACTCCCTTGGATCCAAAGTTCATCCCGGTAATGCTCTATATGCGCGATGTCGAGGTGCTCACCGATATGTACCACCGCGAACTTCAGCGAACGCCGACCGGCCGTGACCCCGTGATCGCAAAGTTCATGGAACGCTGGGGTATTGAGGAGATCACCCACGGGCAAGTGATCAACCGCTTTCTGAACGAGGCGGGTTACGAAACCCCTGATGACTGGCAGGCTCAAACGCATAAGAACGTAACCACGACCTATCACACTTACACTTATCTGATGACGCTGTTGACGAATCTGCTCGGCAGCCGATTTACCGCCACGCATATGGCGTTTGGCGCGATCCACGAAATGTCGACCGCACAGGCGTATCGGCGAATGATCCAGTTGGCCGATCACCCGGTGCTGTCGGTCATTCTTGAAGGGATCATACGCGAAGAGGCTGCTCACACCCATTTTTACTGGAGCGTTGCGAAGCTCGAGCTTCAAAAGAGCACCACAGCGCAGAAGATCGCGCGAAAGGTGATAGATACGTTCTATGTTCCGGTCGGGCAGGGGTCGCTGGCGAAAAACAGAACTGAGTATTCGGTCGGAACACTTTTTAGCGGTGACGGCGGCGTCGATCAGATCGAGCGAACCGTAACGAGGCGGGCTGCCCAGCTTCCTGGATTTGCGGGCTTGACGCAAGTAACAAAACGCATCGGCGGGATCTGCGAAAAGTTTCGCCCAAGCAAGATCGCCTCGGCGGCCGCGTTGCTAGTTTCTGTAAACTTCCACTCCGTCATGTAGTTCGACCCCGATCTTTCGTTCACCTTCGGCGTAGTCAAGGTGCGCAATTGCCTCCGAGATAGCTAAAAACCGGTGAACATCATTCGTGCCCGCATTCGGAAAAAGTACCTGTGCTATCTCATAAGCAGTCGAGCCGCCCGGAGCGACCAACGAGATCACTTTCTTCTGCCGATCATCTATCGCCCTTACATAGCGGTTGAAGATCTCATCAAAATCTGTGACCGCTTCGCCGTGTCCGCCGTATGCCAGTGTGGGTGAATAGCTTCTCAGTTTAGCCAAGCTGACCAGATATTCCGCTAGCGAGCGGAAACGCTTATTTGGATCGATCGGGTCGGGAGAAAGTATGGGATTTGGCGTAATTCGCTTCAATACACAGTCGCCGCATATAAGCGTCCGGTTTGCTTCACGCACGAACGAACACGATCCCGGCGTGTGGCCAGGCGTGTGCAGGACCTTGATCGTACCGCTTGCGAACTCGAGTTCCTGACCGTCATTAAGCGGGAGAAGATCACTTTGAGCCAACGAGTCGGTCAGCAGACTGATCTCGTCATAAAGCTCCCGCATCTCGCTAAAAACCTTTTCAGGAACGCCCGAGCGGAGCATAAGTTTGCGATTCGCTTCCTGTGAAAGGCGGCCGTTGAGGTGTCCGGTTTCCCAATTGTGGACATAGATCTCGGCACTTTTCGCCTCGTCACGAATTTGCTTCGCCAGGCCGCAGTGGTCTTCGTGGGCGTGAGTAAGGGCAATACGGCGAATGTCGGCGAACTTTAGCCCGTGTTCGGCAAGGCCGCTTCGCAACGCGGCCAGCGCCTCAGCGGTCTTTGGCCCGACGTCAATGAGAGTTATCGGATCCTCGCGGATCAGATAAACGTTCACCGAGCCGACATAGAACGGTGTTGGAATCGAGATCGGAATGATCTTCATTAATTGCGATTGTCGATTTGCCGATGCGGATTGTCAAAACGTTGCCCCGGACCATCTGCGTTGGGTTATTATAAAGCATCATCAAATGAAAAATCGGATCCCGAAAATTGCGATCGCCGGGGCTGGCCCGGCGGGATCCAGCCTGGCGATCCGCCTTGCGAACGATGGTTTTGCGGTGACGCTGATCGAGCGGGAAACCTTTCCGCGACATAAACTTTGCGGCGAATTTATCTCGCCTGAGTGTCTGCGGCATTTTGACGGCCTTGGCGTCCTTGACGAAATGCTGGCTGCCGGAGGCGAACGGATATTCGAGACTCGCTTTTGCGATCGAAAGGGAAATGGATTCGCGGTTCCCAGCCGCGTGCTGGACGACCGCGGGTTTGCGTTGAGTCTCAGCCGGTCGGAAATGGACAGGATGTTGCTCGATAAGGCTCGCGAGTGCGGGGTAAAGGTATTTGAAGGAACTAAGATCGCCGAGGTTGAGGTTGGTCAAGGTCGTATCGCAGGCCTTCGGGTGACCGGGAAACATCGGCAGGAAAAATACGTCGGAGCGGATCTTTTTATCGACGCTACAGGGCGTAACACTGCCCTTTCTAAGCTTGTCGAGCGGAAGCTTTCGGATCTGCCGAAGACAAGGCCTCAGCCCTCGGTCGCCGTCGGCTTTAAGAACCACTTTACGGGCGTTGAGATCGCTCCGGGAACCTGCGAGATCTTCTTTTTTCCCGGCGGCTACGGCGGCCTGACCTCCGTTGAGAACGGCCTCGCCAATCTCTGTTTTCTCATGAACTCCAAGGCGGCGAGGAAGATCGGATCAAATGCCGATAGGCTCGTGGAAGAAGCGGTTACCAGAAATATCCGTGCGGCGGCCGCCTTGCGGAATGCTAAGCCGGCCGGTGAATGGCTGGCAGTATCGATCAGCTCTTTCGGACGGACAGAACCGGCCAAGGTCCAGAATCTGTTCGCGGCCGGCGATTCAGCCGCGTTTATCGATCCCTTTACCGGCAGCGGTATGCTGATGGCATTCGAAAGCTCGGCGCTGCTTGCTTCGGCGATCGCTGCTAACCCCCTTGTTCCTGAGCGGATAGCGGTCGAATATGCCAGTGCTCATCGCCTCGCTTTTAGCCGCAGGCTTCGGGTTTGTTCGTTCCTAAGGCGGGCGGCGTTCATGCCCGTTGTTCCAACCGCGGCGATCCGCTTCCTAAGCCTGAGTAAGCTAAGCCGAAATTACCTCGCAGGTTCGACTCGTTCAGCCAGGCCATTGCATGCAAAAAATGGCTAAATGTGTTGAAAATCAACGACTTTTGCTTGCCTATTGAATCGATTTAGGATACAAACTTCAAAGCATATCCGCTCAGAGTTTTTGTTAGCGGCGTCATCAGAAACGATCAAAACATTCTGGTCCTGATCCGGACGTAAAAATCTACCTCAATTCCGGCATCGGTATTTCGCGGACGAAACTCGGCAAAGACTCAATATTTAGGAGAAAATTTCATGAGAGCAGTTACCTCAAGATTTTATGAGATCGGTATCAGGTTCGCCTGTTTAGCCCTGATAGCCGTGGTCGGAGCCTCAATGGCCTTCGCGCAGACGCAGGCCACGGCCGCCGACCTTTCCGGTTCGGTCACCGATCCATCGGGTGCGGTCGTTTCAGGAGCGACCATCACCGCACGAAATTCCGCCACGGGAATCACCAGAACTGTTACAGCCAACGCCCAGGGAAGCTATCAGTTCATCGGCCTGCCGCCGGGCGAATATGAGATCAGTGCCGAGGCGGCGACGTTCAAGAAGGTCGTTATTTCGGGTGTTCGTCTTACGGTCGGCCAGGCGGCCGAGTTGACGATAAAGCTCGAACTAGGCGAGGCTTCGGCGGTTGTGAACGTTACGAGCGAAGATGTTCAATTGGTTGAGACCGCCCGCACGACCGTCGCGAATACGATCGGGCAGGAGCGTATCGAAAATCTTCCGATCAACGAAAGAAGTGCGACAGGTTTTGCTCTGACGCTCTCAACCGTAGGCCGTGACAATGGCCGACCGATCGGGCCGGCACCGACCTCCGGTTTGAATGTCGGCGGCCAGCGTGGGCGTTCGACGCAGGTAAACGTTGATGGTGCTGATTTTACCGACAACTCGATCAACGCCTCGCGTTCTACGGTTTCCCAGGAAGCTGTGCAGGAATATCAGGTTTCGACCAACTCGTACACCGCTGAGTTCGGCCGTGCGACCGGCGGCGTCGTCAACGTTGTGACTAAGAGCGGCACCAACGCTTTTAGCGGAAATGTGTTCGGCTTTATCCGCGACAAGAGCATTCAGGCACGCAATCCCTTTTCCCCGATCAAGGCCGCATACACACGCACCCAGTTTGGTGGAACATTCGGCGGCCCGATCGTTAAGGATCGTACATTCTTCTTTGCGTCGTTCGAACGACGCCAGCGGAACGAGTCGGGTTTCTTTACAAGTGACGTTGCAGCCGGCCTGACCGCTTCGGTCACGGTAGGTGCACCGTTCCTTCCGTTCACGCAAACGTTCTCTAGATTGACCCCGCAGCAAGCCACGTTCGCAAATACGCTGATCGGCAGCGGCGTTCCTGCAAACATTAGTGCGGCGATCCAGTACCTATATCTTGCCTCGAGCGGCGGCAACACCGCGTTGACCGGCAGCAACCCTCTGATCAGTGCTGGCGGAGCCGTTCCGGCGGGACAGGTTGTAGGATCGCGATTTTTCATTACAGGTGCCCCGGTTCCGATTGGTACGACCAATTCTGTCGGCCAGCCGATCGCGTTCCGACCGCTGAACGACCTTCAGCGAGTTTTTCCGGTCACGGACCGCAGTAACTTCTTTTCAATTCGCGGCGACCACAGCTTTAATCAGAACCACCAGCTTACGATGCGTTTTGGGTACAATCCGGGGACGGTTACGGGCATCCAGGTCGAATCACAGAATCAGTCGCTCGGCCAGAATGACTTCTCGCGAACCGGCATTACCGAGGTCAAGGACATGTCGTTTTCGACGAGCTTGAACTCGGTGCTCAGCACAAGCACAGCGAATGAACTTCGTTTCAGCTATGGACGCCGACAGACCTCATTCCGTTCGCAGAATCCGGATGCAGTGGCGTTCAATATCTCAGGTACGGCATTCATCGGCCGCGAGCTTTTCTCCCCCGTTGACCGTACGGAAACACGTTATCAGTTTGCCGACAACTTTAATTGGGTGGTCGGTGACCATTCGTTCAAATTCGGCGGCGACGTTAACTTTGTGAACATACCTTCGGCTTTGTTTGAACTCAACTTTGCGGGCCTGTTCAATTTCGGCGACTTTGCCGCTTCAAATCTTGGTTTTCCTGCGGCAGCACCGGCATTCACTCCGGTTCAGTCATATGGTCTCGGACTGCCCTCGCTCTATGTTCAAGGATTTGGCGACCCGATCAGTAAGATCAAGAACACGCCGATCGCATTCTTTGCACAGGATTCATGGCGTGCAACCAAGCGTCTGACGATCAATTACGGCATCCGCTATGATCTCGAATTGACAGAGACGATCGCTCCTGTAGCGTTTCAGGATCCGCTTTCGGGCATCAGCCTCTCGTCGTCGGACATTTTGACGGCTCAGGATGCAATGGGCGTCCAGCAAGGAATTCCTCGTGATACCAATAACTGGGCGCCGCGTTTCGGGTTTGCTTATGATGTGTTAGGTAATGGCAAGACCGTTATCCGTGGTGCTCTTGGCCTGTTCTACGATCATCCGCTGCTTGCAGTCGCATTTAACTCGGACATCGCCGATGCTGCCCAGCAGCAGCAGGCCGTGCTTACCGCCGGAAGTCCGTTGCCGCGTGACACGGTCACCGGTGCTCCGACACTGTTGAATGCGGCCCTCGTTTTCCAAGGAACGGTTTGTGGTGCTCAGGGCTCGAACGCCGCATTGTGCGCCGCTTTCGGCAGCCCGGTAACGCCCGGTGTTGCGGCAAGTTCGCAGTATCAGTTCGGCCGTCAGCGGTTTAACGACCAGACCTTCTCTGGATTTGGACCGGTCCTCCCGTTCACGCTGCCGATCGCTAAGGACTTCCAGTACGCTTCGGCAACGCAGGGAAACCTCGGGTTTGAGACTGAGTTGGCAAAGAATATGTCGCTGTCGGCTTCGTATATCTTTGTTGGTGCTCATCACTTGCCGCGGCCGACGGACCTGAATTCACCGAATACCGCGTTGCAGATCCAGAATTTCCAGCGGTTCTTTGGCGGTGCCTTGCCGGCATCGACGCAGCAAGCGATCGCATTTTCGATCGCCACAACCGCTCCTGGAACACCGACCGGCGTTGGCTGTGCAGTCGTTATTCCGGGCATGGTCGCACAATGTCCGACCGGACGCGTAGTTGCCCCTGCGATCGCTAACTTCTTCCGTCCAAATGCTCCGAACTACTTTTTGGCAAGGGCACTTTCGGGCGGTGCGGTTTCCAAGGCAGTGCTCGATTCACAGCTTGGCGGCAGTCTCAGGACGCCAGGTGCGATCTCACCCTTTGGTTCGATCAACGCACAGGTTTCGGATGGAAATTCGATCTACAATGCATTTAACGTTGAGCTGAAGCGGCGTTTTGCCAATAATTTCCAGTTCCTCGCGTCATACACGATCTCTGAGTCGATCGACGATTCATCCGATCTTCAAACGCTACTGATCGCTCAAGACGTTAGTAATTTCCGGGCGGAACGTGCGCCGTCGTTGTTCGATCAGCGGCATCGCTTTGTGTTCAGCGGCGTGTTGGCTTCGCCATCGGGCTGGAGAAAGGCGGACAGCGGTTGGAAGAGATTTCTTGCGGATTTCACGGTTGCTCCGATCGTCGAGCTTTCATCCGGACGTCCATTCAACATCATCACGAATGTAGACGCGAACAACGACCAATCGACGCAGACTGACCGACCAAGCGTTAACGCGAACGGTACTCTTTGTGTTCCGGGTGACCAGGGCTGCATTACGCCGCTTATCACCGATGGACGCTTCTCGACGGGCACGCTCGGCCGTAACCGCGGGATCACCCACGGCTATGCGTCCTTTGATCTGAGATTGACCCGCGGATTCCACTTTACTGAAAGGATCCGCCTTGACCTGATCGCTGAAGGCTTCAATCTCTTCAACCGTTTCAACGAAGGCTCTGCCTCACCGAACTACCGCGACGTTAACGCCCTTGGCCAAGCGGCTCCGGGATCGAGGTACTACAGCACACCGACTGCAGCTTACGATCCGCGTCAGTTCCAGTTCGGAATGAAACTAAACTTCTAGATCTTACCAGTCTGGAACATTCGGCCGGTTTGCCCATCGCGCATACCGGCCGTTTCTATTTTGTCGCGGCATCGCCGATAATTTTTGAGTGTCATTGTTTACCGAAAAGATCAGACAAAAGGCCCTTGAGATCGGCATTAGCAAGGTCGGCATCGTCGGGGCTGAACCCCTTACTGCCGAGGGCGAACATCTGCGAAGCTGGCTGGCGCAAGGACTTCAGGGTGAAATGGCATGGATGGAACGCGAACCCGAGAAACGTTCCGATCCGCGCGTGCTGTTCCCGCCGGCAAAGAGCCTGATCGTCGCCGCTGTAAATTATTTTACGCCGCACGAACACATTGACGCTGCTAGCGTGGGCAAGATCTCACGATACGCGTGGGGCGACGACTACCACGAGATAGTGAAAGCAAAGCTGGGCCAATTGCTCGAGTGGATAAAGGCGGAACAACCGGGCGCCGATGGTAAAGTTTGCGTCGATACATCCCCGATCATGGACAAAGCCTGGGCGGTTCGAGCAGGCCTGGGTTGGATCGGGAAGCACTCAAACGTGATCACGCAGGAATTCGGCTCGTGGATATTTCTGGGTGAGATATTGTTGAACATAGAGCTCGAATACGATACCGATCTGGTTCCCGACCATTGCGGCACGTGCACAATGTGTCTGGACGCCTGTCCAACGTCCGCCATCGTCGAGCCCTATGTCGTCGATTCGCGGAAATGCATTTCATACGCAACTATCGAACTGCGGAGCGACGAACTGCCGCCGGAGATATCCGGGAATCTCGAGGGCTGGATCTATGGCTGCGACATTTGCCAGGATGTCTGTCCGTGGAACCGGTTCGAAAAACCGTCGCAAGAGCCGCAGTTTGAGCCGAGAGACGGTGAGACCTCGCTCGACCTGGCATCGATCGATTCAATGGAGCATGAGGAATATGTCGTCCGCTTTCGCGGTTCTCCTATCAAACGAACTAAATTGGCCGGGCTAAAACGAAACGCGGCCGCCCTTCGTGAAGTTCGGTAAAAGTCATTTACAAACGCGAGTCTCGCACTGTATGATTTTGTTAAATGCTCCTCGATGCTCACAACCGGACGATCCGCGATCTGCGTATTTCGCTGACCGATCGCTGTAATTTCCGGTGCTTCTACTGCCTTCCGCACGGCGAACCTTCGTGGGCAAAGAAAGAAAAGTTACTGACATTCGAAGAGCTTGCCTATCTTGGAGACATATTTGTTTCGCTCGGTATAGAGAAGATCCGGCTAACGGGCGGCGAACCGCTGATAAGGCGAGACGTTCCCATCCTGGTCGGAAAGCTTGCACAGCTAAAGCCCGGACTCACTGATATTGCGCTGACAACGAATGGCTATGATTTTGTCCGGCATTCCGGCGCCTTGAAGGATGCGGGATTGGACCGCGTCACGTTTAGCCTGGATACGCTTCGCCGTGACCGGTTTGAGGAGATCACGGCTGTCGATGCACTTGAGAAAGTGTTGGAAGCTATCAAAACTGCAAGGTTGCTGGGCTTTGAACCGATTAAAATCAACGCGGTCATCGTCCGTGGGCGAAATGACGACGAACTTGTCGATTTTGCGCGATTTGCCCGCGAACATTCGGTCAGTTTCAGGTTTATCGAGTTCATGCCGCTTGATTCCGGCCACGACTGGAGTCGGGATATGGTCGTCTCAGGCCGAGAGATCCGCGACGCGATCAATAGTGTCTACCCGATGCGGCTAAAGGGGTCGTCCCGCGGCAGCGAGACCGCGTGGAAATTCGACTTTGCGGACGGCGCACCCGGCGAGATCGGAATTATCGCACCCGTAACCGAGATGTTCTGCGGCGCCTGCTCTCGCATCCGACTCACCGCCGACGGCCAGATCCGCACCTGCCTCTTTTCAACGACCGAACACAACCTTCGCGACCTTCTTCGCAGCGGTGCGTCGCGCGAAGACCTCGTCGACTTCATCAAGAGCTCCGTCCTAAAAAAAGAACCGGGCCATCGTATCAATGATCCGGCGTTCATCCAGCCCGAAAGAACCATGAGTTTTATTGGGGGATGATTGGACGTGACTTACTCTCGGTTCTCTTTGAGTAGGTACGCAACTGAAAACGTTGAATATTCTCGAAAACCTTTTGTCGGTGATATGTTAAATCTTCCTTTGGGATCTTCCATACCTTGACTACAACCCAATCAGGAACAGGATCACGACGTTCTACTAGGTCTTCAGTCTAGCCTTGCTTCCTTCCCATCATATCCAAACCAACCGCCGCTACAAGGATCGAGCCTTTGATTATGTCCTGCATGTAATCTTTTACGTTCAGAAGAGACATTCCGTTGTCGAGGCTGGCCATTATCAGAGCGCCGAGGCAGGCGCCGAAGATCGTGCCGCGGCCACCCATCAAGCTTGCTCCGCCAATAACGCAGGCAGCGATGGCGTCGAGTTCTTTCAGGGTTCCGGCGTCGGGCGAAGCACTGCCGACACGGGCCGTGAAGATAAGAGCAGCCGCGCCGGTCAAGGCTCCGAGCAGGGCATAGACCTTTAGAACGTTCGCTTTGTTGTTGATACCGGAAAGCCGTGCCGCATCAGCATTGCCGCCGATGGCGTACAGATAGCGGCCAAATGTCGTCGAGTTGGTCAAAAACGCCCCAAGCAACGCGACACCAAGCAGTATCAAGACCGGAATCGGAACGCCCTGATATGAGTTCATCACCCAGATAAACGCCACTATCCCGCCGATCGGAAGAAGAGCTTTAAGTATTTCGGCTCCGTAATTGGCTTCTCCCAAACCGTATTGTTTGATCGAAGCCGCTTTGCGATATGCCATGAACAGAACGGCAACGATCGCGACGCCGGCGAGTATCCAGCCTATCGTTAACGGCACGTTCCCCTGCCCGATGAACTTGAACGTATCGCTCGAAACTGGGATGGTGTTTCCGCCAAGCAGCCACTTAGTCGCCCCGCGCCAAGCTAGCAACCCTCCAAGCGTTACGATAAATGCGGGAATGTTCAAATATGCAGTTAGCACGCCATGAAACAGGCCGATGACGACCCCAATGACGATGGCGAACAGTATCGAAACGGGTAGGCTGTATTCGAGCGTCGTCATGGCAAACGCCGCAAGGCCACCCGCAAAGCCAAGTACCGAACCGACGGACAGGTCGATGTTTCCTGAGACGATGACCATCAGCATCCCGACAGCAAGAATGGCAGTGACCGACATCTGGGTCATTAGGTTCGAAAGATTTCGCGAAGTCAGGAATATAGAATCGGTCGCCCAGTGGAAATAAAGCCAGATCAGGCCAAGGACGAAGATCATTACATAAGCGCGAAGTGCCGATGCAGAAACTTTTTTCTCGATGGTTTCACTCATTTCGATTATTCCGTCGTTCGTAAAGTGTTATGCGTGACCTGTTGCCGCGGTCATAACCTTTTCAGGCGTTGCGTCCTGCCGGAGGAATTCGCCGGTCATTTTGCCCTCATGCAACACGATTATCCTGTCGGCTAAGCCCAACACCTCCGGCAGTTCCGAGGATACGAGAACGATGGCCAGGCCCTGTTCCGACAACTTGTTTATCTCAGCGTAAATTTCCTGTTTTGCTCCAACATCGATGCCGCGTGTCGGCTCATCCAGGAAAAGCACTTTCGGCCCGGTCAAAAGCCATTTGCCAAGCACAACTTTTTGCTGGTTACCACCCGACAAAGTTCCGGCGATGCCGCCACCTTCGCGCAATAGCGTGGCGGCCTCGGCATCTCCAACAAGCGCGGCGGCAATCACAGCAGCGTCAAGCGACTGTTCGCCGCTGATCATCAGACCGGGCAGCGCGAGCGCAGTCGCTGTATCAATCCATTCGCACGGGACAGTTCCCGCCAGGCGGGCAATCTCCGCTGCACTCGCCGCATCGGCGATCACACCGGCGGGGACAGCGATTCGCAGCGCGTCTGCTCCTGCAAGCGCGGCCTGATGCGCGGCGCGGGCAGCGGCAGGGAGCCCTGCGACCCGCTGTTGTGCCGTTTCGGCGCAGGAAAACAGGATAGTGACTAGGCGTGAAATAGTACAAAGTCCCCGAGCAGGGCCACAATGCAATGCGGCCTGTTGCTATCGTTCAAGAGGCCTATAAGGGCAGCAAGCGGTCGGGCCAAGCCCGGCTGCGCGGGGGCAGGGGAGCAAACCGGTGGCAGGACCAGCAATGGCCGGAGATTTGAATGGCGGGCGCGGTGCGGGGGCCAAACGGCCGATGCGCCCGCGTGAGTTGCAGGATC
>JANNNS010000036.1:0-4052 GCA_031398645.1 Acidobacteriota bacterium
CACCACGCCGCCTTGTTGAGATACTGTTAAATTGGAAGGTTTCTTTTCGTTCATTTGAATCTCCTTTTGAATGAATACATTATATTCGATTTGCGTTTTGCTCTTGTCTACGTATTTCCAAAGGATTTGATGCAGGGTAGATCACGACTCCCTGATAAAATCATCCCATGCCCTATTTGATCGATGGACATAATTTAATTCCCAAACTGGGCTTGCGCCTTGATTCGCCGGATGATGAAATGGAACTGGCTGCGATCCTGCAGGAGTTTGCGCGATTAAATCGACGTGAGGTGGAGGTCTATTTCGATGGAGCGCCAGCGGGTCCGACCCTTATACGAATAATAACGGTTCAACAATGCTGACGGAGAATCAAAACAACGTCACGACCGTTATCGGCACAGCAAATTACGACATCGGCCACGTTTTCAGCACCGGTGGTGGTGGAATCGCCGGCGTCGGTGTGCCGTGCGGAGCGAGCAAGGCGCGTGGTGTTACCGGCCTCACGAATCCGACCGGAGATGTTTTCGCGATCGATTATGTCGCTCACGAAATGGGCCATCAGTGGGGCGGAAATCACACCTTTAACGGCGGAACGGGTTCCTGCGGCCAGGCCGGACAGCGAAGTAACACAAGCGCCTACGAACCGGGCAGCGGCGTTACGATCATGGGATATGCAGGCATCTGCGGAACTCAAAATCTCGCGGGAACCAGTATTGATTCTTTCCATGTCCGCAGCCTCGAAGAGATCATTGCCTATAGTCAGACTGGGAACGGAAACACTTGTGCGGTCACGACCGCAACCGGCAACACACCGCCGAGCATCAACAGTGTCGGTGGTTCGACCTTTAACATTCCGAGACAAACACCATTCACTCTGACCGCTGCCGCAACGGATGCCAATGGCGACACCGTCACCTATGACTGGCAGCAGTATGACCTCGGCCCGGTCACTACGGCGGTTCCGAACACCGATTCGGATGGAAATGCCCGGCCTCTCTTCCGGCCGTTCCTGCCATCCTCCGATGGTTCACGAACTTTCCCGAGAAGCCAGTTCATCCTTGCAAACGCGAACGTACCGCCAAACACGACCGGCTCGTTTATGACGGGTGAACTTCTGCCCGCGATCGCAAGAACAATGAACTTCCAGGTTATTGCTAGAGATAACCGTGCAGGCGGCGGCGGCGTAAACACGGCGACCGTCCAGGTGGTAGTTGCCGGCACCGGACCGTTTGCGGTCACGTCCCCGAACACGAACACAACTTGGTTTCTCAACTCGAATCCAGTGGTTACGTGGAATACAGGCGGTTCTGAAGGCGCTCCGATCAATGCCGGGAATGTTCGGATCCTTTTGTCCACCGACGGCGGATTGACTTTCCCGACCGTGCTTAACGCGAGCACACCGAACGATGGTTCGGAAGCCGTCGTTTCGCCAAATCTTAATACAGCAACGGCCCGCATCCGGGTCGAGCCAGTCGGCAACATCTTTTTCGATGTCAGCGACGCGAATTTCTCGATTTCGAACGTACCGGCCTCAAACGGTGCGATTGGCGGCCGTATCACGACTGCGGGTGGCCGAGGTGTTGCACGCGTTTACGTCACGCTTGTCGGCCCATCGACAAATCGTACCGCGATCACGAATGCTTTCGGCTACTTCGACTTCGACCAAGTTGGTTTTGGCCAATCGTACACGATCACGCCGAGGCCGCGTAAAGGCACGACGTTCAATCCTGCGAACATCGTCCGCGACCACCAGGCCGCCGCGACCGACGTTAACTTCACGACGAACTAAATAGAAACGACAAAAGCCGCTTTTCACGGCGGCTCTTCTAAACAGGGAGGGGGAAAGCGATTTCCTCCTCTTTTTATATGTCGACCACTATCGGCGGCTGTATCGGATCGTAGCTCTCATCACAATTCGACGCATTCACAAACCTGACACCCGCTCTCTCTGCAACACCATAACCGCAATGGATATGGCCGAAAGTATGCAGCTTCAGGGTCCCTTTTGAGGCTATCTGGTCCACACGCTTTCGCAACTCTTCGCAACCTGTTTTCTCGATTCCCCACTGCCTTGGCACTTCATCCAGGATCCCGTAAGGCGGACCGTGCGTGATCAAAATGTCGATGTCGTCCGGGATCATCGCCCACTTCTCGGCGAGTTCATATCCGCGGTTCAAGTTGAACGCCCAATCGAAGAACCGCGGCTGCCACGGGCTTCCGTAAACCTTCAACCCATCGATATGAACGAACGAATCCTGCAGGTACGTTATCGAAGGGCTTAGCAGCGATCTCGCTGACCCATTATCACGCTCGAAAAGCCAATCGTGATTTCCCGCGACAAATATCTTGTTCTTGTGAGGGAAGGTTGAGAACCAAGAGTTGAACCGTTTTACCTCGTCGACCGTACCGGTGGTGGTCGCGTCGCCCGAGTGAATCAGAATGTCACCTTCGGGCACATCGATCTCATCAGTGCAATTGTGTGTATCAGAGACGCAGACGATTCTCATTATCAGCTATTCGAACGGACGGCTATAAATCGACCCGAATCAGTTCGATGCGATTATCCCTTTTATGGAACTTGTAATATAGACCGTGTCGTTCCGAATAATGGTGCGAACTGAGTTCGGGATGTCTCGCTTTAGTATTTCCATCAAGATCTCCGATCAGTAAACCGGAATTTTTGTTGAGTCCGAGCAAGAGTTGTCTATCGTGGTCGACGTGTAAGCTTCCCTCGACGTCCCCTTCCACACCAACTCGGAATCCGTCGAAAGGCACCCTTTTCATAACTGCAGCATCGGGCACCCCTACCAGCAAAACTTCTGACGGGAAATTACGCTTGCCGTAGTACCCGATTCCGCGATTGTATCCTATGGCCAGTGTCTGATCGTCGAGCCAACATGTCGGCAGGTCCCAGCCTTGTTGATAAGTGGCTTCCTCCGGCTCATCTTTCGCTACCAAATCAATATCTAGGTGCGAATCTTCAAACTCAACAAGAAATTTATCTATTGGATATAAAGTTATTCGCCCATATGGGTGCCAGTGCCAGCCATTACTGACGAAATACTTTGCGTCCGGCGAAACAAGGAGCGAGCTATGAAAATAGTCAAAGTAATTGGTCTCGGTGTCAGTGGCTTCATCGTATGCGACAACTCGCTCGGTCAGCAACTCGTCGCTATCGAGGCAAGTAATATCCAGCCGATTCCAGTCGGTCCCGTGGATGAGGTAGGTTCTGCCATTTTTTGAGAAAAAAGCTATAGGAAACTCGGATACATTTGCACAATAATCACCGCGTTCAAGCCGCTTTTCGAAAGCCGGGTCCGTCAAATTCAAAATAACCCCGAGCGTTCCATTCTTTTGCGTGATGCCGACAAAACTCCCCGAAGTGTGGACTTGAAGATTGAGCTTCCACGGTTCGAATCTCAAATGACCAAGTTCTGACGTTGTTTGCCGAGCGAGATCGGACAGGAGAATCCGCCCGCTGTCGCAAATGACAATTGCTTCAAGCCGTGTACGATCGGACAAAACTGCAACTAAAATGTCTTCGCCGGCTGCGTCAAAAGCAATCTCTTCTCTATTCAACATTGAAGTACTTTGCCTCAGGATGATGCACGATGATCGCGGATGTCGATTGTTCGGGATCCAGTTGAAACTCTTCGGTCAGTTCGACGCCGATACGCTCAGGCTGAAGGAGCTCAAAAAGCTTCTCCTGATCTTCCAGCCGCGGACAAGCCGGATAGCCAAAGCTGTACCGCGAGCCCTGATATCCCTGGTGAAACAATTTCGATAATTCGGGCGCATCTTTGTCGGCGAATCCCAACTCAGTCCGGATGCGTTGGTGCCACATCTCGGCTAGGGCCTCTGCGGCTTCGACCGACAGGCCATGGAAGAGCAGGTAGTCAGTGTAATTGTCCGACTTGAATAGCTTTGCAGAATGCTCGCTCGCCTTTCTTCCCATGGTAACTAGATCGAACGCAACCACATCGACGCGGCCCGAATCTACCGACGCAAAATAATCCGCCAGACACAAATTCTTACCGCCGCGTTGGTCGGCC
>JANNNS010000053.1:0-42663 GCA_031398645.1 Acidobacteriota bacterium
GCTCCAGGGTTATCAATTGATAGCCATGGCCTTCGACGAATTCGTCCCAGCCCTGACGCCAGTTGAAGGGAGGGTAGTCCCTCCAGTCGCTGCTTCGGTCCCGGTTGATCTCGTCGATCAGTTGTTCGAGTGCCCATATGAGCGACTGCTTCGTGCCCATATTCCTGACTACAAAGTAGCGCTCGGGAGAATCCGCATCGAACCGGTCGAACGGAGAGTCATCACCGATCTGCCAAAGGGTCAGTGAAACCGTTCCCTTGTCATTGCGATCGATGACGATCTGAATGTTGTCGATGTAGGTAACCTCGAGGATGGCAGTCGACGACCATTCGGTCTTCGGTTCATGAAAGCCTGCTTTCTCGTGAGCGGTTCTGGTCGAAAGTACGCCCGGAGGTGCACCTCGACCCGTGTGAACATCGTGCATCTGTATATCCTCCTGATTGTTTTTTGTCTGTGTGTTGAGAAAGATTTGCTAATCTCTCGGCGTCCACTGCTCAGAAAAGAGACGCGGAACCTCTGCATCTTTCTTCTTTGCTTGGATCGCTTCGAGATAAGCCTTGTGAGATTCGAGATGTTTCTTAGCAGAAAGCTCAAGCCGTACCTCAGCGTCGATCAACGCGTAGTCAACCTTGAACTCTTTGGCAAGACTCCGGACTTCGGCTTGCGACGAATAACTGTTGTTATAGCCGAGCGTCCCCTTGTGTCCGTGGATGAGTAGGAACAGTACGCGAAACTGCACGGGACGTTTCATGGCCTTGATCGTTTCGATCCCGCTCCGACTTTCGGAAACATAGAAGTCGCCGCTCTCCCCCAGCCATTCAGCCAAGAGAGTTTTGACTACACCTTTCAGATTGTTCGAATCGCCCGACGAACTCATTCGCCAGAACTTCGCGAGAAGCTGTGCAAAGAACTCCACGCCCACGCTGGTGATATTGAACTTCTTCTCGAACGATTCGGCTGCCTGTTTGAACACGCGAACGCGTACAACCTCGGCAACCTTCGCATTCCAGATCTCTTCGCGTCGGGCTCGTTTCGATTCGATAGAGGCCGATTCAACGTCTTCATCAGACGACTCACCAGATGAGCAACCGTTCGACGCAACCTTAGATTCGGGCCAGTGGATCTTGCAGGCTGTCGACTTGAGACATACCTGCAAGGTCTTTCCGTAGTTGTCAGCCTCGATGTCGATTGCACTAACCAAGTTCTCGCACGGCTTCTTCTCTTCTCCCCGTTTCGATCCGCTGATAACTGCGGCCGATTGGCTTCCAAGATAGTGTTCGCCGTCGTTGTAGGCCCAACTCCGTACGAGCGGAACTTCCATAGGATCCATACCGCCCTTTACGGCTATCTCTTCCCGCTTCACTTCAACATGCCGTAGGGCTTTCTGTTTGAAGCATGACGGAACCAGACAAGCGTCCTTCTTCCCGATCCGATCGGCCGCGAATAGACTTGCTACCGCACCCGTGCGGTCGGGACACTTCACGCACGCAAGCTCGTCGTCACGAAGGTTTGTCGCCTTCGCGCTGAACGGAGCCTTTGAGAGGAGATGATGAATGTTCGTGTTGATCCATTCGATGAATGAGCCCCACGGAACCGTCATCCCTTTGATCGGAGAAAAAACGTAGTTGTCGCCCTCGTATCTGCCCTGCTTCTTGTAAACCTCCGAGTAGATGATCTCTTGAATGTCAGGCATATACTTGGCGATCTCAAGTGCATAAGTAAGAGGAAGATGTCCGTCGTCAATGTCCTTCTGCGCTTCCTCTATGAGAGAGTTTAGCTTCAAACGATTGAGAACGTATCCATCAGACTTGCCGACACGCATAGCGAGTTCCTTCGCATCGCAGTTCAGTTTTTCCTTCAGGACCTGATAGCCGTAGGCTTCGTCCATCGGATGAACGTCCTCGCGATGCAGATTCTCGTGGATCTGAATGTCCAGAACCTGGTCGTCCGTGAGCTCGCGAACGAGACACGGAATGAGTTTGAGCGGCTTCGGATCGCCGTCGTCACCTTTCACCGCGCCAGCAGCACGCCAACGGCGTTCACCGCAAACGATCTCGAATGTTTTATCGTTCTGTCGAACGATCAGCGGTTCGAGAATGCCCTGCTTTCCCACGCTTGCGGCGAGGCTTTCAACCGATTCCTCGTGGAACCGTCGTCGCGGATTGGTCGGGGATGGTGTCAGATCGTTTCTGGCGATCAGTTTGTACTCGGCCGAATCGTGCCCATTCGTTTCAACGGGCACGGCTTGCCCTTCCTTTAGATTAGCTTTCGCTGTCATACATCTGTCCTCCTGATTCTATTTGTTGGATTCCTCGCGCTGGACGCGCAAGCTTTTCGGGTTAACGTGGCAACTCCAGCCGCAAAGGCGCACCTCGGTCTCCTAAACTCGCGTTTGCTTCCATCATTCCGCATTTAGTTATTATTGACTTGCTAGGAACGCAGAGAGTGCCGTGATGATCTTCTACTTATGGACAGTCAGCCGATTTCTCGGTCTTTATCACGTCGCAGGTCTGAAATTTGACGATACCATTGCATGTTCTTCCATCAGAATGGTATATCGTCCGCAGACGTTGGCTCGATACCTTTGGTTGGCCATCTATCGGCGGCCGCTGACTGGACCTCAGTAGTGGACTTTGCGTCTCGGACGACAAATGCGAGTCCGGGATGGATATCGAGCTGAAGGTTCAGACTGCCATCGCGGCAAACCACAGCACTTCCGGCGACTCGCCAATACGTTTGCTTGTTCGGCGTCATACCACGTTCGACAATCAAGTAGACCGTCTTATAATCCGACATTGTTTTCTTCCTCCTTATTTATGTTTGGCATTGCCTCGCGCGAATTCCGTTTGAGCGCGTTGCTGGTCGGTGATGCGCCCTTCGTAGCAGCAGAAGCGATATCGACTTTCGCGACACTCTTTGCAGGAGATCTGTTTGCAGCCGGAACATTTGACCCAGTTGCAATCAGTCGTTTCCAGCTGGACAAGGAAAACATACGTACCATCGTTGGTAGTGACCGTCTCTATCGCTCCTTTAAGTTCCCGTTGGCACTTCGGGCAAGTATTCTCTTCAACCATAGCTTCCTCCTTTTTTTGGGCATTTGCTTGCTCCGTCCTGCCGATGACGTAGTTCTGTGTACAAATCAATAGGCGTTTTGATTGTTTGGTTTAGACGATCGATGACATTTACCTAGATCACCGACAAGACGGAGCAAGCAAGACTTTTTGGGCTAGTTGTTTGTGTTAGTACCTTTTGGCGGAAGCGTGATCGCAGAGAACGGCGGCGAAACCTTGCCATCGATCATGAGGCGCAGGTAAATCGAGTAGTTTGGTAGGCTTGTAAGATCGGTAACGCCGAACGTCGGAGCGAACTCTGGAGCCAATTCTTGAGCGTCGGCGGCACCGATTCGGAAAAGAACCACCGTCCCCACATTCCCGAGAATTGCGTCGCGGATGCGCGGTTCAAGCTGCGAGAGATATTGATGGGCGAGCACAAGCGAGAGGCGATACTTACGCAGCTCTGAAAGCATGAAGACGAGGCTCTGAGTCGTGAAGTTGTGGAATTCGTCCATGTAGAGGAGAAAGTCGCGCCGATCTTCTTCGGGCGTGTCAGAACGGCTGAGAGCGGCGAGGTCGAATCGGGAGATTAGGAGCGACCCCAGCAAATTCGCCGTGTCTTCGCCGATGCTTCCCTTCGCGAGATTAACAAGAATGATCTTCCCCTCGTCCATAGCTCGCCGCAGATTCAGCGGCTTCTCAGGCTCGGTGATTATCTTGCGAAGCAGTGCGTTTTGAAGGAATGCGCCGACCTTGTTTTGGATCGGGCTGATCGATTCTAGTCGCAACCGCTCGGGATATTTCTCAAACTCGTCGATCCAAAAGTTCTTCGTCTCTTCGCTGCGGATGAACTTAATCACCTTCGCCCGAAACGAGCGGTCGGAAAGCAGCTTTGGAATGTCGGCGAGCTTCGCATTGGGAAAGTCCAGCAAGGAGACAAGACAATTTCGCAGGATGTACTCCAACCGCGGCCCCCATGAATCAAGCCACAGATGCTTGAAAACTTGAACCAGTCCTGACGCGGCGAGCGGCCGCTTATCCACATGTATGAAACTGAGCGGGTTGAAACCGTAAGGTGTCGCGCGGTCCGAGACATCGAAGTCGATAACGCGGTCGGCCATTTCTTGAGGGATCTGCTTACGAATCTTCTTGACCAGATCTCCATGCGGATCGAGTATCGCAAACCCCTGTCCCTTACGAACGTCGTCCATCATAAGAGTTTCGAGCAGCGTAGACTTGCCCGTGCCCGTCTTGCCGATGATGTACATATGTCCACGCCGATCAGTCCGCTTGATGCCGAAAGGCTGGTTGCGCTGCCGGGCGTCGGCCATTGCAAATACGGTGAGTTCGGATTGGGAGACATGGTTGGGCATGGTGGAAAGGTTAGTTTTGATTTACGTTTTTGCGGCTGCCCGGGTGCTGCGCCATTTTGTGATCTGAATGCGGAGCGAACGACCGGTTGAAGTGGAAGTGATGTAGCCCTTCTCGCGAAGCTCCTGAAGCCATCGAGCGACACTGCGTTCGCTGAACCCGGTTTGAAGCGCAATCGTTTCCTGCCGGCGAAGGACGACCCCATTCGTGCGGTTCGCACTAACGAGTAGATAAAGATAAAGCCAGACGGCATTGCCCATACTCCGGTAATGCTTTCCCGTCGGATCTCTTGCGAGGCCCGCCCAAAGATGGATCCACCAGATTAGGGGCTTGTCCGACGGAACGGCGGAAAGGTCCCTAATATGGTGGTCATCGCTATGTAGCTGATCAGCGAGAAGCTGAGGCGGCGCGTTGGGGCGATTTTCACGGAGCTCCGCTCCGGAAGGTTGTGAGGTAACTTTTTCCATACGATTTACAAACAAGTTAAGGCTCTTGGGTGTAGGGGACAATAGCATCTGGGGAGCATCCTGTAAAGGGGAGAAAAGATGGCTTATTTGAGCGGTACGCACGGTTGTCCACAGATTATCCCCTTTTGTTATTGGATATTTTAAGGTGAGTTTCTAAAAGGTCGCGCGCGGTGAAAAAGATGGCTTATTCGAGTGCCGTCCTGGCAACCTTCGTGCTGGGCCATCAACGGATTTGGCATGGTAGAGTCGCCACTGCCGTCCAAAGGCGCCTCGCGGCGCCTTTTGATGTTGAAAAGATGTGGATAAAGAGACCCGGTGTGGACAACCCGTAGATTGGGTCAACTAAGGCCGTGGAGCGGAAGCCAATTCCGGACGATAGGTCGGGGAGATAATCTCCTTCATTGCATTCTAGCGGGGGAGTGAACTTATGACCCTCAATATCAGGTCACCTCGAAATGCGACCCCCCCCGGGCGTTGTCCCTCTTATGTGGGTGCCGAGAACCATTGTCCCGTCGGCAGTGAGCATCGGCGCCCCCGAACTTCCCGCGCCGGTGTCGCAGTTGTGGTGAAAGCTGTCCGCCTCGATCTTCGTGACTTTGCATTCATTGGCGGCATCGCGGAGAATTCAAAGGGCTGGAAATCACTGAGCGCAGCAGTCTTTAATTTCAACAGGGCGAAACCGCTGTCAGGATCTTTGCTCGCATGAAGAGCCGGGAACTCCAGATCGTGTATGGCCGGCCGTCATTCCCCAGTACGAAATGTCCGCTCGTAGCTTTTGCTACGTAGAAGCCAAACGTCACAACCAAGTCTTTTGCAACTAAGAAAGCCGTGCACTGCGCCGGCGTATCGGCGTTCGGAACCGTCGCAACAATGCGGCCAATTGCTTCGCCCCCTTTTCGAGCAGAATCTCCCGGTGGCAACAGATCGAGCCTTATGGCGTCATCGGCGCCGATTATCCCTGGAGCACCAGAATTTCCGGACGAAGGAAGTGACGGACCCGTACCAGGTTCCCGGGTCGCAAGAAACTCTTGGAGCCGACCTTTGTGTGGATCGCCGGCAATCAAGCCGGATTCAAGCAGGAATTTGAGATTCTCGGCGGCTTTATCGGGATCATTTCCAGTCTTGATGACTTCGAGAATTCGGGCTTGCTCGGCTTTATCGCGTTCAAGCATCTGCTGCTGATTGCTGTTCAGATAGGACACAAAGGCATTTCCCAAAGCTGCTACGATGGCGGCGAATACGGCAACAATCAAAGGATTGCGCCATTTGCTGGCGTTATGGTCGTGTCGCTTAAGTTCCAGCTCGGTCTCGCGGCTGCTTTGTTCACGTTCCTTGATGGAAATTTCGCGTTCGCGGAATTTCGCCTCAAGTTCCATCTGGCGCTCTTCGATCGACTTAGAATCTGGTCCCATAACTTTCTGATCTTTTTTCACCCAGTTCGAACCGGTAACACCAGACACCCTTTTACGATCTGATTGAAGAACAGTTCACTTCGAGGAACGCAGTCCGTCGTTTGCTTTCTCGCGGACGCAGATTGCCTTGAAGAGAGGTTTGTTTTATAAGCGGGGATCTACTCCAAGAACCTCATGTCGTCCAAAATATCAGAGAACTGACCTACGATCGATAGTTACCAGTATTGATAGCGGCGGACGGTATGGGGCTAGTAGAAAGTGAATAGCGGGAAGTTTAAGCCTCGCAAGAGGCTTTCTCGTTTCCGTGATATTAGATGACAGGCCTTGCATAGTTTCCGTGCGTTACTGAATGTAGTCGATCGCTCTTTTTAGTTATGGCCTTTCTAAGAACCTATATAACCTTTTCATTTCGCACTATTGGCGCTACAACTCGGCCTATGACCGACTCGTTAATTTGCTGGCCCAAGGCCCCGATTTTAGCTGGAGGAGCTCCTCGGTACCGGTTACGGAGCCGTTAGCCGGGGGCGAAGAAGAAGCTCCCAGACGAGATCGACGGACAGATACGATATGCGTCGGTTCTGCTATTTATTCCAGGGAGCTATGTCAGCCACGGCGAGTGGATCAAAGATAGATCATCGCCTACAGAAAAGATCGGCCAAGGACCGCATACTGACGTGGCCGGGAAATGCGTGATGATATGAAATATTTGATATTTGGTGCGTTGAGTAATAGAAAGCGATCTCACAATTATTTCGAATCAGCTTAAAGACCAGATTTTTGTCCATCGGCGGTGAAAGCAAACACAGGAAATCGACAATATATCAGCGAACGCGCGAAAACCAATAATTGTAGGGAAACTGTTGTTGCGATCAATGAGATGCCTCCCATTACTCGCGTTCGGCTGCGGGTGAAGGAGGCAGTGTCCGCGACAAGAAGTAGGAATTCACAAACAAAAGGAGAAATAGATGATAACCCCAGCCCAGGCACAGCAGATCGTCGAGGATTGCATCAACGAAGTTTCCACCTCCAACGAACCGTACGTGTCGAACAAACGCCTCGGTCAGTTCGGCATTATTTCCGATATGCGAGTGCGTGCGTTCGCCCGTGAAATCGGGGAAGATGAGTCCGTAGGCGAGAAGGCGTTCGGCCACAGAATCGCCGCAAAGGAATTGCTCAATATAACGTCGGAAACGATCGTCGGAGACATTGAGAATATTGTGTCAGCGAAATCCGTTCCGGCCGTCGTTCCGCAGGCCGTGGCTTCGAAAGCGGCCGTCAAGAAGCCAGCTGTAAAGAAGCCCGGCGTAAAGCCAACTGTTACAAGTAAGCTGGCCAAAGCTAAGAAGCCCAAGAACCCTTAAGGAATTCCCATGAGATATCAAATTATTTTCACGTTGGTCATTCTCCTAACAGCTGCGGGTCCGGCATTTTCCCAATGCGAGAAAGAGCCGAAGATTCTTACCGTTCGGGTCGCGACGCCGAGTCAGTTGGTCGTAACTTTCGACAACAATACAAACTGGACAACGACCCACAGCGGCATACGCGGGGCCGCGACCGACCCGACAAACTGGACTATCGTCAGCCCAAGCCTTCTTCTCATCGCAAAAGCGGAAGGTAACCAGGCGGTCAAGGCGACCAAGCTGGCGGCCGCTATGCCGGACATTAGTGCCCCGATAACGGAAAGCGGGACCCACGCCTTGATCATCAATCTTACGAACCCGCTGCCTCACAGCGTCAACTTTAACATCAATGTGAATTACGACGGAACAGTTATCGCGAAGGATTGCATGAGCCCGCCGTTCGTTTTCGTAGTGCCCGATCCGAATGTAGCGGGAGCAGGAGGTGCGGGCGCAACGAAAACAAAGATAGTTCTCGAACCGATCCCGAAACGTGAGGACTCGGATATATACATCGAAGGTACGATCGAAGGTGCGAGTGGTGAGAAGTCGGCTTTCACAATAGATGCTTCGTTCGGAAAAAGGTTCAAGTTCTCCCCAAACAACGAAGACAATACCTGGAAACCCTTTTTCGATATCAAAGCGTCGACCAACGAAGATGCTGACCCCGACTCGCTGGCCTTCGGTGTCGAATTTCAACAAGCAACGAAGATCGACTCGAAGCCTCTGGGTATAACGGATATCTTCTTTCGCGAAACTCCTAAGTTCGAGGCGGATAGAAACTTCAGAAACGTAAATCTCGTCGGAGATTTTCGAATGCATTTCATCTCTGACAACCTTGCGGGCACTATCGGCAGAGTATCCTATGACATCGTCCCCTTTTTCGGTATAGAGCTCGGCAAAAATCTGAAGAGTCCGGTCGATGAAGCCGACGGAAACGGAATTGCCCGTCCGCTGATCGGCGCAAATTTGTTCGCCAATCTGTATACCTGGAGTGCCGGGCAGAACGAATACGCTAAAGCACTCACGTTCGAAACTCTATACGAACGCCGGTGGCCGTTAACGGGTGAGGTAGCGCTGGACGATGATGACGATGGTAATCCTGTCGGCCTTCAGATCTCAAGGAAGCCTCACGATTACGTTAAGAGCTCGCTCACATTCGACTTCGCGAGGAATTTCGGTTTCAAAGCGAGTTACGAATATGGCAGTCTGCCACCGCTGTTCAAGTTGGTAGACCATAAATTCAGCCTCGGTCTGGTCTTCAAAGGAGTGTTTGCACGAAAGAACAAGTAGAAGATCTGAGTCGCAAATGACGATGCCTGTTCAGTCGATCAGGCATTTCTTTTTTTAATCCACGACTGACCCGGCTTGCAATTTTGTGGCTAACGCACATAGCCCTTCAGGGCGAAGGCAAGAGAGGTCACGACAGAGGAAAGGTGATTGCCATAGCAGACAGTGTTTGGTGGCCTGAGATCGAAGCGAAGTTATGGGGTTGCTTCCACACCGATCTTGACAATCGATGCGTAAGACCTTCGCGGTGAGGTTCGAGGTCACAATTTCGAGCACTTCACGCTTCTCGGAACCGTATGCCGTTTAGTGATCTATCGCGGGTTGTAGGGGCATTTAGCCTTCTTCTCTGCATCCCTCTCCGGAAAGTAGATCTTATGGTTCCATACGTAGTCCGAAATAATCACGATCATCGAGATCGAAATGAAGGCGAGCCCGATGATGTGAGGAGGAACGGGGTTACGGAAGGGATCAAGAAATAAGTAAACGATTCCAAGTATAATAACGCAAAGAAGTGCTACAGCATCGATCCTGATCCAGTTATCCGCGAGGCTCGCAAAGTCTTCATCGTAGTCTTCTTCATCCTCGTCGCCGGTGTTGACCCACAGGATGAAGTTCCAGACCGAGTAAACAGCAATTGGAAGAAATAGGATAACAAAAAACGTTCCCAATCTTCCCGGATGGAGGTGAAAACGGAGAACGTGAGCAAGTATCGGTGTAATAAAGAGTCCCGACACCATCAATAGAAAAAGAACGACCCGTCCGCTTACATTGCGTTCGAGTTTTGGTACGGCCTTGTCCCCGACAAACGTGTCGAAAGCGGCCGAACCATGGATATTTCGCAGATACACAGCGAGAAGAACTACCACGATACCAGTGCTGAGCATCTCGGTTTGGCTGGCCACCAGAAGGGTAATTCCACGCTTTTGGTTGAGGAAATTGTAGACGCCATTACTTATCTCCTCGAAGTCCCTGACAACGGTTCCGAGAAGCACACTAGACAACAGCCGAAGAATTTCCTCAAAGCGTCTCACTCTTTCATCTCTTTAAGATTAAAGCTCTCAAGTGCCTCTCTGATGTCCTTCAGCTCGTGCTCGATCGCTTTTTCGACCGTGAGCTCCGGGTCGGCTTGAATCATCTTCAAAAGGTCGTCATAACAACCCTCTACAAACTGCAAAAGCCCTACAATAGCCTTCTCGTTAAAACCTGATGGCGGCATAAAATTACTCCTTTTTCAATTCGGATTTATTTCTCTGTCGTCGCAGATTATAGCCTTTATAGTCAAAGAAGAGGATATAACCGACAATCGCTCCCCCAACTGCGAAGACGGGTCCCAAAACAAACGTCTCCGGCGATGGGATCCTGATCGCAATGATGGTTGCCACGATCGTGCCAGCAAACCCGGTGATCACACTCGCCATTGCGGCACGACTCTCGATGCGCCGGCGTAAAAGAGCGAGTATCACTACCACCGCAAGTGACAATTGCATCGCGTAGGCCCCGTAAAGTATTGTTGCAATGCTGTTCTGGGTTAAGTATTGAAGAAAGGCATACGCGGGAACTCCAGTAAGAACCAACAGAAGCGTGACCACCTTAGCCCGGCCCACGCTTCCTCCGGGAAGAATGTCGTCGTGAATAGTGAACGAGATTGCAGAGAGAATTGCGTCAACCGTGGAAAGCATCACCGCAATACATCCGACAACGAACAGCAGGTAGATTGCAAACCCGGTTGCTCCAAGATACGGTATCGAGTTGGAAAAGAGTGCGTTCGCGAAACTTCCGAGTCCGGAATAAGAATCTGATGCATACGAGAAGCCACCGGCATTTACGATTATTCCCAGTACAGCTCCCAGAGCCCATGTAGCCGGGGACTCCAACATTACTCTCCATGTTCCGCGCTTTACTCGTTCAAGGACCTCTTCGCCCCTTCCCCTAACCGACCCGATCCGCTGCCAAGTCGCAAAGTCAACGGGCATCCAGAGCACGTTCGCGACGAAGAGTGCGAAGAGTGCGAAGAGCCCCTGGGCCTGAAGTTGGTGGCCGAATATAGGCATATCCAGGACCGACTCTCTACTCCCCATCGGCAGATAATTGACCGCCGCGATCGAAACAACCACCAAGGCGAGGAAAAACACGCCGGGAATGACGATCTGCTTATCCCCAAATGGATTCTTCAGATCTGCCCCAAGCTTTGCGATCAGAATCGCAGCAAGAGCACCAAACATGATCAGGATTGTTACTACGAATGCGAACTTCCCAGCTACGAGCCACACCGTCGGCACTGTTGCGACAATAGCGATAAGGAGCCCAATATAGGCGAATGGCACTTGGACTCGTTCGGCCCTGACTTCCGCCTTATATCCATTGGCTATGATGAAGCTGGTGCCTAGTAACAGAAAGACCACGGAAAGCCCCATTCGAAGCCAGCCGTCATCGACAACCGGAGCCAGCACGATCAACGTATAACTAACTTCAGCCATCATTGTCCCCCACAGACCTAAGACTGTCGCGATCGACGCGACCCAACGAAGGTGTTTGAATCCGTAAACCTTAGCGAGATACCCATGAAGCGTCGTTTGTTCAGCATGGAAAGGGAGGAAGTATTTCAAGAGCGCATATAGGACGGCGTACCCGAGAGCCCAAAAAAGAACTACCCACAGGGCCCCAAGCCCGTAATCGATTCCCCAGACAGCAAACAGGAAAACGGCCGCCATTTGCAGCGAATACCCGACCGAAGTATTTGCATAATCGCTGGAACCGACGTTCTGCTCGGAGGTAAAGTAATCACTGTGTGAACTGCTTTTCGAAGATCGGCTGAAGCCGACGTACGCAAAAATAAGTACCGGAGCGATACACGCGGCAGCTACGATCAGGTGCGCGGCCAGTGGAGTCATAATGATGATCCTTTTAGCCACGAAGACGTGATGATCTGGTCATTCGCTGTCATTTCGAGGCCATTAATGGAGTGACGATTGAAAGCATGGCGGGTCACCCAAAACATAGCACGCCACGCGCTATCCGTCCATAGTTCCACCCTCTTCAGCGGGTTCTTGGGCATCGAGTCTGTCGGGCTTCACCTTTGACCTCAAGTACGAGCCGAGCAACATAGAGACCACGATCAATGCGATCGAAAAAACATACGCCGAAATGTTTTGATAGCTGGTTAGCTCTGCAAGAGAAATCCCACTAGCCTGATTCCGAGTCGGCCACAGCGATAGGGCGAGAACGGCAAGGAGAACAACAACCGCAGTGAGCATGGCGCCTGAGCGTTCGGTCCTGATCCCGATCCGCCAACCAAGTACGCCGCCGAAAACCAGCAAAAATCCCATTACGACAAGAAAGACCATCTCGGCATTGCCTCCTCATGTAAAAACGCACTGAGTTCGCAGAAAAGCAGTCAATCTTTTTTGCTTTGCGAGACGCGGAAGCATTCGAAGTGATGTAAGAGACCCCGGCGCAGCTGATACAACAGTAGCCAAAGATGAACGAACTTGGTGGAGCATTCTGAAGTTGGCTATCTTTCGTCATAAGTGATTTGTAAGAGACGGATATAGGCTGTCAATCGGTAGGAAGGTATCGTTTCGGCAAACAGTGGTGCGGGATCAGGTGATACCGGTCTATGACCCCACGGTGGTCATTCACGAGCAGCCGAGCTTGCATGTCTGCGAGTGCCTGCTGGAAGAAATGCTGGTCAATACACATTGGGCTCGCCAACAACTTAGTGACTCGTTGGAGCGCGTAGTTGGACCATCCGGCCAATTGTAAAATATCAAGTGTGTGCCAAGGCGCAGGTACTGGTTGGAGGTGTTCATAGAACGTCACACGATCCTTCAAGTAATTCCACATCCGAAATATCTCCCGCAGTTCGGAGGTGCAAACCGGCACCTTAGGCCCGCGGCCATGCAATGGCCTATAGTTCCGGGCGATCACGTCGTTCATAACTATGCCGTCCAGGGCGTAGAATATGTGACCGTCCCTCTCACGAATCTCATCGTAAATCAGAAACTTGCAGGCACGCCGCACCATGTATTGGCGAAGGCTGGTTAAGTCTCCGCCTATGATCCTTTCGCGGCCTTGTCTTCGTCTTTCAAAACCTACTCCGTTTCCCTGCCAATCCTTCTCGATCCCTTTCCACATGTCCTCCACCACGATCTTGTCCATTCGGTACCCGCTCTGCTTGAATCGTTCGAAAAACTGTTCTCGCCCAGGAGTGACGGCTTGGCCCTCCAGTCGCATTCCGAAATTCGGATAGCGGTAATTCGGACTCTGGATCGTCATCCGATCTGCTCCGGCAAACTGGATGAAGACATTTGATCGCGCTTCGATCGGGACGCCCTGGGCGGCATTTAAATCTCGACACCTGCTTTGGAAGAACAGGTATGCTCCTCGGGATAAGGATGTGAGAGCATTCTGGCGTGATGTAGCGTCGGTAATCTCGTCGCTAAAGAGTCCCGCCATATAACAAACTTCGAACGCCGCCCAATATTCGGCTATAGTTTCGCCGATACCGAATATGAGACCTTGGCCATCCCTAAAACGACTAATAAACGGGGCTTCATCGTCAAAACCAAATCCGACACGAAAAGCTTTAATAATATCTTGTTCTGTAAGCATATGTCGGCGCGTCCTTATGTTCTCGCAGCGCGGGACGGCTCCCTCGGGGTCTTGATTGCTATCCATACACGCCCCAAAGAGCCGTAAAAGCGCTCATTTATATATAGTTATTTTGTGGGATTTCTACCGGCCAGTTGATCTCTTTCGACTACAAGCCTAAAGAAATCGGGATCGTTAACTTCCTAGCAGGACTCAGAACTCACAGTAAAAGAGTGACGATGCTTCTTTCGTACCTATTCCGGATGAGCTTCCATTTCGAAGAACCTAAATTCTCTGGCAATCACGTAAGATAGAGGTGTCGAAAAACCCATTAAGAGTTGGATTTTTTAATATTCTTTTTGATACACGGTTCTGTCCTAAGTTGTTGGTGTCAAAAAACTAATGTTTTATGGCACAAACGGCGAATCGCTCCGATTCATCCCAAGGACAGTCCAATCTGTCCGCGTTTATATCGTAATCGCCCGTCCGTCCCGACGGGTATGTTTCCGAAACGATCCCGCCAGAAAGGTTGTAAACATAACCGGTCCCATAAGTCTGACCGTCCGTGATCTGCTGATGAGTTTTCCGGCCGTCCGAGATTGTCGAAGCTTGTGTAATTAGTCTGAGAAACCAAAGACTTTATGCCCGTCGTCTTTCCATTGACGCTCGCCGGCGTGGTTTGCAGAAGCACATTGATGTCGCGATACTTCCCGTCATAGTGGAAACTCACATCCGGCGTTGCGAGGTCAGAATAATCCCTGACTTTCAGGCGATTCAGATCGTCGTAGGTATATGTCTGAATGAACGGGTTTGCGATTCCGGGAACGGTAATTTTCTGTTCCCTTAAATTGCCGTTGTTCTGCGTGTTCGTGCCATAGCCGAGTTCGAGTTTCAGTAGTCCCGCCTTCGTAGCCGAACTTCCCAGCCCGATCTCTTTTATCTGAATTGGCCGATACGACTAAGGCAAAGATCTTGACGAGGGTCTTTGCTTAACGCTTACCCTATAAAGACATATTCAGTATTTGAACTTCAGAATCAATTTTGCTACCTGAGAAGAGTTCCTTCTATTTATCAACAATGACTACCTCTCTTCCTTTTTTATCGATTAAAAAGCTATTGTTACGTAACGTTACGCGCGATATTCCTCCAGAAAAAGGCGCGACCCTCGCGTATTTAGCTTCAATGACCATTGCTCCATCTTTATCGATAAACCCCCAGCTGTACTTGGTTTTGCCATGCTCAGTTTCCCGCACTCTAACAGCGGCTAGTCCTTCTTTGAAATCAGAACACGACTCAAAAACTGGTTTAATAACAATCACACCAGTTTTATTCACGAATCCACATTTGGTGTCTATGCTGATCGAAGCAAGATCCTCCGAGAAGACTCCCGCATTTTCAAAACGAGGAGGAATAACAAGGTTTCCTCTTTTGTCGATAAATCCGTATAAATCATTCAAACGAACCGGCGCCATCTCGCCCTCAAAATCAGAAGCCCATTGAAAGATTGGATTTATCACAAATAAGCCCTGTTGGTTAATAAAGCCCCAGTTTCCATCCTTCTTTACCGCAGCAAAACCTTCGCGAAAATCGTTTGCGGAGTCGTACTGAGGCTTGATCAAAAAATTTCCAGATTTGTCTATATACCCTGTTTTGCCTTCGAAAACACCGTAACGGACCTGGCCAGTAACAGACGCCCGAGCGAGATGGCTTTTGAAGTCTCCTACATGTACAAATCTCGGATTAATTTCGAGTACGCCATGCACATTTACAAATCCCCATTTCCCCCTAATCTTCACAGCGCCCATGCCTTCTGAAAACGGTCTCGCATAGGCAAAAAAATTATTGCCAACTGGTTTGCCATCAGGGCGAATGTAGAACCACTTTCCATCGTCATGAACCGCCGCGGCCCCATCACTGAAATCAAAAGCAGAATTATACTGTGCCGAGATTACAACCTTACCGTCCGGAGTTACATAACCGCTCCGCCCTTCTTTTTCAAACAAAATAAATCGATCTCCCGAACCTTGGGCATAGCAAAGAGACGAGTAAAATGCTAAGAGCAAAATATACAGCAGGTTTCTCATAAATGTCATAAATCTCATAAATCTCTTACAACCGTTTTCGGAAATTGTAGATTCTTCTTGAAGTCCTTCACACCGGACGACAAGTTCCTCTCAAATTGGATCCACTTCAACGCATAGTCAGCAGCCTGTTCATTTTGGCGGTCGTAGTAGCTGACCTTATTACTTCTATCTGCATCACTCCTGGCCTTATAAGCGTTCCAATTGCGGCTTATGCCGTAAGCGTGTCCTAATTCGTGCCCAATGATTGCGTCCAAAGTCGTCTCTCGATTGGATTTCCTATCGGAAGCTTCTTTCTTTACATCAATTGAGCTTTCTTTGATGAATATCCCAGCGTTTTCGCCTGCATTCGGATCTAATGCATTCCCTCCGCCCATATTCGTGGTTACGGCTACCGCGTTCGCCTCACCCACATCAGAGTCCTTGAGCTTCTGCTCAAAATCTTTGTCAGAAAGAATTTCGATGGTTAGCTCGTATCCTTCACCGCTTCCCTCAAATACAGAGAATCCAATATTTGCAGAGGGGGATTGACTCTTTAGTGTATCAATTGAGTTTTGAATCGCCTCTCTTTGTTCCTTCGTTCCACCCGAAATTGTAATCTGCCTCGGAGGAGTAGCTGCTTGTTTTCTCCAATCAAAAGACGCATCCCGTCCCCGAAAAGCAGAGCCATCAACAAACTGTCCGCTGCCAGGACACCATTGGCCGCAGGCTCCGGTCGAACTAGGTATCAGCCCAAGCGGATCGATGAATTTATACGGAGAGTTTAAAACGTACGAGTACCTGTTAAATGTCTGCGGGTCGCGGATAGATGCTGATGCCGGGAGCGGATCGATCGACGTATATCTGCCATGCATCGGGTTATAGTACCTCGCCTGAGCGAACTCTAGTCCGCTCTCGCCGTCCTTCTCATAGCCGGTGTAGTTCTTTCTCAATTGGTCTGCTGCGGTGTACTCCGAATTGCTGTTTCGTTGGGCCGAAGCACTCTCTTCCCCGAAGGCCGAATAGTCTTTTCTGTCCTTTACGGTTCCCGCCTCATTGGTCACAACTCTCGGGCTTCCCAGATGGTCGTTTGTCAAATAACTCACCTGCGGCGTACTAGCAATTTGAGTCGAATACTCCGCCACAAGTTGTCCAATGGCATTGTAAACGAACACGGTCGTCTCGGTCGATGAAATTTTCTTTACGCGTTTGCCGTCGCCGTCATAAGAGTAGGTCGCGTCCGCCACACTTCCGCTGTTGCCCGTTGCAAAGAATTCCTTCTGATGATTCTCCGCATCGTAAGAGAACCTCTGGCCACTTGCGTCTTGCGTTACATTGCCGTTGAGGTCGTAAGAATAACCCTGACCGGTCGAGAACCGGTTATCGTTCTGTGCGTTTATGTCGGGATTACAGACTGTCTGCGGGCAACTGCCAAGAGTTGTCGTGCTGTTGTTTTGGGTGTCGAACTCCCGGTTGCCGTAGCGGTCGATGGTGAAGGTCTGCTTCCAGGTCTGCGAGCCGTTGTTCGTTTCAGTAGCGGACTGCAAGCGATTCAGATCGTCGTAGGTATATGTCTGAATGAACGAGTTTGCGATTCCCGGAACCGTGATCTTTTGTTCCCGCAGGCTTCCGTTGTTCTGCGTGTTCGTTCCGTAGCCGAGTTCAAGCTTCAGCAGCCCCGTGTTCGTGGCCGAGCTTCCCAGCCCGATCTCCTTTATCTGAAGGCGATTGTTGAACTTGGCCGTTTCCCACTTGCCGTTGCCCAGCCGCATCTGCTCGACATTGCCCGCCGCGTCGTACTTAAAGGCATTTGCATGCAGCCGGCTCGTCTGCCCGACCTGTCCCCAAACCCGCGAAAGATCGCCGTCGGCATTCAGCTCGTAATTGACCGTCCGTCCCGACGGGTATGTTTCCGAAACGATCCCGCCCGATAGGTTATAAACATAGCTAGTCGCATAGGTCTGCCCGTCCGTGATCTGCTGATGAGTAAGCAGCCGTCCGAGATTGTCGAAGCTTGTGTATCTGGTTTCAGAAACCGAGCTTAAAACTTTCGTAGTCTTGCCTTTTGAATAGTTCGGAATACCACCAAGCCCGTAACCATCATAATAAAGACTTACGTCCGGCGTCGCGGAGTCAGAATAGTCCCTGACTTTAAGGCGATTCAAATTGTCGTAGGTCGCAGTGACACTCTGATTTCTGGCATCGGTCGTTGTCGTAATGTTGCCGTTGTCGTCATAAACATACCTCACCGACCACTGGTTGTTGGCTGTAACAGGGTCAGTGTAATTGGTCCCCGAATAGTTGCTGTTGGCGCTCTGCTCGACTTGTTTGGCGTACAACAGCCTTCCAAGCGAATCGTGCATGAAATACCGGTTCTGCAAGCCCTGCGTCGTCTTCCGTAAATTCCCCAGCGTATCGAATACATAATCCGTATTCAGGTTTTGTCCGGTCGGGTCTTCGATGACGCGGACCATATTTCCGAGAGCGTCGGTAATGCCGGTCCGTTTCTTTCCGGCCTGATCCGTTATCTGCTTTTTAACTCCGATCGGAGCCGTCACCGAAACTCCGTAGTCCGTCGTTACCGTCGCCCCGTCCTGCAATGTGACTTGCTTAACACGGCTGGCTTCGTCATAGACATTTGTTGTCCAATATTTGGTTTCATTGGCCCGAAACGGGTTTGTAACGCGCTTTACGCGGCCTTCGGCATCGAACTCTTTTTCGACAAAGATATTGCCGTTTGAATTGATCTCTTCCGATTTCCAAGCGCGGCCCAGTCCGTCAAAATAAGTGATCGACTCCGCCCATTTGTCTGCGTCGATCTGGGCGCGGCTCTTTACCCAATAGTTGTTCGGCTGATCGTTATAGATCGTCTCCGCCGTCGAACCGACCTGATTGCCGCCGAAGTATGTTTTCGTATTTTTCGGCCGCAAGGTCACCGGATCGTACTCGATCCGCGTTTCAAGACCATTTGCATCTGTCGTTGTCAATGGCAGCCCGGTTACGGGGTCGAATGTCGCGGTCGTTACAAAGGCGCTATTCGACCCGTAAACTCCGTCCGACGGAATTGGTGACGTAAGCGTAATCGGGAAGGCTTGATAAGTCGAGTCGAAAGTAGTCGTGGTAGTATTTCCTTTCGCATCGGTCGCTTCGTACTGATTTCCGTAAGTATCGAACTTCGCGCTCGTCGAAATATAAGCGTTTGAATTTGTTACAAAGCCTTTCGTGCTGTCCCAGACCCTCACCGTTGTCGGATTTCCCCTATAGCCCGGCGACCGTCCGGTTTCGTCATAAACCGTAATGCCTCTTGATATTACAGTCTCGGCTCCATCCCTTATTTCCGACGCCGTTACCAACCCGACCATGTTCTGGTTCGTATAATTCGTTTTAACAGCCGAATAAATCGGATCATTGATCAGATAAGTTGATTCGACAATTTTCACCGGCGAAGAGCTTGGCGTCGGAACCGGCGTCGGTGAAGGCGGCGGAGTAGGTGACGGAGGAGGAGAACACGTTTCCTCCTCAGGGTCACACGGGGGAACTGATGGGGTGAAAGTTTCACCATCCGATCTTGTTTCAAAGGCATACTGGGTGGTTTTTTTAAGAAGCACAGGTGTTTCCCTCAAGCTCAAATCACCCTGGTATTCGTAACGCACGGACGAAGATACGCCGTCCCCGTTTTCGTCGTAGACGACATTTTCCTCCTGCAAAACGCGAGGATGCCAGTCCGCAAGAAAACTACTGGAGAAGGAACCTTTCTCCCAGTGGGTCAGTTTACGCGAAACAATTTTCCCTATGGCTGAAAAAGCCCTCTCTTCATATGCCATTCCCGCCAGGGCACTGTCATAACCAAAAGTCCCTATTAGCGGATCGGAATCATACCCACGATGCAAGAAACGCACCGTTTTTGTTCCATCAGGTGAGACGATCTGCACTCCATAGCCATCCGGTGCCGCGTGACCTGCGCTGTAGGTCCATAAGTACGGTGTTGTGTCTGTTCCTGTTTCGTAAACCCAGCGCTTTTTAACCCCGAAGTTTGTTATCCCATCGGCACTTCCTGGATCGGTCAGCGATAGAGGCGGAATCAGATCGTACTCAAAGCGTTCCTCGCCCCCCGTCGGATAGTAAATCTTCTCCATTCGTCCATAAACATCATATGTAAATCGGTAACTCTGGCCTGTTGGAAGGACGATCTTTGTCAATACAATCGGATTGAACAGCTCTCTCGCCCAAATTATTCCTTCGGCTTGAAATAGATAGGTTCCCGCCGGTTTGTCGCAAAAGGTGGGCGGGGTTCCACAAACATATTTGTCCCCATAAAATCGCAAGTTTTGCGTTATATCGGTCAGACCGCTCTCGGTTCCAGTTGTGTCCCCTTCCTCCTTCAGTCTCTTCCAATGAAACTTATAGGTTCCCGTCATGCCGGGCATTGCGTAAACCTGTGGGCTAGCAGTCGGAGTCGGACCCGACGGTGCGGACACTCCTATTGGAATCGAAATGGTTTTGCCAAGTGTGTCTGTCCAACGTCCCTGCGGATAGCTGGTATCGGGAGCATGATAGGTCGTGAAGTTGCCGTTTCGGTCAGTGTATTTGACTGCTTTCCGATTCGATCCGTGAGTAGCAGAGCCGTCAAAATCGTAGAAAGACCCGTCCGACAGCAACAGCCGGTAGGTATTTGTACTGGAGTTTTGGATGTACTTAACGTTTGAGCTATCAACGGCGTAAAAAGTCGTGTTCCAATTCTCGGGCAAGTATGGGTCATTGGGATCGCACAGCGTGGCCGGATCGCTATCGACGCAATTACTATAGTAGACATATTCTCTGATCGTATCGTCTGCCCGCAGCTCGTGTGTTTCCCCGCTTGGCAAGTGGACAACTAGCCTTTTGACCCATGCGTAAGGCCTGTAGTCCGGTTCTCCGGTCGTTGACGGGCAATCAACATCAATGAATGAAACTGGGAACCCATCCGGTCGAAAAATGCTCCTTAATCCAGAGTATTCTATATAGGGGGCGGAAAGACTTGTTGTCCAACCCGAAGCAGCATCCTCAGAATAAATGACATCGTTCACAGCATGACATCCGCCATAGTTAGTGCCGGGAATAGGGGTTGAGTGAAGATATTTGCTTCTCCAGATCTTCGATGAGTAGCTCAGGTTTATCGGCATGCTGATGCCACGGCCCGGATAATTGCCAAGCGGCAAACTGAACTCCATCCCGAGCGTTGACGCGTTGACACGCCCGCCTCCTCGCAGAGACCGATCGGCAGCCATCTTGTCTGCATCCTGCGAGAAACCTGTTAATACGGTCGTAAGTATGAAACCGGCAACAATAGCAATCTTCTTCAACATAATCCCTTCCAATCCTTCGTGATAGTTTTCAAGAATTTCTAAAAGACTTGTGGCTCACGTTTTCAGCCAGATTAGAACCGTCTATAAAAAGCCGGGACCGGTTTGTCGCCTTCTTCACCCCAAACCTGATTTCGTTCTGAATTGTTGCTGCTGTTTTTTATATGCCACCGTCCTACGTTAGTTCCCGATGGAGTCCACACCGCTAAATCGACTTTCCCGTCGCCGTCATAATCGTTGTAGACAGAGAGGTCGTTCGCGGCTCCCCATTGAACTGGGTTTGTCGGAAACGTGCCGGACATGCTGGATCGTATATACCAGTTGGCGGCGTTTCGGTTGTAGACTGCGTAGTCTGCCTTTCCGTCACCGTCGTAATCGGCACTGACTGTCTCCCACATCGGATTTGAAGGATTGAAGCTTGTATCAATCGTTATGAGATATTGATTGGAGCTTTGGATCGAGTAGAACTTTCGATTTGTGGATCGAAACACCGCCACATCCGCACGGCCGTCACCATCGTAATCAGCCGGGGCCGGAATATCGTCTGTTTCGCCCCACGTGTATGTATAGTAACCGTAAGTTGTTCCCTGAATGTGCCAGACACCGTACGATCCAGGGCTGGTTGGCGGTCTATAAATCGCTGCGTCAGTCTTTCCGTCACCATCGTAATCGGCCTGCGCAGGTAGATCGGAGCTAACAGCGTAAGGAAAACTCACTTGGCTGCCCGTACTGCTGTGGATGATGTACCAAGTAGCGTATGGAGTTCCCGGTCGAAATATTGAGAAGTCAGTTTTCCCATCGCCGTCAAAGTCGCCGGGCACGGGCGTGTCGCCGTTCTGACCCCATGCCTGCTGCATCCATGTAGTGCCGTTGTTTACATACCAGACTCCGCTGGTTGGTCGCCATACAGCTAAATCCGAAGGCGCAGCGGCGGTAGCGTTCTTGTCTTCGACTGATAAAAGCCGCGATCCGGCGTGAATATATTCTTTCGAGAGTTGCGGCGTTGCGCTCGGCGGAGCGGAGGCAACGGGGTTCCAACTGCCCGGAGCGTTCTTCGCCAACGGCTCGCCGAACCATCCGTAGCGCTTGCCACTCATCGGATCGGTCCGAGGGAACCAGCCATTCGACGCAAAAACGCCCGCCGTTACCAGAATCGCAACAACGGACGCACCAAGACCATAGAGAAACCGCTTACGGCTTTCCGGCTTAAAATACGACGCTAGGGACATGAGGGAACTCCTTTGGTCTAAATTGTAAAATCGGTTTTTGGGAAATCGATGCTAAGAATTTGCATTATTTTTCTTGAAATGTAAATAGCTTTTTTCCGAGAGTAGTCGATTAACTAGCAAAAATACTTTCCTGAATGTCAAAAAAGTGTAGTTTTTTGACGGCAAGCCTCTATCCTCAATGTTTCGTGATCAACGCGGCATTCGCCAATTCTTTCCTGAGTGCGTCATACGCCGCTATCATCTGAGGATCGTTCGTATACCGCACAACATTAGCGCCGCCGTCGAGAATCGGGAACGAACCAAATTCGGCTAGATCATCGAATTGCTGTCCGCTTAAGGCCTGCATAACGAGCCGTTGCCGCAACGTTCCTAGCCCTAAGCCAGGAGCAATCGGTATCACATGCCACCGTCGAGCGAATTCCTGGCGGGCATTTGTGTGGAAGTAGCGGTCGATAGGATGCAAGAGGATGTTTCGTGGCTCCGCGATCGAGGTGGCTACACTTCTAACCATCGGTTCGTCGCTATCACGACACAGTGCGAGCGCGTGGACTTCGATCGTGCTCGTGTCGGGCGTTCCAAGGAAAAACTGCTGAAGTTGTTCCTGCGCCGCAAGAAGCGACTGAGCGCTTTGCGTGTAATCGATAACCAAAAGGCGTTGTCTGGAGGGCCGCATCCCGAAAAAGTTACCAAAATGCTGGAATAAAGCGATTTGCTGCGCCGGCAAGATGCGAGCCTGTTGGGCAAGTATGCAGTCAGTGATCGACCACGCTGCGTTTCTCGGCCGGAAATTCGAAAGTGGAATAGTCACGGCCCTCACGCCGATGTTCTCAAAATACGCGATTATGGGAGCAGGACTCCTTCCGATACCAACGTATAAGTAAGCCTGCGGCGGATATAATCTTAGTATTTCCTCGCAAACATCTTTTAAGCCGTTGAACAACTCCACCTGATCAACGTAGAGCTTGAAATGGCGTAAAAATTCTTCCTGCTGGAGAAAACCATAAGATTGATTCCAGTAAGTAAGAAAATTGCCTAAGATCTGACGGGTGGCAGGATTATCGGTAATCCGACCACTTCGCTGGCCGATCCATCTCAACACCATTTCCGGAGTAACCGGCTTTGGCCCGTCTAAATACTTAACTATAACTGGCATTCATTTCCTCCTTCCATCTGAGACTACATTCTCTATTGACTTAAACGGAATTGGTAGGCCAAGTGGGTCTTTCGAAATGCGATAACATTAAGAGACCTTCCACGGCGTTTCTTCCCTCAACGAGTTTCTGAACCAAGTAGTGCCGCATGGAACGTTTGAAAACTAACGCCAAACGATGAGGGATAGCGTTTTCAAGCGTCAAGCCACCGAGATCGATATTGAAGAATGCTTTGTACATGTGGCCCGATTCCCCAATGGGGGTTGGGTTCCGTCTTACTACGCCATTTTTGCGTTTTAGTTGTGCGACGCGGATTTGTTACAACTTCTCCAAACCTGGGTTATAATCCCAAAAGCAATGCTACAAGGAGTTTCTATGCTGCCAGAACAAGATAGTCAGCCAACAGAATCATCGGAGCCCACGAGTTCCTCGGCACCGGCGGATACTCCGTCGCTAGATATTCCGCCGTCGGCGCCCGCTGGCTGTGATATCGGAACCACGACGCGAACTGAAATACCGATCTTTGTTCCTACGACCCCGCCGACCAAAGTAATAAGGCGAGAAGACTGAGAAGGCCGAACACCAGGGTGCCGACGATCATCTGCATCCTTGCGTTAACGGTATTCATGTTCTGTTCGAAGTGTTTCCCCGCGTAATCGATCAGGTTGTTCTTGAACGTCCAATCGTCCCACCGCAGGGAATGTTGTCTCAGCAGTCTGGGATCAGGAATAATACAACTGCCGTACACCTGGGCCAGGGTCGCAAACCCCATCGAGACCGCATATAAAAGGAAAGCCAACACCAAACTGAGCGTTATCTTTATCGCCACACCCTGTTTCACGCTGACCGTTATTATGAACACGGCGACTGTCGTGATAAAGACGATCAGCGTCTGGCCCCGCTTCTCCATCAGGTCAAATCGTTCTCGCATCGTCTTATACGATTCAATCGCCAATGGATAGGCGTGTTCTACTCCAGGGAACCTTTTCTCCAGTTCCTCTACAGAGCCTTTCGCTCCTTTTGTTCGAGAACGTTTTTCTTCTTGCAACTCAGTAGCTCCTAATCGGGATTCGACCCAGATTATATCGTGAAAAGCAGTGCTGACAAGTTGAACATCCTTCGGCGGGGTTCACGGAACAAGTGTCTCAGAATATTCCGATGAGTAGATGCCAGACGTTCGTTTCCGAACTAGACTGGCTCTGATGTTGAGGTATTGGTCCCCGGGGATGGATGGTGACTTCAACGGCGCCGAACTTAAAATTCCAGCAAATCGAAGCCATATTTAAAACCTCTTCGGATGAGTCCACGAGTCCCTTAGCTCAATCAGGGATGCCGCCCCTTATGCAGCTGCAACCGATGGCTCCCGATCAGCCTCCGATTCAAGGAGACATAAAGTTAGACTCCGAGGGTGGTCTCAGTCCCCTAATTTAAGAACTTCAACTGACCTTTGGGGAAAGCTTCGAACAAAATCTGCCTTATCCAAGCGGAAACCGTTCGAGCCGTATTTGCCCTTGCTCTACCACTTCTAAAAGACGCCCTGGTTATGCACGGGTTTTAGTATGGGCGGATGTCCAAAAAGGAAGTTCGCCTTTAACTCGATACTCTATTCGATTGTCTTACCAAGTTGTGAGCCCTTGAAGTAGTGAGGTAACAATGTCCTTACTTTTTCTATACGATTTCGGCGCTCTTGGCGCTGGAACTTTACGCGCCTAATTAAGATCTGTAAAGGGGATAACTGAAAGAAACCTGGCTCGATTTGCCACTCCATTCGCGGATCCTTTTCGGCGTCCGTGCTCCCATGAAGTGTGGAAAAGCAGCTACTCTAATTCGTCAAATAGGCTATACTTACTTATAAGCATTAATACGATGAGTCGCCCCGCTTTGGTAGCCCTCCATAGAGGTCTACACGGAAGCCTTGAATTAGCGGCAGATTCCTCAGTACCGAAATATCAATGAAAGATGTAAAGACAACAAAAGAGCCCTGCGAAGTAGTTTATGAAGGTAGGATCTTCGAAATCGTGCATCAAGAAGTAAAAATCGGTGAGAAGAGTAAGACCTTTGAGTTTGCCCGAAGAGCACCGGGGACGAGAATACTGCTTCTTTCTGAAGATGAAACAATAGTCCTAACGCGTGAATTTCGTCGAGAATTAGGTTCTTATGACTTGCGACTGCCGGGCGGCAAAGTGGTTGACACCTTAAAAGAGTTCCGCTCGGCTTTAGACGCAGGCAAGGACCTTACTGAACTAGCAATTCAAGCCGCTAAACGTGAGTTGCGCGAGGAGACCGGGTATGTAGCTAAGGAACTTGAGCTACTCGGCGTTTCGAAATGTGGTGCGACTATCGAATGGGACCTCTACTTTTTCTTATGCAAGAAATGGGAACCGCCGCGCACCGAGTTCGTGCCGCTCGAAGATGAAGATATCTCGGTTGCGTGGTACTCCCTTGAAGACGCTCGAAAGTTCTGTCTCGACGGTACCATTTCAGAAGAGCGATCGGCTGTTCGAATTTTACGGTTGTTGCCCAAATGAGCCTAAAGATTCGTGACAAGCAAAAGGTTAAGATCCTTTCCCAGGACAAGGTTGGAGTCAATCGCGTTTTCATAACGGGCTCCTCCGGAAGCGGAAAGAGTACTCTTCTCCGTGCGCTCTCAAACGTCGCTCGTGGCGAGATCGAGTTTCCAGTCCGTTACGTTTCTCGACAGCTTCGCAAAGATGATGATCTGAACGAAAACGCATTCCTCGGTTTCGACGAGTTTCCAGCTTCTTACAACAGCAGCAAACTTGAATTCTTTTGGCCGAAGTTTTTACCGACCGAAACCGTACTTTATGGGTTCGGACCGTGCAGCGGCCGCTCAATTGTATATGGATGCAACAACGAGTTCCTTCTTAATAGGAAATCGATTACTTCCCGTACTCCGATTCTCGATGAGGGTGTGGTTGTTCATGTCGCGTGTGCGCAGAGTGTTCGTGAGGAAAGGCTCGGTTCTAGGTATCAAGGTCAGGCTGTACCGAAAGAGGAGTTCAATTATAGGATCGCGGCTAATGATGGGGTCGACGCATCAATTTCGGGGTTGGCCGATGTCGTAGTCGATAACTCGGACGGGGATATTAGGGTTATTGCGCAGAGGTTGGCATTCGAGCTGTTTGGCTCGATGAAGAGAGGTTAAATGGAAGATAAAGGTCGAAAAGCGACGATCAGGGAAGCGGAGTTGGCTCAGCTCGCCCATTCCCTTCCTACACATCTCGAGGAGCTGCGTTTACTCCTCGACGTGCTAAAGAGATTCGGTGTCATAAATGTATACGAACATTTAGCTAATGATGAGATCACGCCCAGATCATGCATTGCCAAGGCATCGCGTTCACTCGATCTAATGGCGTTCCACGGCGACAAATGGCTATTCGAGGCATGGTTCGAAGCCGAATTAGAGCGGCTTCGGCTTCGCAAAGGAAACGTGCGTTTCTTGATATCCAGCACGATCAGCAGTCACACAAAGAAACGAGGTCAAGAACTAATTGAGAAGTTCCCGCGCGTATTCTCGATGAGAGTCTTCGACGACAGCGCGATCTTTCGGGTCGTAATCATCGATGACAACCACCTTCTTCTTGGTCACTACGGGTATGACGTAATCGAGAATGACGGTTTGAACGCAAAAGGTTGGAAGAGCCCACAGCTTTTTATCGAAGATAATTGTAACTGGTCTTTGCTGATTCCTTTTCGTGAGTTTTTCCGAATGAACTGGGAGCGCGGAACCGACATCGCCTTCGTGAAGGCTGAAAACGAAGCTATAGTCAAAACGCGCGAGTTCCGCCGCTTGGGAGACTGAAAATGGAAATGGACAAATCCACTTTTGAGGTACTCTCCATGGTCGCGAATTGGATCGCCGCGATAGCAAACGTGACGCTTTTCATCCTAGGGTATCGGACCCTGCGAAGAGATCGGCAGCGAATCCTGAAGATAGAAAGCGCGGAAAGGCAAAAGTATGCGGAAGACATGTTTGTCTGGATTGAAAAGCGAACGGCGTCCAACGTAGAGGTCTTCTGCAAGAATGGCAGCGCATCCGCGATGTACGACGTCAGAGTACTCCTGGTCGACCAACAAGGAACGAAAGTGAGTGATGTCTATCAGATAGATCTTATGAAACCAACGGAGGAAAGGAGTTTCGAGATGAGTTACGCGGGCTCTCCTGAGTGTTCCGCTGTGGTTCAGTTCCGCGATGTCAGGGGCAGCATGTGGGTCCGGAACGAGACCGGATCGCTGGTGGAATTATCTGACGAGGATCCGCGCTACATTGCCGAGGGTAGGAGGCCCAAATCGATTGGAGACTAGACGGCGGACAATCACCAAAACGATCATTTGGAGAATAATCGGCATTCTCTGGACGTTTCTGGGCGCATACTTGATAATTCTATTTGTCCCCAAAGACGAATCGAATGCCTTGTACCTGGCCGCGTTAATTGCTGCGTATCACCACTCTACCCGGATGGCAATGTACTATTGCTATGAACGCGTTTGGCTGAGGGTTGGATGGGGACAGTCGGCGACTGCCGAAAATCTTTCGTTAAGGGCAAAGGTACTCTGGGGCATGGGCACGGTCTTATTCGTTACCCTTTTACTCTATTACCTCACCACCATAGCCCCTCGGATTGAGCCCAAATAGTACCGTCTTTGCCCGAGAGACCGTTACAGTACATTGCCGACATAATCAATTTGTTGTTGAAATAATTCCCCTGGTGAAGGATGGCGGACTATCTGTTCTAACTACTCCGAATCCGGCGGAGTTCGATAGGCTGGATAAGATGCTGTTTGAAGGACCCACAATCTATTGTTCCGATGAGTAGTCTTAATTATCGGCCTGTAAGACCATTCACTTTCGGAATACACCACCCGAGTATCAAGCGTTTCGAAGAGGCTGAATCGCAAAAGATTCCGGGCGTTACAAAATGAGTGGGATCCGCGGCTCTGCGACACGTGAAAAGATTGACCGCACAAAGCACGCATGGTACTTTTCCTATACGCATCACAATCTCTCTAATATCGTAACTTTGCCATATGATCAATGACCCGCGCGGATCAAACTGGCGTAAATGGGATCTTCACGTCCATACGCCTGACTCGATAATCAACGACTACCCCGGCCATAAAGAGGCGGCGTGGGAGGCTTTTCTAACAGATCTTGAAAACCTTCCTGACGAATACAGGGTACTAGGGATTAATGACTATATATTCCTGGACGGCTACCGCCGCGTTTTGGCGGAACGAGCAAAAGGGCGGCTTCCGAATATAGACGCGGTTTTTCCAGTTGTCGAGCTTCGCCTGGATATGTTTGGCGGTCGTTCGGAGGACAAACTAAAGCGAATCAATTACCACGTTCTGTTTTCTAACGAAGTTGCCCACGAAACTCTCCAAAGTCAGTTCATTAATGGACTCAAGAAGAGTTATTACCTAGACAGCGGTTCGAAAAGCTGGGATTCGATCCCGACGGTGGCAAGCCTCACGAGCCTCGGAAAAGAGATTTATGAGGCAACGCCGGCGGATAAGCGAAACCAGTTTCCCAGCTCAATGGCCGAGCTAGGTTTCAACAATCTAAACTTTAATCTCGAGACGATTCGTACCCTTTTGCAGAACCCTGACTTCAACGGAAAACATTTAACTGCGCTGGGTCGAAATGAATGGGCCAGTTTCCCCTGGAATGATCAGTTCATTGCAGATAAGAAAAGTCTCATTCAACATGTCGATTTTGTCCTTGGTGCAAGTAAGACAGTCGAGGAATACAACAGTTGCAGAACCACGCTCGGCTCCCAAGGTGTAAACGACCGACTCATTCAGGCAAGTGACGCACACGCCCTTTCTACTGCAACTGACAAGCCGAACAGAATCGGAAACGGCATGACCTGGATCAAGGCTGACACGAGTTTCCGAGGATTGAAGCAGGCGTTGAAACGGTTCGATGACCGAATTTATGTGGGAGACCTGCCTCCAAAGGAAATTTCGGTCAGGGATAACCCGACGAAATACATCAACAAGATCTCTGTCACCAAAACTTCCGCGATCGAAGAAACCTGGTTCGAAAATACCAGCGTCCCGCTTAACCACGGCCTTGCGGTAATTATCGGAAACAAGGGAAGTGCTAAGAGCGCTCTTACGGACATCGTCGCGCTGGTGGGCAACGTATCATGCGACCCCGATCATTACTCGTTCTTACACAAGACCAAATTCCACGCAAAGCCGGAAGCGAAATCTAAGCACTTTTCCGCGGAGCTCGAATGGAATGATGGAAAGTCTCATGCGCTCCCGCTCAATGCCCAGGTTGATCCCGATTCCGATGAACTAGTGAAATACATTCCGCAGGATTTCTTTGAAAGTGTCTGTAACGAGATCGCCCAAGGTAAGTTTGAGCGATTTGATAGCGAACTAGGTGGCGTGATCTTTTCACACGTTTCACAAGAGAACCGCCTCGGCAAAAAGTCCCTGAAACAGTTGCTTGAGCACAAGACTTCGGAGATAGATTCTGCAATCGGACAGCTGAGGACCGACCTTGAGAAGGTAAACAAAGAAATTGCGTCGCTGGAGGATCGCCTCTCACCTCCAAACAAAAAATCGATCGAAAATAAGCGCGATGCGCGGGTCGCAGAATTAGCCACACACCGTGCGACAAAGCCTGACGAGGTTGTTGACCCATCAACAACGGGTGACGAAACCGCGAAGGCGACCGCGGGCCAGTTGGCTGACAAGGCCCGACAAGTAAAGGTGTTGGAAGGAGAGATCGCCGAGCAGATCGAGGCCCAAGCAAAATCGGCAATTGACGAATCCAATGTCGAAAAGGCTCGCGGTAAAATTGAGCTATTGAACAACTATCTCGAAAGGACGAGAGTCGAGTTCGACCAGCTTGAGTTGACTGGAGTGACTTTCGACAAGATCGTAACCGTCAAGGTTGAAGCAAAAGCGTTGGACGATTTCGAAAACCAGTTGAATGCTAGAAAAACATCAATCGCTGGACAACTGGATGATCAGGTAGAAACCAGCCTCCTCGCGAAAAAGGGAAAACTCGAAGCCGACATTGCAGCGTTGCAGCAAACTCTCGATGCACCTAACAAGCTATACCAGGGCTATCTGCGAGCCTTACGTCGGTGGGAGAAGAAAGAACTTGAGATCCTCAAAGACCGACACGACGACTCTATTTGGTTCTTTGAATCACAATTGGCTGAACTCAAAACACTCCCTGGCGAAGTAAAGAAGCTGGAAGCAACTAGAACAGATATCGTTCAACAGATATTCGGCCAAATCGAAAAGAAGGTTCAGCAGTACCGAACGCTGTACGCGGTTGTTCAAGACTTCATTCAACACCATCCGCTAGCGAACGAATTCAACCTGGAGTTCGATGTTTCGATCGTTAATGATGGCTTCTATGAAGACTTCGCAGATTTTATAGATCAGGGAAACGCTGGAACGTTCTACGGCCGCGGCCCCGGAAAGGAGCAAGCGGATAAGATCTTGGAAAAACACGATTTCAATCTCCCCGCTGATGCTGCGAGGTTCCCGCAGGAAATTCTTGAAAATCTCCAGGTCGACAACCGCGACAAGGTAAAGACAATTAACACAGTTGCAGCTCAGCTGAAAGGCAGCAAAACACCCTCAGCACTTTACGATTTCCTTTTTGGTCTAACTTTTCTTCGACCCAGGTTTGTCCTCAAGATGCTCGGAAAAGATATGAACCAGTTGTCTCCTGGCGAAAAGGGTACGGTTCTACTGGTTTTCTATTTGCTAATCGACAAAGGAGATATCCCGCTTATTATTGATCAACCTGAAGAGAATCTCGACAACGAGACGATCGTGAAACTACTCGTCCCGGCAATTACTGAAGCAAAGAATCGTCGCCAGGTCATTATCGTGACGCACAATCCGAACCTCGCAGTCGTCTGCGATGCCGAGCAAGTCATTCGCGCCCACATTCACAAGACAGACAAGAATAGAGTCGAGTATGTCACCGGCTCAATCGAGAACCCTCGGATGAACACTCATCTCGTCGATGTCTTAGAGGGTACGAGCCGAGCCTTCAAAATTCGAAGCGGAACATATGAACTTCGCTAGGATTGAGAATGACTCATGATGAGAATTGGCGATGGAAATCGACGAGATCAAACACGCTTGATACGTGCAGCAGCTTTATGCAGGGTTTGCTGTATACCTCGTTACTTGCGATCGTGAAATTAAAGGAGCGGAATGCAATCAGTTGTGCCGGGCTGGCGAAAAGTGAAGCTTCTCCATCGTCGGCGCAAGGCCCCCCCGAGTTTGATGTATCAGGGGCTGATGATAATATTCGTCTAACATCATCCTTACCCACAATGGCGAAGAAACTTGCGACTCTGGAAAAACTGCTGGGCGATTTACCCGATCCGGCGGAACTGCCACATCCGTTGCCGCTCACGCACATGAGCGTGGCTAAATGGTTTGCAGCAATTGCCGGTAAGGGAGAGCTTTCCACTACCATGTGCTCAGTGTTCGGCAGCGAGCGACTCTACTTCTTCTATGGTGGAGTCTATTATCGGCCGCACGACGGCACGACGAGAAATCATGAGGCTTGTCCCGTTGCATTCGTGTTTTCGCCTAAGCTCCTCTCGTGCATCGAACGTATATTTCCGTTCGATACGGGTGCCGTTCACTCAAATCGGTTCAAAGGTTGGAAACGGAAACTTTGGCCTGAGCATAGGTTCGGCGTACCGATGGGCCCCAAAATAGTGGAGAAGCTTGTTCACTATTCGTTTGGCGACAACTCAAACTACGTCGACGCCTGTCCAATGAATAATCACGGTGTTGATGAGGAACCGTATCCTCGGCTCCACGAATTTTACTCCGAAGACTTCAGCTCGGGTGGTGGCGATCGGCGCCAGATATCCATCGAATGTCAGGCAGCTAACCCTGTGCCGCTTAATGAAGATCTCTTATGGGTTGGCTTTCCCGAAGCGCTTATGCCTGAGTTCGCAAAAATCTGCGAATGGACCCATCCGCTCGTGCCCGACTACCACGCTTACCGTTCGGCGACAATAGTAAGCCCGGCACAGATCGCTGCGGTTTTGGCGGATAAGGCCCGGACTGACGTCCTCAGTCGTTACGAAATGTGATCTGGTGAACTTCCTATGGCAGAGAATATCTCGTTAGTTGGACATGATAATCCACTTGGTTACCCCGGGCCGGTAATACCGATCCTGGCGACGCGCGGAGGCGGTCTGTTCGCGGCATACGCAACCGACCGAGCAACCTTAATACCGATCCCGAAGACCTATAAGTTCACGCCGAATTCGACCTCGACGAATCGTTCCTTAGTGGACTTTGATGCGTTCAACGAGCGACTGTTCGGCCTGGCTAAGGGCAGCATCGAGCGATATCAAATAGACGAAGAGCCGGCCTTTTTTGCAAAGCTCCTTTCACGTCATGATTTTTCGATTCGCAATCCTTTCTTACGCTTGTCGCTGGCCAAAGAAACGTGCAACCGACACCTCCTCTACCTCGAGTTGCTTCTTTGCTCTCGCGTTCTTGAAAAACAGAAGGTTAAGCTGACGAGAACATGGTATTTCAAACAACGTGTAGATATCGCAGAAACCTTCGGTGTTTTTGAACTACTGCTCTTCCCCGACCAATTCAAGGAGCTGCCGGAATACCTTTCTAAACCTCAGTTAGAATTCCTTGCTCTATGCGAGGCTGAACTTCGCGAACCGGCAACGCCTACGAGTGATGCGAAAAGCTCAACGACTAGGGTGAAGGTAAATGTCGAGGCCGAAAAACTTGTAGGCCGCTACAACAAGGCACGGAAAAAGAGTGTCTCCGAGGCTTTTGAATACCTGGAACCGCTCCTGATGAGTCGTCGGCACGTAATTAGGCATTCCCTACGCCGGTATCTTTATGACCTTCCGGTTTGGATCTCCGCAGAAGATATCGAGTTGGACGTGATGACCAGGCTTTTCACAAGCGTCGAAAGAGATAAACTGCCCCAATTTAAGAGTAGTAGTCATTTCGACGCCTACTTAGTGACGATGACGAAATATGTGGCTCTTGACACTGCTCGCGACTATCGAAGAATGAAGCGGGGAGCGACCTTGACTCATAGGATCGATGATCTGAAGGCCGAGCCTCCCGGTTATACTATCGAACGTCAGGCAGAGCTCAGCGAACTCGTCGATAATCTCAGACGAGAGGTCTGCAAAGATGCTCTTGAGATATCTCTTCTAAACCACTTCTTGACTGGCCATAATCGCTCCGAAATGGCAAACGTCTTGGGACTGTCTGTCTCGCTTGTATCGAACAAATGGGCTAGGCTTCGCGCCCGAATGAGCACATGGATACAGGAACACGCTCCGGAATTCGATTTGAAAATGTAGTTTGATAACTATTTAGGATGAGCCTTCATTTCCACGATCCGGTAAGTATCGTTCTGAATTTTGAAGTAGAAGCGCCAGCTCTTGTTAATTCGTGCCTGCCAGATATCTTCCGCTTCGTCGAACTTTTTCGCATGCAGCGATGGATGGCGAATGTGGGCTTCGAGAAGCTTGAGTTGCTTGCGGACGGCTTTCTGAACAGCTGGTTGGGCGTCATCGAATTGAGCAAGAAACTGCTCAGTTAAATGAAGCCGCATTCTAGCGTTTAGGGCTTACTGATTCTCCTAGTTTCTTGGATCGGGCTTCGAGGAACCTAAGACCGTCTTCAACAGATTTGAAAGACTTGTAACGGCCGGCTTTTAGATCAGCTAGTCCAGCCCTAAGGCTAGGTTCTGTGCTTGATGTAAGGGTGATGGATGAAGGTTTGACGGTGACTTTGACATCATTAAAACCGGCTTCCTTGATTAGGGTGGCAAGCTTGGTGAGTCCTTGTTTGTTTTTCACATTGAGGTAGGAGGTCATGGGTTCGGGTGGTTACTGTAACTGCAGCAATTACTGCACTTACAGTCATTTTAGCAGACTCAGATATTTCCGCAAGGGCTAAGATATTGTATACTTCAGGCTCCAGAGTCATCAATCTCCTATTCGACTTGCAAGAACTGCAGATTAGCGGGTGTCAGAAAACCCCTAACGAATGGGAGTGCCAATCGCCTAATTTTACTGGGGATTCTTGGCCAAACTTTAGGTGTCAACAAACTTATGTTTTTTGCGTTCCGAAGTCCCTCGCAATGAATGAGCATTCTCTGGTTCAAGCAAGTCGCGAAACAAAATTCTTAATAAGTTCAATCATGACTTCAGAATTTTCTGCCGTATGTGCCTCGACAATAAGTTGTTTTCCCGATCCAGCTTCTATTGCCTCCAGTTGAAGTTCTCCTGAACTCCATGCTGTCACCCTAGCAAGAGTTTTCGCGGTATCAAAGTCAATATAGACAGCGGGTTTTTCGCTCGGAGGGCATCTTACGAATGCGAGAGTGACTCCTGTTTTTTCGAGCTTCGAACGATTATTCGAAGCCCAGTCTTCTAAACTTTCTAAATACTCCATATTAAATGTTAATTATATGACTACGGGACACTTGTCCTACACATTATGACACAAGGATTAGTCGCTGTTGGCATTTGAGGGGCCGGACGTCCAAAGCGAAGTTCGTTACGACCTAAAAGCGAGTTTGGCCCCGGTATCTGTGCCCAGTCCGGCCTCCCTGCAGTCCGAAGCGAAAATCTCGGAACACCAAATTCGACGTAAACGGTTCCGGGACGTGCCGGTCCGATCCAAGCATTAGGATTTGCTGGAAACGCTACATAGGTTGTATCTCCAGCTCCTGGCTGAACCTTACCAGTTTCTCGCATAGCGGTATATTCTCTCGGCGTCATCCAACGTCCCACTGTAACGGTGCTATTTGTAGTTGTCTCTGGGACGACCGAAGCTACCCGTGAAGCACCAAAGATGGTCCCGCCAGCGAGAGCCGCGCCAGCAAGCGTTCCGGTGCTGCTCGCGGACCCCGCACTAGCCTCCCTCGCGTCATTGTAGGAGAAAACCAACGGCACTTCGAACGGATTGGAGCCCCCAAAAATATATCTGCCTAGGAATGAATTCTGAGTGGCGTCACCTGTTATGCCGTTAAGCAAAACCGAAGGAGAGTTGTGGATTCCCTTGAGAATCCCGATGATCTCAGACTTGACATTCTGGGTAACTGACGCGCCCAACATAGGAAGTGAATTCTCGACAGGCCCCGGCCGAAGCGGAACGTCCCTCTGCGTCCATTCTCGGCTGTTCGGGTCGAGCCGGGTGATTTTGTTATCCTTGCCGACGTACTCCCAATTATCTGGCCGAAATTCGGAAAAACCGGTTCCAAGTTTCTTACCGAACCATCGGACTCTTCCATCTTCAGACTTGCCCCAGATCAGACCGTTTCGGTCGACCAACAACAGAGGATTGTTCCCAACATAAATATACCTGTTGAAGCTTTGAGGGTTTGCAGACTTGCCACTAGCCAGCAATGGGTCAACTGCTGTGAATCTGCCGTAGCGGTTCTCATACATCCTCGCTTCGGCGAAATCGAGTTTGGTTTCGTCGTCTTTTTGGTAGCCGGTGAATTTCTGGCGCACCTGGTCGCCGGCTGTGTATTCCACGTTGGCGGAGCGGTTGCCGACGGTGGGCTGCATGTCTTCGCCGAACGGCATGAAGTCGCGGCGGGATTGGACCTGACCTATTCCGTTCGTGATAATGCGTGGGCTGCCGAGATGATCGGTCGTGGTGTAGTTGATCTGCCCGGTTTCCGGCGGTGGCGTCGTGGAATACTCCGCCACCAACTTGCCGGCTGAATAAACAAATACCGTCGTTTCACCACCGACCACCTTCTTGACGCGTTTACCTTCGCCATCGTAAAAATAACTGCCGACGGACACGCCGTTGCTGATTACCTCTTTTTGTTTGTTATCAGCGTTGAACGCAAACTGACGAGTCAGGTTCGTGATCGGGTCTTTGTCCCGAATCAGATTGCCGTTGTTGTCATAGTCGAAATCGGTGCTCGTGAAACGGTTCTTGGCAGTGCCCACGGCGGGCGTCGTATTGTGCGTGGTCACTCCGCCGACCGTCTGCGTAAACGCGGTCCGGTTACCGTAGCGGTCGTAGTCAAACGTCTGCGTCCAGTTCGGTGTGGAACCACTGCCCGGCTCGACTGCGTCTTTAAGCCGATAAAGTGAATCGTACCTGTAATTCTGGACGAACGTTGCTCCGGGAATCGTCAGCGTTTGTTTCGCGATGTTGCCGGTGTTTTTCGTCGAATCGACTTCCGTTCCGTTTGACTGCAACTCGCCGTAGGCATAGTTGACCTTCCAAAGGGCAGCACTCGAAGCCGAGCTTCCCAAACCGAGTTCGTAAACCTGTAACCGTTCATTAAACTTCGCGGTTTCCCACTTTCCATTACCCAGGCGCATCTGCGAGATTCCGCCCGATGCAGTATACGAGAACGAGGTAACGTAGTTGCGGAACGTATCGTTCGCCTTCCGACTTAGCACCTGCATCAAGTCGCCGTCAAATTCGAACTCGTTCTTAACGACCCGGCCTGACGGATAGGTTTCTTGGACCAAGGCTCCGCTGAGGTTGTATTGATAGCCCGAGGTGTAGATCTGCCCGTCCGTGATTTGCGACGATTGTGTCAGCCGCCCGAAGTTGTTGAACAGCTGATACTGAGTTTCCGAAACCGAAGAGGTCACCTTGGTCAGCTTACCTTTGGCAAAATTATGAGGTGTTTGCTGTTGGGCCAGGCCTTTGCCGTCGTAGAAAAACTCGACGGTCGATGTGTCAGTGCTCAGACTTGTTGGGCCGATACCACCGCAGGTCGTGGCGGCCGTTGAAATATTCGCCTTCGTGTAACAGCGTTTCTTGACGCGGTTGGCATTATCGTACTCGCTGATTATATTGACTCCGTTTGCATCCGTCGCTCGGACAACGTTGCCACGAAGATCATAAGCAAACCCGGCCGTCCAGTCGCCGTCCGTATTGAACGGATCGGACATGTCCAGCGCCTGGTTGATATCCTGCTCCGGATGACGCACGCGCAGCAACCGACCCAGGCTATCGTGTTTGAACCAACGCTTTTGTCCCCCTTGTGTTACTTCAACCATTTTGCCGAAGTGATCGTACTTATATGAGGTTGACTGAACCGGTGCGCCTCCGAAATCCAGTGCTCCAGTGGTTTTATCAGGCTCGTCAACTCTCAGAAGCTGGCCCAAGGCGTTCGTTATCGAGCGTCCCTCGCGCAGCGAAGCGTCTGAAGTCGTTACCACCGTCCCAATGTATCCTGTGCTCGTAGAAATATCGAATGAAATGACGCCGAGACTTGTAAGATTGGCATTATTAAGATTCGGGTTCTCGGCTATCTCTATTTCCGCGTCAGTAGCCGGTGCATAAGTCTCCACGGTACGCCCCGCCGAATCATAACGCGTCTTCGTCCAGTAAGTCGTTTCACCCGCCCGGTAAGGATTTGTGACCAGATACGGGCGTCCCGAAGTATCGTACCTCGTCTCAACGGAGACGTCGCCCTGCGAATCCTTGGCCTTCGTTTTCACTGTCCGTCCCAGACCGTCGAACCACGTCGTTGCCTCATCCCAATAATTGGCATCGATCTGCTTTCGTACCTTTACAAATCTTTGGTCGGCGCTGAGTTGTCCGCTTGTATTTGGGGTTCCGTACACTGTCTGCGATTCGGGTGCAGTGAAGCCATCTGCAAAAAAACGCCACGGGCGCATGCTTGAGTCGTACTCCGTCCGCATGATTTGTAAAAAATCGTCTTTAACGGTCAAAGGAAGGCCGGTCGCAAGATCATAGGTAGTCTCGATCGATGAAGTCATGTTCGTACCGTGACCGGTGTTATTCGGGTCGGGCGCCGGAGTGATAACTTTCGTCGGATACGCGTATTCGTGTAAGGAATTGAATTCCGTTGTAGTTTCGTTGCCAATGGGGTCCTTGGTTTTTACGGGATTCCCGAACTGGTCGTATTGCATTTGGACCTCGATCCAGCTGCTCGTCTCCTTGACCCAGGATCTAGCCGTTGTCGGGAGTCCCCGATAGGAAAGGTTCAGTGCTCCGGACGGTCCATTTGGATTCGCCCAACATATCTGACCACTGCTCGTACAATCCATTGAGTTCCCGGTTCCATAGGTATGCAAAGAGTACGGATAGCCGGGCACTCCGGCCGGCAAACTATTGTCATAAACGGTCTGGCTCTTAGAGAGAATGTCATTTTGATCCGCCGGATTCAAAGCTCGAGATTCAGTCACCAGACTGAGAATTCCCCTGGCTTTGTAACCTGAATCGTAGGAATAATCGGTTTCGCCTGTTGTCGCAAGTTCGCCGGTTCCGAATAACGATGCAATCTGGTCAATCGAAGAAGACTGGGCCGTTCCAGGGTTCACCGCTTTATAGTGGTATGTCTTTTGAGCCTTGACATTAAGGAAAGGAAAGTACTTCTCGTCGGCAATTCCATTATCGTCATAACTGCTGGTGCTGAGAGTAGCCAATGCCTTGCTATTCTCGAATATCAGGGAGATAGTCTTGCCGACCCTTGCATCGTCCGGTGCGCGAACTGTTGAGCCTCCCGTCCACCAGTTAAGAGTTGGCTTCTCCCAGCCAGTCAAATCCCGTCGAACCAAAGTTCCGTCGGAATCAAAAGAATCGACCTTGTATGGATGGCCGTCCGACCACTCAGGGAGCTCATAGGCCCCAGATCCTTCGATATTGCCGATTGAGGGATCGCCATGAAAATGTGTCACGGTCCGCGAGATTAAGTTGCCGCTCGAATCAGTCAGGTCGACCGTGCTCCCCGAACTACGTGAATATTCTTCTTTCGATACTAACGACTCGGGATCGTTGCTCTCACTATAGACTCTCTTCTGCTCAACGACCCTTGCTAGTGCGTAATTTTCGAAGTTCTGAACCGCGGGCGATGCAAAGTCGTGATCGAACTCGACCGCTCCACCCGACGGCATCACAACGCGGGAGACCTCGCCGAAACTCGTATATTCAAATTTGTAACTGGTACCATCGGGGAACCATACCGCGGAGGTAACGGTTGGATTTGTGATCGTTGCTGCCGGACACGCGTTTTCTCCCCACCCGTAGCAGGTGGCGGGGAACAGTTGCGATCCTGTTTTTAGAGTATCGCCCGAACGCAGGACATTACCCATAGAAGATTTGGAAACTCGTATAATCTGCGGCGAGCCGTTTATGCCGCTGTAAAGTATCCGGTCGCTAAGGCCGTAGGGTGCTACGTCGGAAACTCCATATTCAAAAGTAACGGCGCGACCAAGAGAATCCACGACCTTCTTCAGTTTTCCGAGGTGATCGCCGGAAAGAAAGTACTCAAGTGTGGTAATGTTTCCATTCCGGTCGTGGACCGATGTAATATTTCCGTTATCAATTCGAAACCTAGAACCGTTCGGATAAGTCAGAACTCCAGAAACGCCGAGCGGGTTACTACCTCCAGATTCATCAGTCGTGACCGGATCGGGGCTGGCGAATTCGGCATCGGAGACGAACGTCAAGGCTGATCCATCACTGCTGAGAAAAAGACTGCCCCGCGAGAAAGTCTCGTCCCCTGGAGCATTGACATCACAGCTGCTTTGGTCATTCGCCATTCGATACCTACCGCGGGTAGCTGCGTCGATAAGCTCGTGAGAGGAGCCATCCGGAGCATAAAAAGTCAGCGTCATTCGAGTCGCTTTTCGCTTCTGACCCTGCAGTTGACAGTTCTGACCCGGTGCGCAGTAATAGCATTCCGTCATTTCCGGAACCTGCGTTCGAGCGACCAACATTCCGGGTTTGAAGCCGAGAGCAATCTCAGCCTCAAACGTTGCCCAGATCGTCTTTTGAACGGGTTCAGGATTCGTTGGCGCACCCTGGCAATTCAATATAGGGGCCTGAGAGTATCGTTGGATAGAACTACAAGCAACGCTAAAACTGTAACCGACGGAGGTGCTCGGTTCCACATAGTAATAATAAGACTTTCGCCATTTCTCTTCGATCAATCGGAGATTGATAGGTATCTGAGTCTCCCCGCGGCCACCAATTGATAACAATGGTAGCCCCATCTGAAGCGTACCGTTAAAAAGGTTGACATTGCCGATCCCCGCAGACTTGTTTGCAGGGGACTCCGAGCCGGCCGGAAGGCCAAGCACCGAAAGGATACAGGACGCGAATATTCCAACCCCAAGGAACATTCTACCCATTCTTTTTATCTTCGCATTCATAAAACTCTTTAACCTTTCCTTAAAAACTAAAAGACTGAACCCAGAAAGCCAGGCGAAAATGTTCTAGCCGTCGCTCGCAAAAATCAGGTAGCTCCCGTTAAAAGCAGGTATCTCTCCACTTTTCCCGATAACCTGTTCTGGCTCTGCCGACGGTGCCGAGCTTCGCCCGATATCCGTCGGCCAACCTCCGCGCCGCATGTTATCGACCGAGATGATTAACGTCTATAAAACGCAGGGGCTGGGGTGTCTCCTGGTTGTCCCCAACCAACTGTTCGAGGCGAGTTATTGCTTCCAGACTGCCTGATGTACCAGTACCCATTTGAATTCCTCCAAACGGCTAAGTCTGTTTTACCGTCGCCATCGTAGTCATTGTGAACCGCAGTCTCAATATCGCTTGGGCTTCCCCAAGAATTCGTTACGATCGTTCCGGTCGTACTCTGGCGAATATACCAGGTAGCCGAACTGTCGTTGTAAACAGCGAAGTCGGCTTTTCCGTCTCCGTCGTAGTCCGAGCTAACGGGCTCACCAGACTGACCAATTGATACGGCGGGATAAGCACCCTGACTTACACTACCGATCCAATAAAACGAGGAGTTGCTTGAACGCCATATCGCCATATCCGCTTTTCCGTCGCCGTCGTAGTCCGCCGATGCCGGTATATCGCCTGCTTCACCCCACGTCTGAGTGTAGTAGCCAATCGACGACCCTTGGATGTGCCATACTCCATTGGTTGCACCGCCGGTGGGGGGCCGATAGACCGCTCGGTCGGTCTTGCCGTCGCCGTCATAATCTGCCTGTGCAGGCAGGTCACCCGCTTGTCCATACGCAAAACTTGCCGGACCTATTGAGCTATAGAAAATGTACCAAGTATTATTTGTCGGTCTTAAAACAGAAAAATCGGTTGTTCCATCACCATCATAGTCACCTGGGATCGGAACATCTCCCGGAGCCCCCCAGTTAACAGTTGTCCATTCGGTGCCAGATGCCGGATTTAAGACCCACCATACTCCCTGTGTAGTTCCCGGCCTCCAGATCGCAAGATCTGCGGGCGGGGCGGCTTGAGCGTTCGCGTCCTCGACTGCAAGCAGCCGCGAACCTGCATAGATATATTCTTTGCTAAGCTGTGGCGTCGGATCGGGTGGAACAAACGGGTTGATAGAACTGATTACCGATCGGTCCTTCACCGCCAATTTCTTTTCCGCTTTCGCAGTGTCGTCGAGGTACTTCATGCCAGCCCCGAAAGCTCCGATCGAAACCAACGCAATCACCCCTACGATGAGCCACCGGCCATTCCTGGTCAGGCCACCCCACCATGATCGTGGATTGTTTTCCGTCGAGTCGCTCGTTCCACCTTCGCCCTCATCAATGAGAGAAATATTATTAATTGATCGATCCGTTCTTTTTCTTGCCATTCTGATTATCCCGTCTACAAAACAGAAAGACCTCTGACAGCATTTCTAGTTGAAATACGTCGAGGCCGATGAAAGCGCACCAATATCGTTGTTTTTGTGGAAGATACAGTCATTACTCCGACCGTTAAATTTACTACGTTGAGATTATTTGCTTGGGAGCAAACTGTGAGACTAGAGACTCAGGTCGGATCTGTCAATCACCGAAATGAGATAGTTCTTATTATGTTCACAACGCATAGCGAGGTAAGTGAAGATGATTGCACTGCCATACGATTGTCGATTTTTGACACTCGGACCGATATCAACAGAGCTTTTCTACGGGATCTGTAAACGTTGGATGGATAAGTCTAAGCGGCTAATTACGAGTTCAAATCAAGAAATGGATCCAGTGTCGAATAAGCCATGGCCAATCTCCTTTACTGAACGCTAAAGGACGCAAATTTACAAAGCCTGACTGAGAACGTTGGAGAATTAGCAAGCGATACTTTACTAAACGACGGATTGCTAAAAGATATTACCTTAGCTTCAAGTCTCTCGGCCCTCGTGGAACATGGCAATACATTCGATTGAAGCAGCCATTGGTTAGACTCCGAGGGTGGTGTCCGTCCTATTTTTTAACAACTTGAACTGACCTTTGGGGAAAGCTTCGAACAAAATCTGCCTTATCCATGCGGAAACCGTTCGAGCCGTATTTGCCCTTGCTCTACCA
>JANNNS010000070.1:0-6517 GCA_031398645.1 Acidobacteriota bacterium
TCAATGAACGCGCCGTAATCGGTAAGGTTCTTCACCAAACCTTTCACTTCCTGGCCTTCACGCAAGTTCTCAAGAACTGCATCGCGCTCACCTACGACTTCGCGAACATACCTGAAACTTTCATTCCCAAACACCTGCAACGCGGCCGTCAGGTACATTGTCGTAATCGCCTTGCCCGTTTGCGGCGTGTGAACCACTGGCGAATAGAAGATGACATTCTCGGCAAGCAATGAGTCCAGCGCCGATGCATCTCGGGTCTGTACGGTCTGGTGCCAGGTTTCAAGTGCGATCAGGTTCATTGGTCTTCGAAGATCAGAAAATCGACCGGCACAGCTGATGTCAGCCAGACGCCGTTGCTGGAGATGAAGAACTCGTGTCCCAAACTATGCATTTCCGATGACTCAATCGTAAGCACCGTTGGTTTGCCGTGGCGCCGCCCAACATCGATCGCGGTTGCAATCTCAGCAGAGAGATGAACGTGTCGGCGCGATCCGGAGATCAAGCCCTTCTCCCTTATCGACCCGAGGAATCGGGTCGCTGTCCCGTGATATAGAACATCAGGTGGCGTAACCGGATTTAGACCAAGCTCAACCGCTACAGAATGTCCCTGATTCGCCCTGATCTTTGTTTCGTCATCGCTGAAAGCGAAGCGCTTCTTGTCATTCGTTGCGACGACCTCATTGATCAATTCCGCGGTCAAATTGCGACCGTTCGAATTCGACAAGGCAATCAGCTCCGACATCTCCGCCCAGCCTTCGGCATCGAGTTTCAGTCCAATCGCGTCAGGCTGATGTCTCAGGACATAACTCAGAAACTTGCTTGTTGATTCGAGTTGATTAGCCATCTTAAGACCAACCAAACGCCAAAAGCGGGCGTTCGCACGTTGGACAATTTTTGCCAAGCTTGTTCTTATCGACATTGGCGATATGACAAACGGGGCAGTAGACTCCGTCGTCTGGCACATGAAATTGCTCCCGTAACTCAGAAAGTGAGAGAGCGACGCGATAGATCTCATGGTCACTTGCCGTCAGTGCCGGAAGATTGCCGCCATTGTCATGACCCAGCCTATGGTTTATTGGCACGGTCTGAATCCACTCGTCAATCGACAAAGAAATGTTGTCGCCAAAATTCTCAGTGATATCCAATTGAGTGTAGTTCAGCGATGCTGGGTCGATTTTTTCGACTCTTTCCTTCTTCTTTTTGAATGGCCAGAATCCCATCTTGTCCTATTCCATATTCCTCAATCTCAACCTCAACGCCTGAAGCTTGATGAACCCTTCGGCGTCGTGCTGGTCGTATGCTCCGGCGTCGTCTTCGAATGTTACGACGCGTTCTCGATAAAGCGAGTTGGGTGACTTGCGGCCGGTTATGGTGACGTTGCCTTTATAGAGTTTCAGGCGGACGTCACCGGAGACCGTTTCCTGGGTTTGGTCGATCATCGAACGGAGGATCGTAAACTCGGGAGCGAACCAAAAGCCATAGTAAACCGATTCGGCGAACTTGGTACCTAAACTATCTCGCAGCCGCATGACCTCGCGGTCCATGGTGATCGATTCAAGAGCCCTATGAGCGGCCTGCAGGATGGTCACCCCCGGCGTTTCATAGACGCCTCGCGACTTCATTCCGACAAAGCGATTCTCGACCAGATCTACTCGGCCGATCCCGTGTTCGCCGCCTAGGAAATTGAGATGCGAAAGAAGGTCGACAGCACCGTGGGTCACTCCGTTGATCGCGATCGGCTCGCCTTTTTCAAACGTGATCGTTATCTCTTCCGCCTGATCCGAAGCGTTCTCTAGCGATTTTGTCAGCAGGAATATATCGTCGGGCGGTGCTGCCCACGGGTCTTCCAGGATGCCGCCTTCGTAAGAGATGTGCATCAGATTGCGGTCCATCGAATATGGCTTGTCGGCCGTCGCAGTTACGGGAATGCCGTGCTGTGCACAATATGCGATCAGATCGGCACGGCCCTTGAACTCCCAATGCCGCCACGGCGCTACGACCTTTATATCGGGCTGCAAAGCGTAGTAGGTAAGCTCGAAACGAACCTGGTCGTTCCCTTTTCCGGTCGCTCCGTGCGCAACGGCGTCGGCGCCCTCTTTCTGCGCGATCTCGATCTGGCGTTTGGCGATCACAGGACGTGCCAGGGAGGTGCCGAGCAGGTAAACGCCTTCGTAAAGTGCATTTGCCTTAACGGCTGTCCAGACAAAATCCTTGACGAACTCCTCACGCAGGTCCTCGATGTAAAGCTTCGAGGCACCGGTCGCCAATGCCTTTTCCTCCAGGCCCGACATCTCTTCGCCCTGGCCCACATCGGCGCAATAACAAACGACCTCACAGCCGTATGTTTCTTTCAACCACAGCAGCATTGCCGACGTATCCAACCCGCCTGAGTAGGCAAGCACAACTTTATTGATCTTCTTTTCCATTCTCTTCCCTGGGACCGCAGGCGTCCCGTCTGCATGAGCGTGAAATGCGAACGGCCGCTTAGCACTCGTACTCTGGCCGAACCGTTTCAAGTTCTGACAAAACCCGCGGGTTGCGTATAATCAAAGCTACGATTATAAGTTCTCGACACTAAATGACCAATTCCGAAAAACTTTGGGGCGGGCGGTTTACGGGAAAACCGGATGAGACCTTTGCCGAATTCAACCGTTCGTTCGGCTTTGACGTTCGTCTTTTCGAGGCCGATGTCCGTGCGAGCATCGCGCATGCCCACGGGCTGCTTGGGGCGGGTGTCCTGAACGCCGAGGAGGTTGAGACCGTCACCGGATCACTCCGCACGCTGCTTGAACTCGCCGCGGGCGATGCGGCGTATATGCAGCTCGATTCCGAGGACGTGCATTCATTCATCGAAACGCGGCTCGTCGAACTGGCCGGCGACCTTGGCAAAAAGCTTCACACCGGACGCAGCCGCAACGATCAAGTCGCGACTGCGTTTCGCCTGTGGCTACGGGATGAGATCGAGCATTTGCAAGGCGGCCTTCGCACGGCTCAGTCAGCATTGATCGCCGCCGCCGAAGGTCATTCTCACGCCGTTTTGCCAGGCTACACCCATCTTCAGCGAGCACAGCCGGTAATGTGGGCACACTGGTGTCTCGCTTATTTTGAGATGCTGGACCGTGATATAGAGCGACTCGCCGACGTCGCCAAACGGGTCAATGTCCTGCCGCTGGGGTCGGCCGCCCTTGCTGGGACCAGCTTCAACATCGACCGCGAGGCCGTCGCGAAAGAGTTGGGTTTTGACCGTGTTTCGGCGAACAGCCTGGACGCCGTATCGGATCGCGATTTCGCCGTAGAATTTGCCGGGGCCTGTTCGCTAATAATGGTGCACCTTTCGCGGCTTGCCGAGGATCTTATTCTTTACACGACGACAGAGTTCGGCTTCATTACCTTAAGCGATGCAGTCTCGACCGGTTCGAGCTTGATGCCGCAAAAGAAGAACCCCGACGCGCTTGAGCTGATCCGTGGAAAAGCCGGGCGCGTGTTCGGGCACCATGCAGCGTTGCTTGCGACAATAAAGGGCTTGCCGCTTGCCTACAACAAGGACATGCAGGAAGACAAAGAGGCCGTTTTCGATACGCTCGACACGACCTCCGTCTGCCTCAAGGTCGCGTCGATCGTGCTCAACAACCTTGCAGTCAACGAGGCCCGCACCCGCGACGCGGCCGTCCACGGCTATCTGAACGCAACCGAACTTGCCGATTATCTCGTCAAAAAGGGCGTTCCGTTCCGCACCGCTCACGACACGACCGGGAGGATAGTGCTCGCAGCCATCGATCACGGCCGCGAACTTCACGAAATGCCGCTCGAAGAACTTCGTAAATTGTCCGACCACATTGACGCTGACGTCTTCACGGCACTCGCATTGGAGCAAACATTGGCGTCCAAATCGCAAACCGGCGGAGCATCGCCAGTGCGTGTTGCCGAAGCTTTATCGCGTGCAAAGAAAAAAGCTAACGGCTGATCTAGCTAGGACAGAAACGTCCGAGCTAAAGGCTCGTTAGCTGATCGTGAAGAAGTCTCGCCTTCGGTTACTGTGATGGTCAGATCAAATAGCCAAACTTCCCTTGTTGGTAATCATCTATCGCCTGAGCCAATTCCGCCTTTGTATTCATCAGGAACGGGCCATATTGGGCGATAGGCTCGTTCAGCGGCTCGCCGCTCATTAGCAGAAAGATGCCGTCTTCAAGGGCCGCCACCCGCAGCGTTTCGCCCTCGCGTTCGAACAGGGCGAGGTTGTTGACCGGCAGTTTCGACTCGCCGTTCAACAGAGCCGAGCCTTCCGCCGCGAGCAGCGCGGTAGTGTAACCGTCAGGAAATGATAACTCGACTGTCTCGCCCTGTTTCATCTTCAAGTTATAAAGATGAACTGGCGTGAACGTCGTGGCCGGGCCCTTCACGCCTTCGAACTCACCGGCAATGATCTCGACCTCGCCCCCGAGCGGCAGTTTTACGCGGCCCATTTCGGCGTTCGTGATTGCCTGGTACTTCGGCTCGGTCATCTTGTCCTTTGCAGGCAGGTTCACCCAGAGCTGCACCATCTGGAACGGCCCGCCTTGCCGGTTCGACTCCTGCTCGTGAAACTCCTTATGAAGCAGCCCGCTGCCCGCGGTCATCCACTGGACGTCGCCTTCACCGATGATCCCGCCGCCTCCGCGGCTGTCGTGGTGTTCGACCTTGCCTTTGTAGGCGATCGTCACCGTCTCGAACCCGCGATGCGGATGCGGCCCGACGCCGAAAGGTTCCTCACGCGGCGGAAACTCCACGGGAGCACCGTAGTCCAGCAAAAAGAACGGACTCATCCGCTCCCCCGTCAACGGCCCGTGCGGGAAAAATCCGTGAACGTTAAACCCATCCCCTACCCAATGCCTCGGCGGCGGCGGAACGATCCTTTCAACCTTTTTCATCTGCTTAGCCTGTCTTGACTGTGCTGTCATTTCTTTTCTCCTTCTTCATCCTTTGCGGCTTAGCGACTTTGCGTGAAACCTTTTCTCACGCAAAACCGCCATGGCTGCAAAGCCGATACAAGAAGTCTATCGATTCAGCATAAGAATGTAATCACTAATTGCGGTGGGCGGAAGCTAGTACTTTCGGGTGAGCAAGACCAGCACTAAGCTCTTTCTCGGAACCTACGAGCCAACTCACGGAACGAAGAGGCAATTCGTATTGCGCTGTCGGACTCCATGCCGATCAACGGCAACATAAAGACCGCGCCAGTGCTATCAAACACAAACAGCTCATTTGCGCCGTTCGATGCGAACGCAAGGTAACCTGGCGCGAATTCCTCAATGAGAATTTCCGAGTTTAGCTCTTGAAGCCTTTCAGGTGCCCAAAGCTGGATGTAGCCAGGATCCCCCTCTACAAACCCCTCGAACAGGCCAAATTCTTCCGCAAATGCTTGGTATTGTTCTGGCAACGCGATCCGCATCCGGATAAGGTGACGTTAATTCTTGCAAACAACCATCAAACCATCCCTCACAGCCAGCAGAATATTCGACACTCGCTCATCCGCCTGGACCATTTTGTTGAAATCGTGCAGAGCCTGGGTGTTTTCGTCCTTTTCTTCGTCGAGCACCTTGCCGTTCCACAGGACGTTGTCGGCGATGATGAAGCCGCCGGGTCGGACGAGGTCGAAGACGAGGTTGTAGTAGTTGGAATAGTTCGGTTTATCGGCGTCGATGAAAACGAGATCGAACGGGCCCTGCATATGCGGGATGATGAAGGCGGCCTCACCGAGTCGGAGTTGGATGCGATCTGCATACTCGGTCTTGTCGATGAAGCTTTGCGCGACGGCGTTCGTTTCTTCGTTGACGTCGAGTGAGACGACGCGGCCGCCGGGTGCGAGGCCCTCGGCAAGACAAATTGTCGAATAGCCGAGATATGTGCCTATCTCGAGTACCGCCATAGGGCGGATCATCCGCGAAAACATCGACAGAAGTCTTCCCTGATAAAAGCCTGAGAGCATCGCCTTGTCTTCATAATGGGCATAGCAGTGCTCACGAAGCTCACGCAGCACCTGGCTTTCGTCGGAGGTGTATTTTTCAGCGTAATCGGTTAGTGCGTTCTTTATCTCGTCCATACTGAATTATCGTCCGCCCGCCTATGCTCGGCGATGCCGACTAAAGGTCTACTCTCACCAGCCCTCGTTTGATCGCGGTCGTCGCCGCTGAGGTTCTGTCAGAAACTTCGATCTTGCCGAAAATGTTCTGAACGTGAGTCTTAACGGTGTTTTCTGAAACGTCCAACGCGAACGCGATCTCCTTATTCGACATTCCGCCAACGATCATCCGAAGAACGTTCGATTCAGTCGGCGTCAGCTCTTCTTTGCCGAGATTTTCGCTGAGTATCTGGGCTATCTCATTCGGGATGAACTTTCGCCCGGCAGCGACGGTGCGAACCGCTTTGACCAGATCGTCAGGCGTTACATCCATGCAGATGTAACCCAGAGCTCCTTTTTTCAATGCCCTTGATATTTCGGCATCACCGGCGTGCTCGGCAAGGACGATTATCTTTGCCT
>JANNNS010000041.1:0-13984 GCA_031398645.1 Acidobacteriota bacterium
GTCGAACGTAACGGTTATGATCGACGGTTCGCCGCCCATGGAAATGCCCCTGTTGCCCGGATCGAAAGCTTGCGTATGCACGATCTTGGCGTGCGGAACGACCTCCAAGACCTCTCCGGTGAATCCGAACTCCATGCCGTCCTCGTCATTGCGCCAGCGCCATTGATACTCGCCGCCAACGCGCATGTCCATCTCGCAGATAGGCATCGACCAACCGGGGGTGCTCCCGCACCAGCGACGCATCAGGTCCGGCTCCATGTAGGCCCGCCACACCAGTTTGGCGGGAGCATCAAAGCTCCGTTTGACGAGCACCTCGGTATCTGACGGCAGGCTTGCTTCGGCGGGTTTCATATCTTTCGCTCCTGTTTCTCTTGTTGTTTTAACTCGGTAAGTAACACATCAAGCTGCTCAAACCGGCTTTCCCATATCTTTCTGTATTGCTCCAACCATTCGTCGATCTCTTTCATTTTGCTGATCTCCAGTTGGTAATAGATCTCCCGCCCTTTTTGCTCTTGTGTGATAAGTTCACACTCCGCCAAAATGCGCAGATGTTTAGAAACCGCCTGCCGCGAGGTGTCAAAATGCTCCGCAATAGCATTCGGCGTCATCGCCTGTATCGCTATTAAAGCAATGATCGCCCGCCTCGTCGGGTCAGCAATGGCCTGGAAAATATCTCGTTTCATGGACTTCGAACAGAAGTATGCAACCATACGGTTGCATATGTCAAGTGCAACCGAACGGTTTCGGAACTCGGTATGGGATAAGAATTTTGGGTGTTCGATTGGACGGACTAACTGTCGGTCTCATGGGTTGGACCGTGATTGATTCGGCGTAGCTACTTGCAAGGTACAAGAGGTGGCGGATTGCTGAGATCGCTGCTGGCCGGGCGCGCGGCATCGTGAAGAACAAGAGTCAATGCCCCGCGCATGTTCGCGCTTTGAACGCGGCCGCGATGCACCTGATCCGACGGCAATATTAGGAACTTACCGGCCGACAGTCGATGACCAACCTTTTGAGTCTCTAAGCATTGCTCGCCCAACACGATGTAAAAAACTTCTGGCCCCGAATGAGAATGGACCGGCGTTGAGGCTCCTTGTTTAAGCAAGGTTGACCTAACGTTCATTGTGTAACTTTCCGCGGCAGGCAAGTTCAGCGGTCCGATCCATTCGATATGGCGACCACCGTGATGGGTCTTCTTCTTGTCCTCAACAGTCATGAGCCAAACAGCGCCGTGACCTTCTGTCGCGACACCATTTGGGCCGGCCGCTTTTTTCGCGGCTTCAAGCGAATCAAAACGATCGATGTGCCAGTAAATTGGCTCGTTCGAAACTCCAACAAGTGGCCGGCTTGCCAATATAGTGCAGCCCTCTTCTCCACGTCGTTCGGGAGAATCTTCTGTACATTTCACAGCGGCACGCTCTTGAGCCGCCGCAGATGTGCAGGCGACTAGGATAAGCAAGATTACGCGTTTCATATTCGTTCTCCTTTAACGTGGTTGTAGGAGTGTTGCGTGCGACCAGACTATTTGCCAATCGCCTTTGCGCTTTTCGTACAGGTCCGTGTGCCAAAACGTCACCGGCCTTCCGGCACTCCCTTTTACCGAGACTCGCAATTGAGCTTTGTAGCGGAGAACGGCGGCCTTTCCATACAACCTGACTTGAATATCTTCGGGTTCCCACAAAATGTAATCGAGGTCACCCGAAGAAACATCTCTGAGATACTGCTCTTTGGAAAGTGTTCCTCCATTTGGGTTGATCAACTGGAAATCGTCCGCGTGGAGTCGACCCGCGGTAACAATATCTGCGTCGACGAGGGAACGCAATCGATCTTTCTCGATGTCTCGCAGGCGATCAGCCTCTTTCTGCGCATTCACCTCAACCGCTGCCGACATCGCTGCCATAACGAGGCAAAGGGCCATTACTATTCGAAGAATCATGGTACTACTCCTGTTCGCACATATTCTCATTTGCGTTACACGCAGCCCGCGAATACACGGTTTGCCTCCCATAACATTTGGATCAAACGTGGTTCTCGCTAGTGGCTTCATCCCGGATCTCTTGAGTCAGATATTTCCCGATTATACACCGACATTCGTGGTTAACGACTACAATCTTGTGAACGTCCTACTGCAGGCGTGCCCTCAATAATCAAGAAACTTTGTGCCTTCCAGTTTTGTTTCTCTTCTTCTTGAAAATCTAAACCAGACTTTCGCAGCACCCCGAGAGAGGATCTCGAATCTGGCTTCCGTATTTCTCCCCTCGAAGACATTACTGCCTTTATAAACCAAGCCGCCCCATATCTGATTGTTCGTTTTGTAGAAGAGTAGATCGCCATCACGATAAAATTCCATCATCGAGCCGTCGCTCATTTTGTAGATTCCACTTAGCTTACGGAAGACCTCGTCCGCTGGTACGTATTCATCTTTCAGCTCGATATCGAAACGAATCTCGTCGTTACGGTCATCGCCCATCCGCAGCGTTAGTACCCTGTCAATGGCCGCGTTTGAGCGTGTACTCGGATCACCCTCCAGAAACGGGCTTCCGGCGAAGTAGATCTGTGTGATCAGGTCCTGACGATCTTTTGCGGAGATCCGAAGATGAATGTGAGGCGGCCGATATACTTGTCGCGTCTCATCAGTTGGTTCAGGGACCGGCATAACCGTTGTGAATCCGTACTGGCCGTTCCTGCCTGTTCGCTGACTTGCTCTGTATCGATATTCCTCTGAGAGGTTGTCGTAAAACCCGTTACTTTCGCATTGCCATATCTCTACAAGGCAACCACTCACAGGGCTCTTGCCATCTTTTCGGATGGTGCCGGAAAGATTGAGTGCTCTCCCGTAAAAACTAGCAGGATTCAAATTCTTACGGAAGGGAGCGTTGGGACGGTAAAAGGGCCCCAAAATGTCGCTTGCCGTCGGTGAACTGCCTACAAGGCCATTTTGTCCCCGACATACACTTCCAAACACGCCTAAGCCGACCACGGCAATCCCCGTTTCTTTAATGAAAAGTCTGCGATTCATAACAAACCTCGCTCAAGGCGGTTACGGCTTTACGCCGCTGCGACGCGGTTGTAGACCGTATCCCTTTCCACAGCTTCGAAGCCCGCACGCTCGATCATTTCGATGATCTCTTGTTTGGTCATTTTCACTTCGCCTTCGGCGGCATAGGCGTGGGTTAGTTCGCCGCCGTCGGTGATGGTACCGTCGAGGTCGTTGGCGCCGAAGTGGAGGGCGGTTTGGGCGGTGGCTTTGCCGAGCATGACCCAGTAGGCCTTGATGTGATCGAAGTTGTCGAGCATTAGACGTGAGACGGCGATGGTCTTGAGATTGTCGATGGCGTCGGGGCCGGGCAGGCTGTCGAGAGCGGTGCCGGGCGGATAGAACGCAAGCGGAATAAAGCACTGATAGCCGCCGGTGCGGTCCTGCTGTTCGCGCAGGCGTACGAAATGATCGATGCGGTCTTCGATGGTCTCGATGTGGCCGTAGAGCATCGTCGCGTTTGTTTTCAGGCCGGCAGCGTGGACCTTGCCGGCGAGCTCTAGCCAGCGGTCGCCGTCGCATTTGTGATCGCAGATGCGGCTACGCGTCGGCTCGGCAAAGATCTCGGCCCCGCCGCCGGGACATGAGTCCATCCCCGCGGCTTTTAGCTTTTCGATCACATCTTCGTCCGACATTTTGTAGAAGCGGGCGAAGAAATCAAGCTCGACCATGGTAAGGGCCTTGAGATGCAGCTTTGGAAACTCACGTTTGAGCGACGAGAAAAGATTGGTGTAGTACGTAAAAGGGAGCTTGCTGTTGAGCCCTCCTACGATGTGCAGCTCGGTCGCACCTTCGGCTACGGCGGTGCGTGCGATCTCGATTCCCTCTTCGATAGAGTGCGTGTACGCGTCGTCCTGTCTCGCACGACGATAGAATCCGCAGAATTTGCAGTCCGCGACGCAGATATTCGTGTGGTTGAAATGGCGGTTGACGTTGTAATACGTCGTCAGCCCATGCTTGCGACGGCGCACCGTGTCGGCCAGTTTGCCAAGTGCATTAAGGTCGGTGGTATTGTACAACGCGAGGCCTTCGTTAAAGGACAGACGCTCGCCGTCCTCTACTTTGAAAGCTATGTCACGTAAGTTCGGATCAAATGAAAACTGCATAACTATTTATTGCTCAACGGGAAGTCCGGAGCAGCGTGCCACTCGTGATCCACATTCTGCATTATCAGCGCGTGGTCAAATTCTATCGTTCCCTCAGGAAATATTGACTTATCGCCGTAGAAGCTGGATGCTACGCTTTCGACATTCAGCGGACGAACTTTCCACTCTTTCGTTTCAAGCGTGATGCCGTCCAGATGTTTCTGGCCGCGGGTCACTGAATAACCCAATGCTCCTCCTTTGAAAAATTCGGACGAATCCTCAAGCTTTTCAAAGATCGACTCAGATGGGAGTTCGTCGGCAAATTTACCCTTCAATTCAACTTTGACCTTTTCATCCCGCGATCTCATTGCAAAATCGATTCCCTCATCGTTCTCGGTCACCGTAAAATCGGCCCGATTATGTTCGCCGGGAAATAGCGTGCCGCCGGCAAACGCATTCAACGCCGAATCGGTATCACGTCGCGGGATAAAAACACCTTCGCGCGTTTCCCCATTTTCTTCCCATTCGACCGCGATCCGATGGGCGGCATTTTCGCTGTTTAGTCCAAGAAACTCAGGGGCAATCTTCGGCCTGATATGTTCCAGCCTAATGAGGCATATACCTGCGATCGCTTTTCCTCGGTGTAGCTTAGGTCGAAATCTCTCCGGCAAAAGACGCTGGACAGTCTCCGGATCGGCCCTGAAATTCACCAATATCCTTCGCTTTATAATTCCAGTCAGGGTCGGGATCTTCATTTCAGTTTGATGACGGATTACACCGCATTGCTATGCTAAAATCTTAACAAAAGGCCTCGAACTAAACTAACTATGAAATTCGGACAAGTACCAAACCCCGAAGAGATCGATTTTACGATCCCTGCCGATGACAAGGATTCAAAGGTGGTCCTCGCCAAGTCGAAAGCGAAGCAAATGGACGTTTTCGTCGGCTGTGCGAAATGGAATAAGGCCGATCTGAAAGGTTTTTATCCAAAGGGCACTAAGGACGAGCTTGGTTATTACTCGACGCAATTTAACTGCATTGAGTTAAATGCGACATTCTACAGGCTTTTCCCGTCCGCGACCTTTGAAAAGTGGTACGCGACAGTTCCGGATGGCTTCAAGTTTTTCCCAAAGCTTGAACAGTCCATCTCGCATTTTAAGCGGCTGAAAGATGTCGAGGAAACGGTGAGCGTCAATGCTGAACGGTTTTCTTTGTTAAAGGAAAAGCTTGGAATGCCGTTTCTGCAGATGCACAATAATTTCGGCCCGAAGGACTTTGATCGAGTAAGCACGTTTGTCGATAACTGGAAGAACTACGGAATGCCTTTGGCGATGGAATTCCGACATACCGATTGGTACAACGACCCGAACGTATCGGAGCAACTTTACGAATTGCTCGAATCTAACGGAATTGCGAACGTGCTGGTCGACACGGCCGGACGCCGCGACCTGATGCATATGCGGCTGACCACGCCGACCGCTTTTGTTCGCTGGGTCGGGGCAAACCATGAATCGGATTATGCTCGTTTGGACGAATGGGTCGAACGTATCGCGGTCTGGAAAAAGCAGGGACTTGATAACCTCTATTTCTTCGTCCATCAGAACGTTGAGAAAGAATCGCCGCTGCTATCTGCATACCTCATCAAAGAGTTGAATAAAAAGCTGGGGATTGACTTGCAAGTACCACTGACACAAAAGGATCTCGACAAATAAATTGGGAAGGAGTACTAACCCCACACTTCGCTCATCTTCAGAACGAATCCTTTAAGCACGAACTCGCCTGAGATCTCTGCCGGGTTGTCGAGGATCTCGGCCAAAGCTTGTGGCCGGTATACGTGAACCTTTTTCTCGATGGGATCAATCAGCCACCCAAGCGAAGCTCCGTTTTCCATGTACTCGTTCATCTTCGCTTTCAACTTGCTCACCGTATCACTTTCGGAGCGAAGCTCGACCACGAAATCCGGACATATTTGAGCAAATCCTCTTCGTTCTTCGTCCGCCAGAGCGTTCCAGCGCGTATCGCTCACCCAGGAAGCATCGGGAGCACGAAGCGCCCGGTTTGGAAGTGTGAAGCCCGTTGACGATTCAAAAGAACGGCCCGTTCCGTCGTTCTTTGCCCAAAGCCATAAAAGGGCTGAAACGCTCGAGTTCATGCGACCCGTTTCTGTGTGTGAAGGTGCCATGATTTCTATTTCGCCCTCGCTAGTTCTTTCGATCCGCGCGTCGGGGTTGCGGCGGCAGAAATCGAGAAACTCCTCATCCGAGAAGGTACGGGCACCCTCACCGAGGTCAATTTCCATACCGGGATACCCACTGATCCACAGTTTCTGCGACGTTGTTTCGATTACGGCTGACATACTCTGTCTAAGGTCGGCTCAAGAAAACGGCTCCGCCAAAGCTGAGCAATAGTATCACGCTCACGAACGCATTGGTCGTAAAAAATGCCGCGTTCATTCGCGAAAGATCGTCTGCTTTAACAAGCATGTGCTGATATATCATCAACGCGCCCACCGCAAGCACGCCCGCAAATGCGATCGAACCCAGCTCCGACGCGGCGAAAAAGATGAGAAGCACGACAAAAGCCTGGGTATGAAAAAGGCGGGAAATTCGTAGCGAGTTCTTTATTCCGAACCGCGCCGGTATCGACCGAAGTCCCGAACGCTTGTCGAACTCGTAATCCTGACACGCATAGAGTACGTCAAAACCCGCGGTCCACATCAAGACGAATAGCGATAGAAGTAGCGGCAGCTCCGAATCTATTGTTCCCCGCACAGCTATCCACGCTGCGGTCGGTGAGATCGCCAGGGCCCAGCCGAGCAGTACGTGAGCGAGTGCAGTAAAGCGTTTTGCGTATGAATAGCCCAGAATACTGACCAATGCGATCGGCGAAAGGACAAAGGCAAGCCAATTCAGCGAATAGGCCGCAAACAGGAACAGAAGGATCGCGGCAGAAAGAAATGCCCACGCAAATCCAACGCTTAGCTGGCCGCTTGGCAACTCGCGGTTCGCCGTCCGCGGATTTTCGGCATCGATGTCTCGGTCGACAATACGATTGAATGTCATCGCCGCCGATCTTGCTCCGACCATCGCCAGCGTAATGAACAATATCTGGTGCCACTCCGGCAGCCCGCCGGCCGCCAGCACCGCGCCGAGGAAGGCAAATGGAAGCGCGAACAGAGTGTGCTCGAACTTTATCATCTTCAGCGTTGTCTTTAATTTGTCGACCAAGACTGCCATTCTGGTTGCGTAGCTTTAAGTTTATCAAAAAGCTCAGGGTCTTTGCAGTTTGTCCGAACGGCAACCAGTTGGCAGAATAGTCTTTTACGTAAAGGTCGCATTGATGCCCAGCGGAAAAACACACGACGCCATTACCTTCTTGCTCGCCCCGCCGGTGTTCGCCGCGGCCTATGCAGCGACCGGAACGGCATCTTTGAGCATCGTTGTGACAGCCGCGTTTTTATTCGGAGGTCTGATGTTCGGCCCCGACCTGGACACGGTCTCGAAGCAATATTCAAGATGGATGATCTTCCGGACGTTTTGGCTTCCCTACCGCACCGTTTTCAACCATCGTTCCCGGTGGTCGCATGGCCTGATCTTCGGAACTCTGTTTCGGGTCGTCTATTTCATGGGAGCTTTGAGTTTGGCAGCCTTGGCAGGTTTTGTGATTAAGAGCTTTTTCCTGGGCGGAACCCCGATCGGCGTTGAGCCATTAACATCGGCCTGGCAGCAGTTCGGCGAGCTGATCCGATCGAACCTAGGTAACAGCTTTTTGCCGGCCGCTTTCATCGGAATGTGGACCGGGGCCGCGAGCCATACTTTCACCGATATGGCGGGAACTTACATCAAAACGGGGCGCGTGACCGAGTTTCTATAGGCTCACTATCTTCCGGTTCTCGCCTGCGACAGTCTTAGCGCCTGGCGTCGCACCGCATCTGAAACATTCTTGTTCTTTGAAAGGCCAGCCAGATCGCGAAGCTGCAGCCGTGACAGAATTGTTAGAACATTCGCGATCGGCGTTCGAGGGTTGCGAGCGAGATTGTGGACGATCGCATAGCTGCGTGCCCATTGGCGGTCGTTGGCTATCATCCGCAACACGTCTTCAGGGACAGAACGCATTGCCGCGATCTTCTCCATTTCCTGCTCGGTGATGCGCGGATTTTGAACCACGGCCGCTGATACAATACGGTTCGGGTCGCGGATAAGAATATTTCTGGCCTCTCGGTCGCCCTTCATAGCAAGCTTCACGCGGTCCTTCATTCCCATCTTCATTACACGATTCAGGACAGAAACGCGTTCGCTGCCGATCTCGCCGTCCTCGAACCTCAGGTCGCCGAGGATCTTATCGGCTGCGGCCTGCCGCTGTTCCGCCGACTCTTCATAGATCTCTTCGATGTATTCGAGGCCGAGCCATGAATCGTCCGTTTCACTGTCCGGAACTTCGATCATGCTCGCAAGGAACATCGCGTCGTCAAGATCGATCCCCGAGTTTTCGAAGTCCTGGCCGAACTCGGACTGCTCGATGAACTCCGCCGCCGCTTCCTTGCCCTGCGCTCGAAGCTCGTTGGCGATCTGTTGGGCACCGCGTTCCTTTTCGAAGAATTCCCGTTTCGTCTCGCTGGCACGCCGTTCGGCCTCGGACGTTCGGTTAGGATTCGCAATGATAGCTTCGATCAGTTCGGGCGTCTGGATCAACAGCTGCTGATTAAAGGCGATGCGCTCAAGCAGCTCGCCGCTAGGTGTACGTTTTGCAAAATTGACAAAGGTTGGCCCCGCAGTCTTTGCGTTCGTTAGTATCGCCTCGTAGACGCCGGGCGGCAAGCCTGACTGCTCAGCGAAATAATCGAGTACGGACGTCGCAACTTCCTCTGTACGCAAGGAACTCTCAAGACTGGCCGTATTCTGCGCGTTGAGCGTTTGCTTAGCGTGACCTGATAACTCAGAGTCCGCCGACCGTGCAAAGGCGACCAAAACCTCAAGCAGATCGGATTGCGGCAACGGAAGGACGCCGCGCGCTGCCGCAAGGACCGCGGGCCGTGGTGCCGTTCCTTCGACAATTGCTCTAACGACAGGGTTTAGCGACTCAATGGATGGAGGCATAAGGACCTAACGAAAAAACCGGGCGGGAGAAACGGCCGATCCGGAAACGGCCGCCTATTCGCTATTTTATCACCTCGGTAATATTCTTGACTAACATTTAGTGTTAGCTTAACTTTAACGTTCTTAGAGTGATCCGAAAATCTAGCGGAGCACTCTTGTTTTACTTTTTATAAGCAATGATCAAAGACACACTCACCGCTTCCATAACAGATAAAACCTCAGTTATTGGCGTCATCGGCCTGGGCTATGTAGGACTCCCGCTAATCGTTGAATTCTGCCTGAAAGGTTATCAGGGCATCGGTTTCGAGGTCGATACTAAAAAGTCCGACGCGATAAATGCCGGCGAGTCATATATCGTCGACGTTCCGGCGGATAACGTAAAACGTTGTCTGGTCGACGGCAAACTGAAGGCGACGACGGATTTTGGCGACCTCGCAAAATGCGATGTCATTATTATCTGCGTGCCCACGCCGCTGCGAAAGACCAAGGACCCGGACATGTCCTACATCATCGCGGCGGGTGAAGAGATCCAGAAGTACATGCGTCGCGGCCAGTTGATCATCTTGGAATCCACAACTTATCCGGGCACGACCGACGAGGTCCTCCAGCCGATGTTCGAGGAAAAGGGCTTCAAACTGGATGAAGATTTCCTGCTTGCCTTTTCACCCGAACGCGTCGATCCCGGCAATCCGCAGTTTCAGACCCACAACATTCCAAAGGTGGTCGGCGGCGTCTCGCCCGACTCGACCGAGGTTGCATCACTCCTTTACCGTCAGATCGTGAATGAGGTCCATTCCGTTTCGTCGGCTCGCGTCGCTGAGGCGTGCAAGCTCTGGGAGAACACGTTCCGTGCGATCAACATCGGCATGGCGAATGAGATGGCTCGGCTTTGCAATACGCTGGGAATAGACACCTGGGAAGTGGTGCGTGCCGCCGCGACCAAGCCTTTCGGCTTCATGGCGTTCTATCCGGGCCCCGGAATCGGAGGCCACTGCATCCCGCTCGACCCGCATTACCTATCGTGGAAGGCACGTCAACACGGATTTGATTCGCAGTTTATTTCGCTTGCGGAACAAGTAAATTCCGGAATGCCTGCCTATGTCGTGAAGCTGGTCTCGACCGCACTGAACGATGTGAAGAAAGCGGTCAACGGTTCAAAAATACTGATACTAGGCGTTGCCTACAAAAAGGATATCGACGATATGCGCGAATCGCCCGCGTTGTCGATCATCGACCTGCTTCGTTCACGCGGTGCCGACCTGGTTTATCACGACCCATTCGTGCCGGAGGTAACCTTCGATCACGCCTACACCATCGGCGACGCCGAACCGCTTTACAACAGCGAACTGACCGATGAACTGATCCAGAACAGCGACTGTGTGATCATCTGCACAGAACACAGCGACATCGACTACAAACGCATCTGCTCGCTTGCTCAGCTGATCGTCGATACTCGAAACGCGTTGTCGCCTGACATCAGAAATGGAAGTAAGGCAAAAGTAGTAAGATTGTAACTCCCGACTGAAATTATAAATACGAAGCCCGCACTATTGTGCGGGTTTCTGCTTTTCCGCCGGATAACCCGCATCCATCCACGCCGCGGTTCCGCCGATCAGGGCGTAGGCGTTATTGATGCCTTTCTGATTGGCTTTTGCGACCCACGCAAGACTCGAATGCTCAGCTCCGCACGAACAATAGACCACGATCTTCTTGTCTTTAGGGAGTTTGCTAAGATTCGCGTCCATGTCGCCTATACCAATGTTCAGCGCGCCTTTTACGCGTTCGCTGTTGAAGCTTTCAGCACTGCGGACATCAACAAAGACGGCGGCGCCATCGTCAAACGCCTTCTTGGCATCCGCCAATGATATTTTTGCCGCATCGATAGGCTTGGGGGTATCGAGGTTGACGGGCGGAAGCGCTGGCGATGAATTAGTCGGAGGCGTCGACTTCGCCATGGGTTTATTATCGACGGCCGACGGCGAGCATCCTGCCCCGATCAGCCCCAACAAAAGGATACACAACGCGTAACGCATACGAATTATTTCTCGCCGAAGGCCTGCAGGACCTCGTCGGCATGCTCAGCAACTTTTACCTTATCGAAGATCTTCACGATCTTCCCGGCCTCATCGATCAGAAATGTCTTGCGCATCGTTCCCATATACTTTCTGCCGTACATACTTTTCTCGCCCCAGACGCCGTATTTTTCGACGATCTTTTTGTCGGTGTCTGCTAGGAGATCGAACGGCAGGCTAAATTTTGAGATGAACTTCTGGTGCGACTTTTCATCGTCGGTCGATACGCCGAAGACCTTGATCCCTTTTGCGGCAAACACGTCATCGGCGTCGCGGAACGAACACGCCTCCTTGGTGCAGCCGGGCGTGTCGTCTTTAGGGTAAAAATACAATACGACGCGCTTGCCCTTATACGCGGACAATTTGATCTTTTCGCCGTTCTGATTCACGGCAGTAAAATCCGGTGCTTTGCTTCCCTCTTTCAGCATCTGGTTTCCCCTCGTTGAAGTTATTGGTTCGCTTTCAATTCTCTAACTTCACAACGGTTTGCGCAAATTCGCGACGCATCATCTCTTCTTACCAAAGTTCCACTTCATTCCGGTCGTGAACAGAAAATCGTTCTTCTTGGAAGCTCCGATCGGGTCGTTATTGAATCGGTCGCCGATCGTCACAAAAAATCCGATGCGCTTTGTTACGTCGGCGGAAACGGTCGCGTCGAAAAGGAATCTGTACTCCTTCGCGTCCGTTACGTTCTGAAAGTAGGTGAACGTTTTCTGGAACCTTAGCCGGTCGTGAAACTTGTGCTTCAGGGTCGTGCCGGCAAGTGCCTCGGGCGTATCGTGGTTCTCGCCGGGCTGCCACGTACGGTTCCACGCGGCACCCGCTAGGATGTCGAGCTGTGTCCGCTCTTTCTTGATCGTGTGGTGGCCGAATCCGCCGCCGACTACTGAGCGGAAGTTCAGTTTCTTGGGCCGGTCGCGTTCGAAGTCGTACGATACAAATGCGAACGCCTTGCCGTCAATGTTGCGGTCATACCTCGCTCCGCCCCAAAATGCATTCTGCGTTGTCACCATCCGGCCCGTGCCGTGAGTGCTGTTCCAGAGACTGCGAACATAGACCGTCAGATTGTCCCTTCCGCCTGATTTAACCGCCCTCAAGCCCGTCGTCATCGTCGTGTTGTTTGAATTGCCCGAGGTGTAACTAAAGCCGATGTTAGCGTTGCCGTCCCATCCGTCAGCAATGCCCATGAATCGCCCGCCGAAAAGGCGTGGTTTGGCCTTCGCAAGTGGAGCAGAAGCCGGAGTCGCTACTCCCTTCGCCGCAGGTTTGGGCGGAACGGCCGCTGTCGGCACCTTTGCCGTTTCTTCAACTTTTAACGCCGGCCGATCGGCGATCTTCTCGATATGCTTCTTCGCGATCGTTATCTTCCCGGCGTATTCCGTCTCAAGGATCACAGCCTCGTCCGATTGTTCCACGATCCTGCCCGAGACGCGGTCGCCGTTCTTTAGAACGATCTCGCTGGCGGCGACGCGGATGATCGGAAAAAACACAAGTACCACCAGCATCAGCCGGGAAAAACTCTTCTTCATTACTCGCACAATAGGTGAACGTCCAAATTACCGGCAAGTTATGAAAATGCCGGACATTATAACTTTAACATTCTGGCTTCGGATTGTGAACCGGTGGGTGGTTTTGCGTTTGACCGCGAGCGATGAAAAGTCAACAATTGATAACTAATGAAGTTGATCTCACAGAGCTCCGCAGTGGAAAGACTCGCCGATATACGGGACGAGTTTGCCGCCGAGATCCGAGGCAATTATGAGCAGAATGCGAAACCGTGTTCGTCCTGCGTATCGCCGGGTATCTGCTGCCGCGACGCTCATTTTGTGAATGTCCGCATCACGCGTCTTGAAGCGGCGGCGATCAATTCAGCACTTGAAAGTCTTGGACAGGAACAGCGTGATGCCATCAATACCCGCGTCAAAGATACGGTCGCGAGGTATGAATTATCTGGAGATCCAACAGATATCCTTAAGACGTACGCGTGTCCACTTTTCGAGCCCGCCATCGGATGTCTCGTTCATCACACAGCAAAGCCTCTGCCGTGCATCGCACACGCATGCTACGAGAATAAGGAAGACCTCCCGCCCGACGAACTTCTCACCGAAAGCGAGGAGCAGATACAACAGCTCAACCGCCGCGTCTACGGCCGTGAGCAGGCCGCACTGCCGCTGCCCGTTGCCATCGCGTCCTAAGCCGCCGGTGCAGCTTTTCGCCGCAGCTTGCCGCCGATCATTGTCACGGGTATCAGCAACAGCAGAAAGATCGCGTGATACCAAACCGGTAGATAGTTCCACGCCATCACCTGGACCATTAAGCCAAACACGAAAAGCAGCACACCCAGTGCGAACGGGGCCCGACGGCTTTCGCCTGCGATGAACGCTGCAATGAACCCCGCCATCAGCGAAAAGATCACGCTCCTGACTAGATGCATGAGGAGAATTGTCGAGTCAGCGACGAACGGCGAACTGTTGTACATCGCCTTTTCGAACTCGAACTGATGGGCACCATACCAGCCCTTAGACATGCTGATAAGCACCTGATCGCTGCCGACCCAAAGGATCGACCACACAATAAAGCCCACGACGACACCAAGAATGATCCGAACCATTCGATCCTCCTATCCAAAATCTATATCCCGCTTATTTTGAAAAGGTGAAACGGGCGGATTATAGAGCAAACATACGAGGAGTT
>JANNNS010000119.1:0-26857 GCA_031398645.1 Acidobacteriota bacterium
ATTACTTTATGAACGGCTCGTTCTTCCCTACCGAGAATTACCTGCTCGAAAACATCGATAAGATCCGGCACATCCCGACCGTCATCGTCCAGGGCCGTTACGATGTCGTCTGCCCGATCACCTCGGCGTGGGATCTGCACAGAGCTTTTCCCGAGGCCGAGTTTATTGTCGTGCCGGATTCGGGCCACTCGGTTTCAGAAAAGGGGATTACGTCCGCCCTGGTGGACGCAATGGACCGGTTTAAGGCAAAGTGAACTTGTCCGTATTTTGGTGGAAACTGAGGTCGGAACGCGTTATTATGGAGCTATTGCAGCGAAACTATATCAGCCCTTCGCGCGTCAAATACTCCGGTTGAGATAAATTTATGGGAAGTTTTGGAACAACAGAGATCATATTGATCGTAGCCGTACTATTTTTGCTCTTCGGAGCATCACGGCTGCCGCAGCTTGCGAAATCGTTCGGCGCCACCCGCAAAGCGTTCAAAGACGGCATGCGCGAAGCTGAGGAAGAGGAAAGAGCCGAGCAGCTTTCAAGTCCCGCAGCCCCGCAGGTTTCAGCAATGAGCGACGAGGCCCTGGCGGAAGAACTTAAGCGCCGAGCCGAAGCCAAAGTGAATTAGGTCTATGAAAATTAAGGTTGTCGTTCATGAAGCAGAAGAAGGGGGATACTGGGCCGAGGCACCGTCTATCCCGGGCTGCGCAACACATGGTGAGACATTCGAAGAACTCCTTGAAAATCTTTACGAGGCCGTCGAAGGCTGTTTGTCGGTAGATCTGTCAAAGATCAAGATAGGAAAAACTGACCGATTGCTTGAAATTGCGGTATGAAGCCAGTTTCGGGCAAGAAGTTCCTAAAGATTCTCGAACGTCACGGATGGGTGTTACTACGCATTCAGGGCAGTCATCACATCTATGGAAAGGCTGGAAGTGAAGTCCGCCTCTCGGTCCCCGTTCACAAAATCAACCGCTAAAGAGCGGCCTTCAGAGGCACCTTGTGAAGATGGCCGGCCTTCGCGAAGGAGATCTTTGATCAGACTTTCGTCCCCGTAACTAGCGTCGCTTTGACGGAAAACCGAAAAGTAAAATCTCCGTCCTCGGCATCTATAAGTTCAGCAAGTTTCGCTAACGCCTTTTCAGTCTCCTTTTCGCTAAGCGTATGCATCCACACCGGCAAAAGGAAATCGGCAACCAGCGGGGAACCAATGAACTCGGCCCCATTCTCAAATTCAAAAACTTCAGTCGCCGTGTGAGCCTCGATGTTCACCAGACCGTGCTTCCCCGCCGTCTCTTCTAATAAGCTGACGGTCGGCAACTCGGCCACCATAGCCTCGATCTCGGCCCCTTGCTTACCAAGCTCTTCGCTAAACAGCATTTCCCATAACAGCGAAAATATCTCGCCAAAGCTGCCCGCCGAGGGGATAAAGAATGCGGTTTTGCCGCCGGTTCGGGTAACTCGAATAGCGTCTTCCACAATACCGTCGATCTCGGCTGAAGGAACAAATGTCGCATCCGCTATTACGGCGTCGAATGCATCGTCGTCAAACGTGATCGTCGAAAAATCAACATCCGACTTAACGGCTATCGCCTTGTCTCGGGCAATTGCCAATAGGTCGTCGTTGTCGCATTTAGCGAAGATCGCCGTCTTATCATCCAGTTTCTCGCGCAGCTCAAAGCAATGATTTCCCGTCCCGGCGTTCATATAGAGCAGGTTCTCGACGCCTTTGAGGTCGACATTTTTGTCGACCAGGTCGGTAAACCGCCGGGTCCATAATTCGTTGATATAAAGGTCGCGAAGAAACGCACGTTCCTTCTGTGTTTTCGTCATAAGTAATATTTAAGCAAATGGCCGGCAAGAACCCAAAGTGGACGGGGCCGACAGTGCAAAATTGCTACCTCGTGGTAATCTGGACAGAACTTATCAGCTTATGGCAAAACACGTTAGAGATTTGTTCGATCTGAGCGGAAAGACCGCGATCGTAACCGGCGGTTCCCGCGGGATCGGGAAGGAAATGGCAGAGGCCCTCGCCGAAGCAGGTGCGAACCTGATGCTTTGCGCGCGGCGGGCAGAATGGCTGGATGACACAGTGGCCGAGTTTACCGGTCGCGGGTTTCGTGCGGCGGGAAGGGTTTGCGATGTGGCGAAACCTGAGCAGGTTCAGGCTGTGGTCGACGAAACTGTCGCCCAGTTCGGCAGCCTGGATATCTTGATCAATAACGCCGGCATTTCGTGGGGAGCAATGCCTGAAGAGATGCCGCTTGAACAGTGGCAGAAGGTGATAGACGTGAATCTGACGGGCTGCTTTTTATTCGCCCAGGCCGCAGGCCGCGAAATGTTGAAGAGTAACAGCGGCTCGATAATAAATATCGCCTCGATCGCCGGGCTGACTTCATCGGCCAACGGCCCATTCTACGCCGGCTACGCCGCGAGCAAGGCAGGTTTGATCGGCCTGACGCGGGAACTTGCGGCAAGCTGGGGCCGCCGCGGAATACGCGTGAACGCGATCGCTCCGGGATTTTTCCATTCACGGCTTGCGGATGCGGTCATAGACCTTTATGAACGCTCGATACAGGAGAATAACGTCATCCCTCGAGTTGGCAACGAAGGCGAATTGAAGGGAATTACTGTGTTTCTGGCATCTGAGGCTTCAAGCTATATCACCGGGCAAACGATAGCCGTTGATGGGGGAATGACAGTTTAAATGGAAGATCTTCTTGCACCCACATCCGAACAATCGGCTTTTGCCGTACTGCTTATCGGCTTCATCTTCGGGCTGTATCACGCGATCGAGGCAGATCACCTTGCGGCTGTCTCGGCTATAGTAAGCGAACACAAGAATGTTCTAACCGCCTCTATCATCGGCGGATTTTGGGGGCTTGGGCATACCATATCGCTCTTTGTGGTCGGAGCATTGGTGATCTTTGTAAAGCTTCAGATCTCAGAAAGCACGGAAGGGATCCTCGAAGGCATCGTCGGCATTATGCTCGTGCTTCTCGGACTGAATGCGATCCGCAAGATATTCACCGCCCAAAAGATACACAGCCATACACACGAGCACGACGGGCATGAGCATAGCCACCTGCACCTGCACCACAATGAATCAAACGAAGCTTCCCATCACCTCTACGCTCCGCGATCGGTTTTAGTGGGAATGGTCCACGGCCTTGCCGGAAGCGCCGGGCTGATGCTGCTTGTTCTGCCGACGATTCCTTCGCCGGTGGTGGCGTTGCTCTATATCGCGATCTTTGGAGTCGGTTCGATTGCTGGAATGATGATAATGAGCGTCCTGATGGGCCTGCCGCTTTACTTCACTGCCGAGCGATTTACGCTTATCAATAAGGGCATTCGCCTCGCCGCCGGTGCGTTCAGCCTTGTTTGGGGAGCGTTGCTGATCAACGAAAAGCTTCTCACCTAACGAAGTGAAACTCCCCAAAGCGTTCCGGCACGTGAAAGTTGGGCTGTTCGGTCATCGTCGGTTGCCAGGCAAGGTAACCGCGGCCAGGGTCCTTACCAACGCATCGCAAAATATTCCCGAGCCATACGTCGCCGGGCTCAGGACGGCGTCCGAAAGCCTCCCACGGGATCGTCAGCGCGATGACAACTCGCCCGTCTTCGACCTTTGCCGCGGTTTTCATTCCTGAGGCGTAACCCCAATCCGACACACGCTCACCGCTGGTCGAGTCCAACGCAACGTCAAGCCATTCTCCCGTAGGTGCAGCTTCAAACTCAAAATACTTTCGCGGTTGGGCCTTATCCGGAGCAACAAATATCTCGCATACATCGCGGTCCCATAGGTTCATCGACTTTTCTTCAAGCTGCGGCCTGGCACTCGTGACGATCTCTTCGGCCTGATCAGCCTCAAACCTTGCATATAAGTTGGTGTCCGACCACAGAAGATCGGCCCTGAATTGACGCCCGGTAGGCGCCTTCATCCCAGACCAATAACTATCTACGCAAATCCGTTCAGCCGCTTTCCACGCCAGGTTAGAAACATCACTGACGCCAAAGTCTGTTTCTATCTTCTTTATTTTCAATGAAGAGTTAATGTTTCGGGACATAAGCGGCATGAGGACAGATGATTCCCTATGTCCATAGATAACCGCGAATCTTGATCAAGCGGATTAGCATCTCCGAATCAGCCTCGAACTGCCGACGGTTTAGCTCGTTGGCCTCTGAGTGAACAGGCTCACTTCGTATTCAGCACGGTCTTAAAGGCCATCTTAGCCAGTTTCCATGTGCGGTCCCAGTCGATCTTGCCTTCGTCGTCGCGGCCCATAAGTTTGCCGACGAACATCTTGCGGAAGTCGGCACCTTCGCGGCGGAGCATGAACTCTTTGGCGTAGGGTTTGGCCGTTTCAAAGAAGTTAAACTCCGGATCCGTGACTATTCCGATACCCTCAAGCGTCATCAGGGCACGCATGATGTACGTGAAGTTCGACGGCAGTCGGAACGGGTAATCGTACATAACGTCTGCGAGGTCGTAGGTCAGCTCCTTAAAATTGACGTCCTTGAGTTTTAAATTCAAATGAAACTCGAACATCTTCTCCACGACCGGCTTGACCGTGCTGGCATTCGTGCCGGGCTTCAGAAAATCGAGAGCGATCAGGTCATCTGCAATTCCCGCGGGATCTTTCCCAACGACATGGAAGAACGCGTCGATCATCTTCGACTGCAGTTCGGGCGGAATGCGGCCGACCATGCCGAAATCGAAGAACGCGAGGCGGCCATCCGACATTACAAGCAGATTGCCGGGATGCGGGTCAGCGTGGAAAAACCCATCTTCAAGAAGCTGTTTGAGATAAGTTTTTATCAGCAGGCGGTTTACCTTTTCGGGCGAAATTCCCTGCCGAGTCTGGCCCTCCAGATCTGTGACCTTGGTGCCGTGAATGAACTCCATCGTCAGCACTTTCGAGGTAGTGGCGTTCCAATAGATCTTGGGAACGTGAATGTTGTTCCAGTTCTTGAACGATTCGCGAAACCGCTCCGCGTTGCGGCCTTCGGCTTCATAATCCATCTCTTCGTGAATTGTCACGTCAAACTCACGAAGCATTCCCGACCAATCGGCATTCTCATTCAACTGCGGAAACCGTTCGGCGAACTTAGCTACGCTTCGCAGGATGCCGAGGTCACCCTTGATCACCGCTTCGAGGTTCGGACGCTGAACCTTTACCGCAACCTCTTCGCCGGTGTGAAGCCTTGCCCTATAAACCTGTCCCAGCGACGCGGCGGCAACGGGCTCCAGCTCAAATTCGGCATAGACCTCGTTGATCTTCAGGCCGAGGTCTTTTTCGATCCGAGCAAACGCTATCTCATTCGGGAACGACGGAACGTTGTCCTGCAGCTCGCCGAGAGCGATAACGAAGGGCAGCGGAAGCAGATCCGGCCGCGTTCCCATCGATTGCCCTATCTTAATGAACGTCGGCCCAAGCTCGATCAACTTTTGCTTCAGCCAAACGGCCTGTTTCTGCTGATTGGCTTCCTTATTGAGTTCGCCGCCGATAAACCATCGTCGCAGCAGGAGCATAAGGCCGTGAATGAACCACGATCGAATTCCATAGAGCTTTTCGCCATAGACCGCTGCCCGCGTCAGCCGCTCGGCGGTCTCCATCCGCCGTTTGGCTTGTTTGAGCTGCTGCTCGCGATGCATTGTGTACTGGTCAAGGTAGAGATACATCGACAGCATCGCAATGACCCGCGAAACCTTAAACAAACGCAGATAACCGCGAATGCCCATGTAACGGCTCCCGACCTCGCTCTCTGTCTCGATCAATCGGCGTTCTTCCGCGATCATTGCCTCGTTCGTCACGTTCATCGCGACAGGGAGCGTCTTCGCAGGAACCAATCTATGAGAACCATTGCCGTTCTCATGTTCGTCGGAGCCCGTGGCGTCTATAACGCCCAATTGCTGAGTTTTTACTATTTCGTTCATCCGCCTTATAATTCGCCGCTCAAGCCTGTTTCGATGCGAAAGCGCCTCACTTTCTTTGCATCATAAGATCTCAAGCATATTCCGTACGCCTTCGTGCCTGAAATAGTTCAATGCCCGAGCAGAATCCTTCCCGATCTGTGCCTTTAACTCATCTATTCCGTTGAACTTACGTTCATCGCGAATACGGTGCAGAAAGCGAACGCGAAGGACGTCGCCGTACAGATCAGCGTCAAAATCGAATAGATACGTCTCGATCGAAGGGTCGGCATCGTTTTCGAAAGTCGGACGTACGCCGATGTTCGTAATGCTCTTTCGCCAGACACCGCCGACCAGCGTCGCCGTGGCGTAAACGCCGTATTTAGGAATGACGCGATTGTGCGGCTTCAGGTTGGCAGTCGGAAAGCCAATCGTATGTCCTCTTCGGTTGCCGCGAATAATCACGCCCTCGACACCGTAAGGCCTGCCCAACATCCGACGTGCAAGATTCACCCGGCCTTGATCAAGCAGCGTCCTGATCCGCGACGAGCTGATCCGCTGGCCGCGAAGCTGGACTTCGGGAACTTCGTCGGCCACGAAGCCAAGCTCACCGCTCATCTTTCTCAAAAGGTCGATATTTCCGCCGCGGCCTTTGCCGAACGCAAATCCCTTGCCGAGATACACCTCTTTTGCTTGGAGCCGGTCGTGAATGATGTTTGCCAGAAAACCCTCGGCAGGCTGCGAGGCAAATGCGTGGTCGAACGGAACGACTATCGCCTGCGAAATGCCCAGCAGCTCCAAATTGGCGAGCCGCTGGTCGAGTGTCTGCAGAAGCGGCGGAGCAGATTCGGGGTGCAAAACAGCACGCGGATGCGGATCGAATGTGATAGCAGTCGGAGCCGCGTTCACAGTCTTCGCCCGCTCGACCACCGTCTGCATTATCCGCTGGTGCCCAAGGTGCAGCCCGTCAAAAACACCAAGGGTTAAGACCGTAGGCCTTTGTATGTTCGCGTTCTCTGTGCCGTGAAAGATCTTCATAGAAAGCTCGGCGGAAGCCGCTTGATTCTAATCTCCCAAGTGCTTACCCGGTACTAGATAATTCCCAACATAGTCCGCAACCGCAGTTTCTAGGGGCGTCGTTTCTTCCGTGTATCCGGCGAGGCGAATGCGGGAAAGATCGGCCTCGGTGTGATATTGATAACGGTTGCGAAGATGTTGTGGCATGTCGATGAACTCTATCTTCCGCCCTAAGTCGAGTGCCTCGAATATCGCATCCGACAGGGCGTTCCATGTGTTCATCTTCCCGGAACCTACATTGAAAAGCCCGGCCGTCTTGTTTTCGAGAAAATGCAGCGTCATCTCAACCGCGTCCTTCACATAAACAAAATCGCGGCCGAACTCGCCGTCCGCGTACTCGGGGTTTGCGCTCTTGAAGAGCTGTAGTTTGCCCGTATCGCGGATCTGATCGAAGGCCTTATTCACAAGCGAGCGCATATCGCCCTTGTGGTTCTCGTTCGGGCCAAAAACATTGAAATACTTGATCCCAACGATCGAATCGGACAAGCCCGTACGTGCGGCGTAGAGATCGAACAGGTGCTTAGAATATCCGTAAACGTTCAGCGGCCTGAGTTTACCCAGGTCCTCCGTTCCATCAGCCATCCCGGCAGATCCGTCGCCGTACGTCGCCGCTGATGAAGCGTAAATGAAGCGGATGTTGTGCATCACCGCCCACTGGGCGAGGTCCTGCGTGTACTGATAATTATTGCGGATCATGAAGTCCGCGTCAGTTTCCGTGGTCGACGAACAGGCGCCGAGGTGAATTACGGCCATTGCGTCCTTGAATTCGTCCAGATCATCGATAAGGTCGTAAGCGTCCAAATAATCGGCAAACCGCAGTGGGGCGAGGTTCTTCCACTTGTCCGTCTCGTCCATTCGGTCAACGACCAGAATATTGTCGTAGCCCAACTGATTCAGCCGCCAAACGACCGCACTTCCGATAAATCCGGCCCCGCCAGTGACGATGATCTTTGCTTCCGCCATAACTCACAATGATACAACAGGCATGGGGGAATCTTGAGATCGCACGCTTACGAAAACCATCGGGCTATCCCGCGGGTAAAGCTAGGGTGAATTGTTCAACCTGCTCACTGACCGTGTTCGTTATCGCTGATCTAGCTGAGGCCTGAACTCCATAGTTCCGTCCTCCAATGGCCCACGCCGGATCAGTGCGATGTCCTTAACGTAGTTCTGGTGCAGACGCCAGGGTTGTTTCGATCCTTGGCTGGGAAGTGTGTGCAGGGCTCGCAGGACGTAGCCGGAAGTGAAATCGAGGACTGGTTCAGGCTTGACGGCCGGGTCGTTCAGCCGAGGTGTGCATTGTCCATAGCCGTGCTGATCCATGTGCTTGACAAGGCGGCAGACGTACTCGGCGGTAAGGTCGCATTTCAGCGTCCACGAGGCGTTGGTGTAGCCGAAGGCTTGGGCGAGGTTCGGAACATCCGAGTACATCATTCCCTTGTACGCCATCTTCTTTGACAAATCCACAGTTTCGCCGTCAATGGCCAGATCGAGGCCGGCCATGATCTTTAGAACCAGGCCGGTAGCTGTGACCACGATGTCTGCGTCCAGCGTCTCACCGTTTGTCAATTTGATCCCTGTTTCGGTAAAAGTCTCGATCTGGCCTGTGACAACGGACGCTCTTCCTTCGCGGATCGACGCAAATAGATCAGAATCCGGCACGACGCAGAGCCGCTGGTCCCATGGGTTGTATTTCGGCTGGAAATGTTCGAGATACTCCTCGCCAAGCTCGCCCCTGACGCCTTTTGCTATCATCCGCTTCATTATCGACGGGCGCCTTTTCGACAACTCGTAAAAGAACATCTGCCGCAGAATATTCTTCCACCGCGTCAACGCATAAGCGGCTTTGTCCGGAAGTCGGGCGCGAAGGAAGTTTGCGATCCTATCCTCCGCGGGCATTGATACAACGTAGGTCGGCGAACGCTGAAGCATTGTAACGTGTGCTGCCGTTTTCGCCATCGCGGGCACTAGCGTGACCGCGGTCGCTCCGCTGCCGATAACGACAACGCGCTTTCCGGTGTAGTCGAAGCCGTCGGGCCACTTTTGCGGGTGAACGATCTTGCCTTTGTAATTCTCAAATCCGGGCCAATCGGGAGTGTAGCCGGATCCGTATTCGTAATAGCCGGTGCAGAGGTAGAGGAATTTGCAGGTGAGGTGCTTGATCTCGGCTTGTGCGTCTTTGCGATTTTGCGGGACCTCTCCTCTGTCTCCGGGCAGACTCCATACCGGTCGCGTTACCGCCTGTGGGTCGCTGATCTCGACCTCGACGGTCCATTGTGAATCGGCCGTAGACCACTCAGCGCGACGGACTCGATGTCCGTAGCGGATCTCTTTGTCGAGATCGTATTCCGCCGAAGTTTCGCGAATGTACTTTAGTATCGCCGGCCCATCCGCGATCGCCTTCGCCTCACGCCACGGCCGAAACCGGTACCCCAGCGTGTACATATCCGAATCCGACCGCACGCCCGGGTAACGAAACAGATCCCACGTCCCGCCCATTGCCTCACGCCCTTCAAGAATTGCAAACGTCTTGCCCGGACATTCGGTTCGCAAATGTGCCCCAGCCCCGATGCCCGACAAGCCCGCACCAACTATTAGAACGTCGAAGTGTTCCATACGAAGTCAGGACCGGAAGCGATACCGACTCGGTTATCGGATTCTGACGAAAGTCGCTCGAATGCAATTTGCCGAAGTGAAGTATATATTAATGTTTTGGAGCATCTCCTATGGAAACTAAAATCAGGCGACCAGCAGCAGTTTGGATCGCACAAAGCATGATGATCATCGTTTCCGTGATGCTTCTCCTTCCCATTACCTTGCTCTTATTCGGTTTTTTGCCACAGACTTCGGAGGCTTGGATTGTCGCAATATATTTAGGAATGCTAGCATACTTTCTTTTTATTATCTGCCTCTTTCTGACCGTCTTTTGGGGACTTGCTCGACGACGTCAATGGGGGCGCTGGCTTGGAGTGGTATTACTCTCGGTGGTTGTCCTGTACGGAATCTTCCCCCTGATTCGTCAAGTTACAGAGCTCTGGCACTTGTACAAGTTCGGCATAGCCTTCGAATACCTAGCAGGAACTGCCTTTTTACTTATGCTGTGCTGCCTGCTGATCGGGCTGAACATATGGGTCATCGTCTCACTTGCGATTGACAATCGTATCATTGCTTTCTTCTCGTCAAAGACGTAAACGTTAATCCGTTGTTTCACGATGCCGCAATCATCTCAACAATTCGCTCACCATTCTAGAATATAAGCAAACATCAACGGAGCGACTATCGATGCATCGGATTCGACGATGAACTTCGGGGTGGTCGCTTCGAGTTTGCCCCAAGTTATTTTTTCGTTGGGGACGGCGCCTGAGTAGGAGCCGTAGCTGGTGGTTGAGTCGCTGATCTGGCAGAAATAGCCCCAGACCGGGACGCCGTCGCGCTGGAGATCTTGGTGGAGCATCGGGACGACGCAGATGGGGAAATCGCCGGCTATTCCGCCGCCTATTTGGAAGAAGCCGACGGTTGAGTCGTCGGTCGCGTTCGCGGTGTACCATTCGGCGAGGGACATCATGTACTCGATACCGGTGCGGACGGTGTGGACATTTTTAATGTCGCCGGTGATCACGTGCCCCGCAAACATATTGCCCATCGTCGAATCTTCCCATCCGGGTACGACCATCGGAAGATTCTTCTCCATTGCGGCGTACATCCACGAATCTTTCAGGTCGATCTGGTAATAGTCTTCGAGCGAGGCGTTCTTCAGCACCTGATACATGAATTCGTGCGGAAAATACTGCTCACCGGCAGCGTCGGCCGCCGTCCAGACGTCGACCATCGCCTTTTCAAGGCGCCGCATCGCTTCCATTTCGGGGATGCAAGTGTCGGTCACGCGGTTCATATGGCGGTTGAGCAGATCCTGCTCATCAGCCGGCGTCAGATCGCGGTAATGCGGTACGCGTTCGTAGAAATCGTGAGCGACCAGGTTGAACAGATCCTCCTCAAGGTTAGCTCCCGTACAAGAAATGATCTGCACCTTGTCCTGCCTGATCATCTCGGCAAGGCTCAGCCCCAACTCAGCCGTCGACATCGCCCCGGCGAGCGTGATCATCATCTTGCCACCGCTATTCAAGTGGGTAACATATCCCTCGGCTGCATCAATAAGGGCCGCCGAATTGAAGTGGCGATAGTGATGCTTGATGAATTCAGTAATTTGTCCGTTCATAAAAATGCTTTGCCTGTGAAATACGCGAAAGGAAATAATATAATATTCGGGTTCCTTTTGCGTATTCGCCGACTAATGTGAGCGTTTCCTATTTCATTCAGCGAATTCTCTGGATCGACTGCATCGGAGCATTTGCGACCGGGCTCGCGATGCTGATCTTGAGCGGCTGGCTGAGCGGTTTATACGGATTTTCAGTTCCCTTTGTGATCGGTCACGCGTTTGTGCACCTGATCTACGGGACTTACTCCTTTTCTCTTGCGGTGCGAAAGCGGAGGCCGATTCCGTTGCTGCTATTACTGATCTTTGCTAATGCCGCATGGGCCTGTTTTTGCTTAGTTTTGGCAATAACGATTACGGGACACGTCTCGGGTTTCGCGGTAGGGCATTTTATACTTGAGGGGCTGTACGTCGCATCTTTAGCGGGAATTGAATGGTACCTGCGTAAGCACCTCACAATCTCGATTATCGAGCCGAGCCAACCGCCCCGTAAGTGAGAAACCGATTTGATTTGAACACTATACGGACTGGGTATACCTTAAAATCATGGAGTAAAAAATGCGAGAAATTTACCTAGAATCATGGGGAATCGGGGAACCTGTGTTGCTTGTACACGGCTCGCTTGCAACGGGAGCGGAAGAGTGGAAAGAGCAGCGGACGCTTGCGGATGAAGGTTTCCGGTTGCAGATCATTGATCGGCGGGGCTATGGGCGAAGTGCCGCCGCTGAAGGTGAAGACTTCTTGCAAGATGCCGCCGACATCGTTGATCTGATGGGCGACGGAGTCCACCTCGTAGGTCACTCCTATGGAGGTCTCGGGGCCTTATTCGCCGCTGCTCAACAGCCCGAGGCTACGCTTTCCCTGACTCTCCTCGAACCGCCCGCTTTCGCTTTGGGCCAAGACGTTGCCGCGGCACGAGAACTTGTGACGGAGCTACGCGAGCTTTGGGTAGAGGATCTTCCTGATAGAGAGTGGGTCATTAAATTTCTCAAAGCGGTCGGGAGCGACCCCTCCGAATTTCCCCCGGAATTCTTGTCTGTCGCGGTGCCAATGGTTCCCGTCTTACGACACGCCCGGCCGATGTGGGAGAGCGAATTGCCACTGGGGGAACTTGCATCCGCGGAATTTCCCAAGCTTGTTGTCTCAGGCGATCACAGTCTCGCATTCGATGCAGTCTGCGATGAACTGGCTCAGCGCATGCGAGCATCGAGGGCGGTTGTAGCCGGGGCGGGCCACGAAATTCAATTTGCGGTGCCAGAGATAAATGAAGTGTTGACAGGACTGTGGCGCGGGACCAAGAAGCAAAACATTTAGCTTCCTGGTAACGCAGACCATCAGTTTCGAACGCACCGCGAGATGTCACCACCTCATGCTAGCAGGCGGCAAGATTCCGCAAGCTGATCCTATAATTCTCGATCAATTCAGCGAAGCGGCCGGAACGCGTCTTGATCTCCTCGTGGATCGAGAGGCTCTCGACCACGCTCCCAGGGCAACCCATATCTCGCCAGTTCGCCTTTCGCTTCTCGATCTCTTCGACTGGCCAGAGCGAGACCGGATCGTCCGGGCCGAACCAACGCCAGGTCCGGAGAAGATCCATATTCATACGCAAAATAAACGCGAAAAGGAAATAATGTCCTAATCGCGTTTTTCCGTATATTGGTCGTTGAATTTGGCTTAGAACGCTTCGCTAAAACTAACCTCGCCTGCGACGGCAACCTGATATGCCGAGACGCGGCGTTCGAAGAAGTTGGCTAGTTCCTGAACGTCCTGGAGGTCCATGAAGCCGAAAGGGTTTTTGGCACCGTAAACTTTGGTCAGGCCGAGCATGGCGAGGCGTTGGTCGGCGATGAATTCGAGGTACTGCCGCATATCGGCGACCGACAGGCCGGCAACGCCGCCGCTTAGGATATCTTCGGCGAACTGCATTTCGCATTCGACTGCCTCGTCGATCATCTCGACGATCTGGCGTTCGAGCGCGTGATCAAACAGCTCGGGCTCTTCGTTGCGGACCTTGTTCACTACCGCCAATGCAAAACCCATGTGGGCTGATTCGTCGCGGAACACCCAGTTCGTCCCGGCCGCAAGGCCGTGGAGCAAGCCTTTTGAACGCAGGAAATAGACGTAGGCAAAGGCGGCGAAGAAGAACAGGCCTTCGATACACGCCGCAAAGCAGATCAGGTTGAGCATAAACTTTCGCCTGTCGTCCGGCGTCTGGAGCGAATCAAGGTCCTGGATCGTGTCGATCCATTTCATACAAAACTCGCCTTTTTTATGGATCGACGGGATATTTTCGATTGCCGCAAAGGCTTGTTCGCGCTCTTTGTGGTCAGGGATGTAGGTGTCGAGCAGAGTCAGATAAAACTGCACGTGCACAGCTTCCTCAAACAACTGCCGCGAGAGGTACATCCTGGCCTCGGGCGAATTGACGTGCTTGTACAAATTCAGCACAAGGTTGTTCGACACGATCGAATCACCCGTCGCAAAAAACGCCACCAGCCGGTTGATCATATGCCGCTCGGCCGCAGTCATTTTATTGCGCAGATCGTTCACGTCAGTCGAAAAATCGACCTCCTCGACCGTCCACGTATTCTTGATCGAATTTTTATACATCTCATAAAAATCCGGATACTTCATCGGTCGAAGAGTAAGGTTGAATCCTGGTTCTAGTAGCATATTGTTCTTCAGATATTGTGCCGAGACTGTTCAACTTCAATTAGACGAGACCATTTCGGATCAGCACCGGACAATAAGGGATAGATTGACGCAAAGCCGTCCCAACTCTTAGGTCTAGACTTATGTGCTAAATGTGCATTGACGAACAAGTCCAATTTCGCCAGACGACTTTTTTCGATTACAGGAAAGCAAGCTGCGACCAAATTTTCTACTGATGATCCGCCACCGGCTGCAACAGACATCATGTGATCGCAGCACGCACAAAGGTTTTCAAGCAGGGACACCATCGAGCCGCGTTTCCCATGTCGGTCGTAATAGCCGTGCCCTGGCGACATCAGATCCAACAATTTGAGCGTTGGACTGAAGAATATCGCCTCTCCGCAGTACTTGCAGTGCCAGCCGTCTCTATACCAAACAGCTAATTGCAACGTCTTTGAGATCGGCTCCCGCATTTGCCAATTTAGCTCTCAATCCTCGCTACGCCATTTCGATCCCTTCGCAGCCTGAAGACCTTTCGATTACCCTCCTGACGCCGGGAAGCTCATCCGAGAGGTCACCAGATTCCCGGCATCCGAATATGGTCCGATCTACTGGCACGCCTCGCACGCCTCCGGATTCTCGAGCGAACAGATCAAGGCTTCCTCGTCCGTGTAAACCTTTTCCTGCACCTCGGGAACCAGATCGGCAACCTTATAATCCGCGGTGACCTGTGCGATCTTTGTCGCCGGACGCGAGCGCAAGTAGTAAGTTGTCTTCAACCCCTTCTGCCACGCGTACATATACATTGACGAAAGCTTGCCGATATTCGGGCTTTCCATGAAGAGGTTGAGCGAGGCAGACTGGTCGATGAAGGCTCCGCGCATTGCCATCATGTCGATCAGCGAACGCATCGGGATCTCCCATGCGGTGCGGTAGCGATGTTTAAGCTCGGGCGTGAATTCTTCGATGTCCTGGACCGAACCTTCCGAAAGCTTGATCTTGTTGCGGATCTCGTCCGTCCACAGGCCCATTCCCTTCAGCTCTTGCACAAGATATTTGTTCACCTGAACAAAATCGCCGGACAAAGTTTCGCGTTTGAAAAGGTTAGAGACCTGCGGTTCGATGCATTCGTAGCAGCCGGCGATCGAAGCTATGGTCGCGGTCGGGGCGATAGCGATCATGAGGCTGTTCCGCAGGCCGTTCGCCTTGATCTTTTCACGCAGCACATCCCAGCGTTTTGTATCTTCGGGAACCACACCCCAGAGATCGAACTGAAGAATTCCCTGTGCCGCACGCGTTTCAGGGAACGCCGGATGAGCACCTTTCTTGATCGCCAATTCGCACGACGCATCAAGGGCTGCAAAGTAGATCTCCTCCTGTATCTTGGCCGAAAGCTGGCGTGCTTCGTCAGAATCGAACGCCAGCTTCAGGGCAAAGAAGACGTCCTGCAGGCCCATCAGCCCAAGGCCGATGTTGCGCCAGCGGGCATTCGAATCGGCGGTGCTGGGGATAGCGTAATAGTTGAGGTCGATCACGCGATCGAGTTGCTTCACCGCAAGCCGGACATTGGCTCTAAGCTTGTCAAAATCGAACGCTTCGTCCTTTACATACCGCGAAACGTTTATCGAGCCAAGATTACACACGGCCGTCTCGCTGTCGGACGTCACTTCGATTATCTCGGTACAGAGATTCGAGAGATGAACCACGTTCTCCGGCCGGCCGGTCTGGTTCGATTTCTTGTTCGACGCGTCCTTAAAGGTCATCCAGCCGTTGCCGGTCTGTGCCATCGTCCGCATCATCTTGGCATACAGGTCGCGTGCCTTTATCTGCCGAACGAAAAGTCCGGCGGCTTCGGCTTCCGCATAAGCCGTTTCGAATTCCTCGCCATAAACGTCAGGAAAATGCGGCACTACCTTCGGATCGAATAGCGACCACATCCCATCCGCTTCGACCCGTTTCATAAACAGGTCCGGTATCCAGTTAGCGATATTCAGATTGTGCGTACGCCGGGCTTCGTCACCTGTGTTCTCCCGGAGTTCTAGAAAATCTTCGATATCAGCATGCCACGTTTCCAGATAAACACACGCTGCACCCTTGCGCTTGCCGCCCTGATTTACCGCCGCGACCGAAGAATCAAGCGTCTTTAGCCAAGGCACGATACCGTTTGAATGGCCGTTGGTACCGCGAATGAGCGAACCCTGCGACCGCACGCGGTGATACGCAATGCCGATGCCGCCGGAAAATTTCGAAAGCATCGCGACGTCCGAATACTTTTTGTAAATGCTCTCAAGGCTGTCGCCCGGCGAATCCAGCAGGAAGCAGCTCGAAAGCTGTTCGTGCTTCGTCCCCGAATTGAAAAGCGTCGGCGTAGACGGGACATACTCAAGCGATGAGAAAAGCCTATAAAGCTCGATCGCCTCATTTGGTGTCTCCGAAAGGCCGCACGCGACGCGCATCCAGAAAAACTGCGGGCTCTCGATAACGTCGCGCGTTACAGGATTTTTCAAGAGGTAACGATCGTACAGCGTGCGAAGGCCGAAAAATTCGAATAGATCGTTGCGAGTCTGGTCGATCGCGTCGTTTAGTTTGCGGCTGTTTTCCGAAACAAAGTTAACAACGCGTGGAGCGATCAGGCCTTCCTTAACGCCGAACGCTATCGACTGTGAGAATGAATAGATCTCCTGATTACGGATCTCTTTTTCTACGTACTGGTTCAGCAGCCGTGCACCCAGCTTTGAGTACTCGGGCTCTTCAAAAATAAGACTCGCCGCCGTTTGGATCGAGAGCTTGTCCAACTCTTTGGTGGTCGCGCCGTCGTATAAGCCGCTGATCGTTTTGGTCGCGATCCTAAGCGTGTCTACGTTTGGCAAGCCATAGGTACAGCGTGAGATGGCCTTGACGATCTTATTGATGTCGACCGGCTCGTGATTGCCATTGCGCTTGGTGACGCGCATCGTGGTCTGAGCCGTTTCTTCTGCCTGTCGTGCCGCTGCCGTACTCGATGATTGACCAACGTAAGTGTCCATGTTTGTTGTGCTCTCTCCCAACATTGCTATCTAATTTCGGCGACAGGAAATCCGCGTGAAACCGCTTTGGTCGAATCTAGAGACAAGTATTCTCACCACAGCCTTTCTCGAAAGCGGCGTCCAGGTCGAACCCTCTGGTTTGATTTGGATTAGTTTGGGCCTATTAAAAGGCTTCCTACCGGCTGCCGTTTCCTCAAATCAAATTGAGATCACGGTCTGATTGGCAGTCGTCGTTCCCCATTACCGCTAGCGGGGCAAATGCAGCATTTAAGAGCCGCTTTTCTGTTCTCGAAGCTTCAAATCAACTTCGCGTTACCTTCAGTGGATATAGACTATATTGTAGCCATTAGCCTTTGTCAACACTAAATATAGTGGTTTTGAAAGTAATTGTTAAAGCGTGTAAATGCAACAATTTACCGCGCATCGCCTGATGTAAAGGGTCAAATTTCGCGTAACATAGCGGTAACACATTAAAACGCAGTTATTTAAGCTCAAACCGAGGCCGCCGACCGAACCAATCGACATCGCTTTATTCAACGATCAGGCCGTCCCAGGCGAACTGAACATTGTCCGGCAGAAGATCTGAGTCGCGAGCGTGCAGAATGTCGTGATTGAGATGGGTCAGGAACGCCCGTTTTGGTTTTAGGTCCTCGATAATGCTCAGGGCCTCGTCCAGATGCAGGTGCGTCGAATGCGGTTTGATCCGCACACAGTCTAGAACCAAGACATCGAGGCCCCGAAGGCCGTCCATCGACTCAGGTGGAATGACCTTAAGATCCGTCGCGTAGGCAAGATCGTTGAACCGGTATGCTACGACCGGAAGCTTGCCGTGGATGACCTCAAGAGGCGTAATCGTGAGCTCGTCTCCAATACAGAACGAGGAATTATGAACTACGGTGTGCGGAATCAACTGCGGCAGGCCGCCACCGAAATGGGTAGGCTCGAAGATGTATTTGAAAATACGACGAAGGTCGACCCAAGCTATTTCGTTCGCAAAAATGGGCATCGCTCCGTAACGAAAGTTCAGCGGTCGAATGTCATCCAGGCCGAAGACATGGTCGACATGGCAATGAGTTATGAGGATCGCGTCCAGGTGGCGAATGTTCGCCCGTAACGCCTGCTGCCTGAAATCGGATGAGGTGTCAACGAGGATCGTTTTCCCGGCATGCTCAACAAGGATCGACACCCGAAGCCGCTTATCGCGCTGATCTTCCGACCGACAGGTCTCACAATCGCATGCTATGGACGGAACGCCCGTTGAAGTACCTGTACCGAGGAAGGTTAGTTTCATTAAGTTTAGCCACAGAGGACGCAGAGAACATAGAGTTGTTCGGAAGATTGATGAGCCAGATCAGTAACAGAACTCCAAAAACGGTTAATTTCTTACCTCAGTGTTCTCTGTGCTCTCTGTGGTGAATCTGCTACTTCTTTCCTAAGATGTCCGCGCCTGAGAATTTCTTTGCCGCTTGTGCCTTCAGTTTTTCTTCTGTCGCACGCACCATGGTGACGTATTGCATTCGCAGGTCAGCGAGCAGGCCGTCAAGCAGCCGCGCCTCCTGACTGTGCAGATTCCCCTTGGTCTTGTCGCGGATCATCCCAAGAATGTCGAGCCAGTATTTCCCCGTCTCAAGGTCGACCGCCCGCTGGCCGGTCGCGGGATGTGGAACCGCTCCCAACGAGGCAGCGGCATTCGTCGCCAGTGTCGAAAGAAAGTTAACAAAACTCGCCGGATCATCGGCACCGGGAATTTCGGTACCATCGTCATCAATTTCATCTCCGAGTTCGCCCGCCGAGGGAAAAGCTGAGGGATTTTCCGGAGCAGCCGCAGAAGGTTCCTCTGCCTGCGGTTCAGAGACTGGTGCGGCCACTTTTGGCTCTTCCAGCACGACGCCTTCTTTTACGGAACCGTCGGCGTTGAATTTACGGCGGTCGGTGACCTTGAATGTGACTTCTTCCTGATTTTCTTCGTGTCCGATCATAATATGTGCGTAAAGCTCGATATTAGCATTTTGGAGTTTCCGATTTCAAAAAACTGAGATTTATCTTCAGCATATTTGAGCCGGGCCGAATTCTGTGTGAATAATTGTGTTCCGCGGTCTCAATAGAACCATAGAACTATGTCTCAAAGCTTTGATGAACTAATTGCCGTGATGGCCCGATTGCGAGCGCCGGGCGGCTGCCCGTGGGATGCCGAGCAGACCTATCAATCGTTGTCACAATATTTGCTCGAAGAAGCTTATGAGACGTTCGACGCTATTCACTCCGTCGGCGAAACAGGCGATACTTCGCACCTGGTCGAGGAATTAGGCGACTTGTTGCTTCAGGTAGTTTTTCATTCCACAATTGGTGCCGAGCGGGGCGAGTTCACGATCGATGATGTCTCGGCCGGCGTCGCGAAGAAACTTGTCTTGCGGCATCCGCATGTCTTTGGTGACGCAACGCTGGAACGGGCCCAGGACGTTCTGGACAATTGGGACACCCTAAAAGCCAATGAGCGCAAAGCTTCCGGCAAGGTGGAACAGCCGAATGACTCCATCTTGGACGAGGTGCCGGTCCATTTCCCCGCTCTGCTCGAAGCTGTCAAGCTGACAAAGAAGGCGGCAAAAGTTGGGTTTGACTGGGCCGACAAACAGCTAATCTTTGAAAAGCTGGATGAGGAGACGGCCGAGCTGAAAGCCGCACTCGAAAAAGGCGACAAGGAAAATATTGCCGAAGAGATCGGCGACCTGCTATTCGTGATCGTCAACCTGGCCAGACATCTCGACGTTGAGCCGGAGACCGCGTTAAAGAAGACCAATCGCAAATTCCGCAACCGATTCAAGTTTGTCGAAGGTGAACTTAAGGCTGCCGGCAGTTCCACATCACAAGCCACGCTCGATGAAATGGACCTGCTTTGGAATAAGGCAAAAGCGGCCGGGATTTGATCCGCCGTCCGGCTGAATTCGAACATAATTCGTTTTGATCCAGTACATAGCCGCTAGGATCGGCTACTCGTTTCCACCGTTTTAACCGCTGAGTATATTGAACTTAGGCCATCCTGCCGGTGTATTGGCACGCTCCTTGCGACTACTTAGTCATAGCAGTGTCCGCAAACTCGGGCCTGTATAACTTTCAAGGAGGCTTTCCAATGTTTTCAAAACTAAAGATGAAACTTTCGCTCATTCTCTCGATTGCGCTCGTCGGGGTGGTTTCAGCTCAAACTCCTGTCAAGACCGAGGTCGTGGCGAATCCTGACGGTACCTACTCGGTGATCGAGTATCCGATGGGCAAAGAAGTTGTGGTCAAGCTGCTCCCGTCAGCTACGGTAGCTGGAGCAGTTGGGACGGCCAAAGTCCTGCGAGCGGCAGACGGGACGAAGATCAGATTAAATTTCTCGGGAATCAAGGGCGATGCGACTTCTTACCACGCCTATGCGGTCGATGCGGCTGGAATGCCGACTTATCTTGGGCCGGTTGCCGTTAAGGAAGGACAGGCTACGGGTGAGTTTTTCGCCCCGCTTGATAGATTTATGGTAGTGCTTTCGCCAACCGAAGGGCTAAAAACCTGGGAACCTACTTCTGCAGTTTTGTTCCGAAGCGAGGTGCCGACCGGATACGCAGTGGTGCCGGTCACGAAAACCGCCGACACTAAGGCCGTAGCAACTTCCACCGCCGTTGCGTCGACTTACGACGTGCCGCTTCTGAACGTGCCTGGCTTTAACGAGAAGACGACGGAAGTTCGGATCAGCTTTGCAGGTGAATTGGCCGGTTTGAAAGGAAAGGCATACATCGATCCCGGCCAGAAAGGTACGACGCAGGTAAAAATGCGTTTCGACGATATGAAACTTGCTCCTAAAGACAAGCGACTCGTCCTGTGGGCCGCTTCGCCGGAGGGAAAGTATACAAAGCTTGGCCAGGTGATCAACACCGGCGAGCGTCAGGAGTCAGAGATCCGCAGCGAGACCGCGTTGAATGACTTCGGGTTGTTCGTCACGCTCGAGGATACTGACGTGCTGCAGCCGACCAGCAGAACTTACTCTGTGTTCGGTTCGGGAACTATGGAATAGAACGCGGGTTAACCAAGTGACGAAAAGCGGGCCGAACGGCCCGTTTTTCTATTCGGCAAAGAGTTCGGCAAGAACCTTTAAGATCTGCTGAGCGCCGCTAGCGTCTATCGAGCCGATCTTCTTCGCCAACCTTGTTTTATCAACAGTGCGGATCTGATCGAGGATAACGAAGCGCTCGGTATTGAGGAACGTAACGGGCACGCGGGTTGGATAGGTCGCGTTGGTCGAAGCGAGCGGGGCGATGATCGCGGTATCTACATTTCGATTTAGCTCATTTGGAGAGATAACGACTGCCGGGCGAGTATTCTTTGGGTCCTTAGTCGGCCGTTCATCGAGATTAATGAGATATACGTCGAAGCGGTTTACCATTTCCACTCCTTCGTCTCAAAGCCTGTTGCCGGTACTGCTGAGATTGGTTGATCGTCGTCCGCATCTGCCAGTGCCTTGAATGCCGCGTCCCAGGCTCCTCTGGGTTTTTGGACGCTCCGAATAAGCAATCCATCAGCCTGCACCTCGAGTTCTACCTCGCCCGAAAGCTTCGTCTCTTCGAGCATCATCTTCGGGATTCGAATGCCCTGCGAATTACCGATCTGAATGATCTGAGCTTTCATAATTACATCGTAATTACACTTTCGTCGGACCGCAAGCGTCCCGCTTGCCCGGCCTATGTTCCGGTGATGACTTCCAACCCATTCATGAATGGCCGCAGGACATCGGGCACAACGATCGTACCGTCGGCCTGCTGATAATTTTCGAGGATCGCTATCCACGTGCGGCCAACCGCGAGGCCGCTGCCATTCAGCGTGTGGGCAAACTCCGGCTTTGCTCCACCCGCACGGCGAAAACGAAGGTTCATTCGCCGCGCCTGAAAGTCGCCGCAGTTCGAACAGCTAGAGATCTCGCGATAGGTCTGCTGCGACGGCAGCCAGACTTCGATGTCGTAGGCCTTCTTTGCACCGAAGCCCATATCACCGGTTGATAGTACGACCGTCCGATACGGCAGCCCGAGTAGCTGAAGGATTTTCTCCGCGTCAGCGGTCAACTTTTCATGCTCATTCTCTGATTCTTCGGGAACGGTCAGCTTTACCAGCTCGACCTTCTCGAACTGATGCTGGCGGATAAGCCCGCGCGTGTCGCGGCCGTAACTTCCGGCTTCGCTGCGAAAGCATGGCGTGTACGCTGTGTAGTACTTGGGAAGATCGTTTGCGTCCAGAATTTCTTCCGCGTGATAGTTGGTCACCGGAACTTCAGCCGTTGGGATAAGAGCAAATTTTCGCTCATCGGTCGTGTGAAAAAGGTCTTCGGCAAACTTCGGAAGCTGTCCAGTGCCAAATAACGCCGTTTCGTTCACAAGGAAAGGCGGCAGCGTTTCGGTGTAGCCGTGCTGTGTCGTGTGAACGTCAAGCATGAAATTGACCAATGCCCGCTCAAGCCTCGCACCTGCGCCGTTGAGGATGGCAAACCTCGATCCGGCGATCTTGGTTGCACGTTCGAGATCCAGAATGCCCAAACTTTCGCCAAGATCGACGTGGTCCTTTGGCTCAAAGTCGAAGACGCGGGGTTCGCTCCATTTGCGAACCTCGACATTAGCGGATTCGTCCTTGCCGACCGGCACGTCCGTTGCGGGAAGGTTCGGCAAACCGGAAAGCAGCTCTCGCATTCCGGCGTCCGCCTCATCGCGTGCCTTTTCCAGTTCAGCCTGCTGGTCCTTCAAGCCTGCGACCTCAGTCTTCTTGGCCTCGGCCTCATCCTTTTTTCCGGCCTGCATCAACCCGCCGATCTCTTTGCTAGCAGCATTTCTCAGCTGATTCAAGTGGTCAGCCTCGCCGATCACGCGTCGGCGTTCGGTGTCGAGTTCGACAAATTTATCCAGGCTGTCAGCAGGAAAATTGCGGTTCGCGAAGGCCTCGCGAACCACTTCAAGATTTTCCCTGACATAATTTAGATCCAACATTATTGCTCTCTATTTTTTCGCGGCGACCATCGTGACCGCCTTCTCTATTCTCTTGACCCGCGTGGCCTCCTGTTTGGCCTCTTCTATCGCACGGACATGTTCTTTCTTATGCGAGAAACTCAGTTTTTCCCAAGCGTCCGAAAGGCCGGATTTCTTTAACGCTGCGGCCAGATCTATAGGAACTTCGACCGTTCGCGGTACAGTATCCGCTTCGATCGTGACCGTGATCTTTTCACCGGCGGCGATACCTGCCTCATCCCGAAACGCCTTCGGGATGCCGAGCATATACTTGCCGCCCATCCGCACGATCGACCCGGAGTAGACCGCGCCGTTCACCGTAGCCTTCACAGGGACTCGTTTCGCACCGAAAACTTTCTCGACATCGAACGGGATCGCAATACCCGTCGCTTCCATCTTCGGGTGCTTCTCAAGCACGACCTCGATTGTTTGTTTATCGGCCATTTTTAACCTAAACTTCTCTGTTCAGGCGTCGTCAAAGACTAGACGAATTTAGCAAACTTGGTATGTCAAACAAAGTTCGTAAAGCCGTTTTCCCTGCTGCAGGCTTAGGCACCCGCTTTCTTCCGGCAACCAAAGCCTCACCGAAGGAAATGCTCCCCTTGGTCGATAAACCGCTGATCCAGTATTCCGTGGAGGAGGCGGTCGCTAGCGGTATTGAGTCGATACTGATCATCACCGGCCGCGATAAAGGGGCGATCGAGAATCATTTCGACATCTCGTTCGAGCTTGAGCATCTGCTGAAAGAAAAGGGCAAGGACGACATGTTCGAGCTTGTCCACGCGATCTCGGACATCGCAAAGATAAGCTACACGCGGCAGAAAGAAGCTCTCGGACTTGGGCACGCCATCTATCAAGCTAAGGATTTTGTAGGGAGCGAACCTTTTGCGGCTTTGCTTGCAGACGATGTGGTCGATTCGGAGAAGCCCGCGTTGCAGCAGATGGTAGAGGTGTTCGAGAAGTACAACGCACCCGTCATTGCGACAATGCAGATCGCAGGCGAGGCCATTTCCCGCTTTGGCGTGATCGATGCCGAGGAGGTTGAGCCGAACGTATATCGCATCAAAGACATGGTCGAGAAGCCCGCATATGCCGATACTCCGTCAGATCTGGCGATCATCGGCCGATACATCTTTACACCAGATATCTTCGAGGCGATCGAGCGAACCACGCCCGGCGCGGGCGGCGAGATCCAGATAACCGATGCGATGAGGCTATTGTTGAAGGATCGGCCCTTCTACGCCGTCAAGCTTGAAGGCACGAGGCATGACGCGGGCGATAAGCTGGGCTTTTTGATCGCGACGGTAGAGTTTGCTCTGAAGCGCGAGGATCTGGGAGACGATTTTCGCGAGTATTTGCAATCGTTGAAGTTGTAGGCGTCCGGTTTTTGTCTCTTTCCTCTTTTTCAATAGTCTTTCTGGATTTTGCCTTAAAAGGCAGCGAGAATCATCCACGGAAAAAGAGGAAGAGGAGGAAAAGAGGAAGAAAGGTCGGGTCGGCAAAGTTGTGGATCACGCTTTTCCACTTCCCGTCGACCTCAGAGCCAGCACGAGCTGCAAAAGCACAAGTAAGATAACGCACACAAGCAGGGCGAACATTCCGGCACGCAGGCTTTCGGCGTTGTTGGATACGAAGCCGATGAGCCAGGTTACCGACGTAGCTCCAAGTGTTCCAAGAATGAACAGGGGCGTTGCCCGGCGCGTCGCGGTCGGGCCAAATATTCGGGTAAAACGAGCTAGGTTGGTTGGAAATACGGACGATGAGCCGAAACCTGACACTGCCGCCCCGATGCCAAGCCAGAAAACATTTCCCGCAAACAGGATCACCAGCATTCCCGCCAGCATGAGAACGAGATCCAGAAACAACACTCTATCTTCGCTCATATAGCGAAAGAATATAGGTGCCACACCGCGGCCAATGACGAAAAACAGAAAGAACAGGAAGGTTGGTGAGAAAAGGCCGACGACCGGTTCGCCGTTGAGCCTGTCGGAATAGGTCGTAAGCCAACCGCCCATACCGCTTTCGAATCCGACATGGACAAAGTTAAAAATTGCGATAGTCCACGCCAATCCAGTTGCCCAAATAACGATAGGCTTAACTTCCCCGGCCTCGGCTGGAGCATCAATCGGATGCTTATGATCCTCACGAGGCAGGAACCCGATCAAGGCCGCCCCGATCAGTAATGGGATAGCCAGAAGAAATGCCGTAATGAAAATACTTGTTCGAGTAGAGGTCAGGTCGACGAACGGCTTACAGAAGATCGCACCAAGGCCCCAGCAGAAGTTTAAAATGCTCAGCGCCGAGGCGCTCCTGAGCGGATTCATCTCAAGGATGAGCATGTTTATAGATGGCAGCGTGAGCCCTATCCCGAGTCCGTTAACAAAGAAGCCGGCCAAACAGCCTTCGTATGAGCTAAGGCTCATTCCGGTCACGCCTGCCGCCATCAATGCACTGCCGAGGATGGTCGCAAGAACAAAGTTATTGCGTCTTCCGAACCAATTTGTCGCAAGTGTTCCGATGATAGACCCAGCAAACTGGGCCGGGAAAAAGTACCCGGCCTGGAGGTCATTGAGAGCAAATCGCGCCGACAGGATCGGCAGAACCTGTCCGATCAGCACCGTGGCGATCCCGGATGCAAAAAAAACTACGTGAACCAGTACATTCAATGCCCTAGGTTTTGATGCTCCCATTAATTCATGCCCCACTTTTCGCCGGTCCATACTTGCTCATCACGTGCTCTGATTGTAAATGCTAAGGCGAATAATGTTAAACGGGCCAAAGATTCGCAAAATCCTCGCCGATTGGCTAGAATTTTCTTAACTTTTAGTAAACATTTGGCCGCAAATTTAGGCCGCAGGAAGGCTTCCGATGCCGCTGGCAACGATAGAAGAGGCCGTCAAGGACATCCGCGACGGCAAAATGATAATAATCGTCGATGACGAGGACCGTGAGAATGAGGGCGACCTTGTCTGCGCGGCCGAAAAGGTGACGCCTGAGATAATTAATTTTATGGCGGTGCACGGCCGCGGCTTGATCTGTATGCCGCTGACCGAGGAAAGGTGTGACGAACTTCAATTAACGCCGCAAACGGCCAACAACACCTCGAGCATGGGCACGGCCTTCACTATCTCGATCGAGGCCCGCGAGGGCGTGACGACCGGGATCTCAGCCGCGGATCGTGCCAAGACGATCTTGACCGCTGTTGACCCCGCGTCCACAGCTGCCGACCTTGCTCGCCCGGGACACGTCTTTCCATTGCGTGCAAAACGCGGCGGAGTACTGGTACGTGTCGGGCAAACTGAGGCAAGTGTGGACATGGCTCGCATCGCCGGACTTCTGCCTGCTGCTGTCATCTGCGAGATCATGAACGATGACGGCACCATGGCGCGGCTGCCGGAATTAGAGGTGTTTGCGGAAAAGCATGGGCTGAAGATCGTATCTGTCGCGGACCTTGTGCGTTTTCGGATAGAGAAAGAAACGCTCGTTCGGCGCGTCGTCGAAACCGAGCTTCCGACCAGCTTCGGCAAGTTTCGAGCGATCCTTTATGAGAACGAGATGAACGGCGAGACGCACGTCGCTCTCGTCATGGGCGACGTTTCTCGTGCAACTGAGCCGGTGCTGGTTCGCGTCCAAACGGAGAACATTACATTTGCGATGTTCGGCTCGATGCTAGGCGAAGCGTCGGGCGCTATGCAGGCCTCTCTCCAGAAGATCGCCGATGCGGGAGTCGGCGTAGTCCTATATTTGAGACAGCGGGAGAATAACCTTGACCTGGTGAATCAACTCCGTACATATGCGTTAATGCATGCTGACGGAATTGATTTTCAAACGGCAAAACAGCAAACTGGATACGGAAAGACCCACGACCACGGCATCGGAGCCCAGATCCTTAAGGATCTAGGTGTCCGTAGGCTACGGCTGCTGACGAATCATCCCCCAAAAGTGAATGCCATCGAGGCGTTCGGCCTCG
>JANNNS010000125.1:0-12939 GCA_031398645.1 Acidobacteriota bacterium
GCCAGGTCAACGAGCGCCTCGATCGATTTTCGCGTACGCAGATTGTTCAGGATCGTCCCGGTGCCGCCTTGTTTCTCAAGCGACTCGCGGATCTCCTCGGTGGTCGTGCGGTAATGCTCAGCAAGCTTAACGATCTCTTCCTCTACCTCTCCGTCAGAAACCTCGACCTTTTCAGCTTCGGCCACCTTCTCAAGCAACATTGCCCCGCGAACATCGCGTTCGGCCTGCGACTTCATCTGCTCAAAGGCCATGGACACAAAGTCACTCTGGACCCGGGCAAGGTCAACGCCACGCTGCTGCAAGTCCATCGCGAAATTGTTCAGCAAATTACGCGCCTGGTTCTCGATGAGGGTCGGCGGAACTTCGAATGCGTTCTCTTCGATCAGCTTACCGACCGCATCGTTTCGAACGCGGGCATCCGCATCGGCTCCTGCATAAACCTCGAGATCCTTCCGCAGCTTCTTGCGGAGATCGGCTAGGGATTCGTAACCTTCGTCGAGACTCTGTGCCCAATCATCATTAGCTTCAGGAACTTCGGTCCGGCCTACCGATTTGATCTTCGATTTATAATGAACGGTTCGACCCGCAAGCGCCGTTGACGAAAAATCAGCGGGATAGGTTACCGAAAAATCTTTTTCGCTGTCGGGTTTTACACCAACGAGATTCTCGGTAAATGCAGCTTCGATATTCTCGCCGCCGAGTACCACCTCGAGGTCCTCGGCCGTTATCGGGTCGCCCTCCGGCTCATCGTCAAACTTCCCTTCCAGATCAGCGATCACCGTGTCGCCAACCTCGGAAACCCGGTCCTCGACCGGTATCAACGCGGCGTGCTCCTTTAGCCGGCCTTCGATCAAGTCGTCGATCTCGCTCTCGGCGACCGGACGGACGGTCCTTGTCACCTCAATGCCCTCATACTTGGGGACCGCAATTTCGGGCATTACCTCGACGTGAACATGCAGAGAGATGGACTCCGAGCCATTTACCTTTACCGTCTCGACATTGTCGATGTGAAGGTGAGGCTCCGTTAGCGGCTGCAGATTATGTTCCTGGATAGCTTCCGTCACTTTTGGCGGCAAGACCTGCTGCAGGACGTCGCTTTTGATCTCTTCCTTGTAACGCATGCGGATGACGTCCAAGGGTGCGTAACCTTTGCGAAAACCCGGCACGCTGGCACCTTTCGCATACTTCTGGCTGACACGGGCATAAACTTCCTTCACAGCCTCGGCCTCAACCTCGATCTTGAGTTCTTTTTGAGTAGGGGAAACTTCTATTAATTCGCTTTTCATTTATCGATCAGATCCGTCAATTTACCAAGTCAGAGGATATCGAATGCACGTCACAATGTCGAATTAGCGGGCATAAGCCGCACCCGTTCGGCAAATAGAAAATCCGGAGAACGCTGAGCTTCTCCGGATCGTCTTGAATGGTGCCGAGGGCGAGACTCGAACTCGCACGTCTTTCGACGCTAGATCCTAAGTCTAGTGCGTCTGCCAATTTCGCCACCTCGGCAATGTTTCAAACTTTAATTTGTCCGGGCGGCAAAATCAAGTGCGGCTATTTCGACAAATACTTTTGCTTATACTCGTCCCAGGACGTGTGATAATCGCGGGCGTCGAGATAATCCCTCTCCGCGCCGGGCCCGACAAATCGGGTCTCAGCCTTCTTGAACAGCCTGTAACCGCTGTAGCCAATAGCTCCGATCACGCCAAAGACAAGCCCGTACCAGAGTAGAGACGTGACTAGCCCGAACAGCCAGAAGAAGAGCATTACCCCGAATATCAATCCCAGAACCGCTAATATGACCTTAAAAAAATTCATTTCCCTCGAACCTCCGTGGTAAATAGCTATACGGAATCTGTTTCGGTTTGTTCGTGCAAATTTTCGGGCTGTCGTATAATTCGCTTTGCAAGACCAAGATCTTCCTGAGGATAAATTTCTGAGCTCAACATCCATACAGATAGCAGCGATCGCCGATGTCCTCGGCGCCGAGTTAACAGGCAGCGGCGAAGGTGCCGTTTCCGACGTGACACATGATTCCCGACAGGCCCAGGCGGGAACGCTCTTCGTCGCGATCCGAGGAACGACGATGGACGGGCATCGTTTTGTCGACGACGTTCTCCGTCGCGGTGCGGCAGGCGTAATCTCGGAGTCTGATGCTCCGGAGGGTTTTCAAGGCTCTTGGCTAAAGGTGGCTAACGCCCGCGAAGCACTGGCCAGGGCCGCGGCCCTGATAAACGGAGATCCGTCGCACATGCTCGATCTCGTCGGCATCACCGGCACCAACGGCAAGACCACCACTACCTACCTGTGCCGAGCTTTGGCCGAGGCCGCTGGTCAGAGATCGGCAATGCTAACGACGGTCGAATATCGGATCGGCGAAAACAGCCAGCCTGCTGTCAGAACCACTCCAGAAGCCTCGGACACAAACCGCTTCCTGAAACAGGCCGTGGACCAGGGATGTTCCGTCGCCGTCATGGAGACATCGTCCCAGGCGATCGACCTTCACCGCTGTGACTGGCTGCGCTTCAAGGTGGCTGTTTTTACTAATCTCACACGTGATCATCTCGACTATCACGAGACGATGGAGAACTATTTCGACGCAAAGAAAAAGCTGTTCGACGGACGATTGGGCGAGTTCCCAGGATCGAGCGTAATTAATGTTGACGATGAGTGGGGAAGAAAGTTAGCAAACGACCTCAGGTCCAACGGCCAGCGGGTCGTTACGTTTTCACTTACGGGAGGGAATTTCGCTGACCTTACCGCTGAAAACATTGAGGTATCGATGCTCAAAGGAACATCGTTTTTGCTAAGAACTCCCGACGCGGAGCGTAAAATAAAGTCACCGTTGGTCGGTAAGCCTCACGTGTATAATATGCTGGCCGCTACGGGCGTGGCGCTCGAACTAGGATACTCCATCGATTCGATCGAAACCGGACTCTCGACTTGTGTCGGAGCTCCCGGCCGATTCGAGAGGGTTCTTCACGAAGGTGATTTTGCGATAGTCGTCGATTACGCCCATTCCGACGATGCCTTGCTTAATACTCTCCAAACCGCACGCCAGTTGACGAACGGCCGGATCATCTGCGTTTTTGGCTGTGGCGGCGACCGTGACCGGACGAAACGCTCACCGATGGGCAGGATCGCCGGTGAATTCAGCGACCTGGTCGTCATTACCTCAGACAATCCGCGAACCGAGGATCCGATAAAAATTATCGAGGAGATCGAGGCAGGAATTAAGGAAACCGGAACCGAATACGCTGTGGTCCCAGACAGACGCGAGGCGATCTTTCGGGCAATTAGCAAGGCAGGCACGGGCGATGTTGTTCTTATTGCCGGAAAGGGCCACGAGAACTACCAGATAATTGGTGACGAAAAATTCGATTTTGACGACCGGAAAGTAGCGTCTGAAGCGCTTGAGTCGATAATGGAAGCCTAGCGCTCGGATGCGTGAGAATCCATGAGGCCGGATATTACATGTATCTGCGCCTCGGTCGGATCAAGGAATCGCAACGCAAATCCGATCTCAATGACGTTATTACGGACCTCGCCGACGACCTGTACCTTCATTCCATCGCCCAAAGGTAAGTACAAAGTAACGCTCTCGCCTTCGCTCACATCGCCTGAACTTAAGACAAAACAGCCGGCCGGGCTCAGGTCGCTGACCGTTCCCGGGCGGCGGCGGCCAGCCGTTTCCCATTCAACATCGACCGTCACCTCGCGACGATCTATCGCTCGTCGGTCGGTTCCGCTTCTTCTATCCGTTATCGACATTCGTTTGCTCACCGGGCTTCCCTTCACCTCCGGCTTTATATGTTAAGTAATAATAGACCGGCAATCCCAGAATAATCAGCCCAATGCCGATAAATGACTGCTTTGGAGCGGTTATCATTGTGTTGATAAGGAGCCATCCGGAAACAAGGAGAAAGACGACCGGAACAACCGGATAGCCCCAGGCTTTGTATGGGCGTTCGGCGTCGGGCTCAGTGCGGCGGAAGACGAATATCGATGATGCGATCAGTGCGTAGAATATCCAGGATCCAAAGATCACATAATCCGTTAACGTGTCGAACGAGCCGGAAAGCGCCAGAATGCTCGCCCAGACACCTTGAAAAAGAACGCCATTGATCGGAACCGAGTTGATCGAGAGCCGGCCGAAGGGCTTGAACATCATTCCGTCCTTAGCCATTGCATAAGGGATCCGCGAGGCACTGAGGATCGAGGTATGAAGTGTTCCAAGCGAGGACAACATCAGGCCTACGGTGAAGATAGCGACCGCAACGCCTGTTGCGAACGTGGTTATATCGCCGCCGAAGAACTTGCTGACCACTGTCATTGCAACCGAAGAATCTTTTGATACAGAGGCGATAGATGTCGGATCGAACACGTAGAAATAGGTCACGTGAATGCCAACGTATAGGAAAATGATCAGAACAACGCTGCCAATGATCGCGATCGGGATATTGCGATTTGGATCTTTCACTTCCCCGGCAACAAAGGAAAGGTTGTCCCATCCGTCATAACCCCAAAGTGCTCCAAGCATCGCCGCTCCAAACCCGGCAACGAACGTATACTCGACCGACCCAAAACGTACCGCGTCGGCAACGCCCTCGCAAGCTCCGTTAACTTCGGTAAGTGAGAAATTCGCTAATCCCCCGCCGGTGACAAACAAAAAGCCGCCCAGGCCTACAAAGAAAACCAGGCCGATCTTGATCGTCGTCAGTGCCGTGGCGATCTGCCCGCTAAGCGTTACGGACAAACAATTCAGCGTCGTAAAGATCGCAATGACCGCGACCGCAATTACCTGGAGCGACGTAACTTCATACGGCATTCCCAGAATGCTCGTCTGCAGCACGGTCTGTTTCAGTCCGCCGCCCATATAGTCATTGAGTGCGATCGCAAAAACCACGGCGACCGAGGCCTGAGCTCCGGTACGGGCGATGAACAACTGCATCCAGCCAAACAAGAAGCTCGACAACCGGCCGTAAGAATCTCTCAGAAAAACATACGGGCCTGCGGCTTGCGGCTTCATCGCGGTAAGCTCGGCGTAGGTCAATGCACCGGCCAGCGAAAGCAGCCCGGCCGCGATCCAGGCGACGATCACCCAAGTCGGGCTTCCGACGTTGCACGTCATCACTCTGGCCTTTAGGAAAACGCCGGTGCCGATCACGTTGCCGATGATGATCGAGATCGCCGCGATCAGGCCAAGTCCGCGGATCAGGTTTTGTCTGGCTTCTGCATTTGGATCCATAAGTTAAAAACGCGGGAAGATGTATCGAGTTGATTCCGAACATCTTACGCGAAATCTTCGCCCAAGTGAAATAAATAACCGTGCTAAGATTTTTTGAATGAGGGAGATAGAAATTTCGGCGGGCCAACTGGTGCGAAAATTACTCCGGCCAGAGGGCTACCGGCCCGTTTGCTTGTTGGACAGCTGCGGTGTCGGAAAGCCGGGTTCAAACCTTTTGATCGCCGGGATCGATCCCGTAGAGACGCGTTTTTTGACGAGCGATGATCCGCAACGACTGCTTCATGATCTCGACGAAATGCTCAAACGCGAGGACGTCGCGTCTATATTCACGATCTCCTACGACTTCGGACTGAAGCTGAACGGCATCGTCACCAAACCCCACCAACGAGAGCAGGCAGAACCCGACATATTCATCGCTTTATTTGCGACCCTGATCATTCACGATTACGACAATGGCCGGACTTTTATGGCCGGCCGGTCAGGAGGATTCGACGTGATCGAGGAGTTGTTGTCAGGCGGAACCGATAGCGATGGTCAGGACGCGGCCCGAATGACCAGCGTCGCGTCATTGACCTCGAATTTTAGCCGAGCCGAGTACTCGGCCGCTGTGAACCAGGTAAAGGAATTGATCCGCGAAGGCGAGACTTATCAGGCGAATTTGACCCAACGGTTGGAGGTGGCGATGCGGCAAGGTGACACAGCCGCCAAAGTGTTCGAAAATCTTCGTCTCGATCATCCCGCGCCATTTGCCGCGTACCTCGACCGGGGTGATTCTGTAGTCGTCTCAGCGTCGCCCGAGCAATTCCTAAGGGTCGATACCTCTCCTTCCGGCAGAACCATAACTGCAGCTCCCATCAAGGGTACACGTCGGCGCGGGTCGACAACGATTGAAGACGACCGGCTTAGGTCAGAACTCCTCGCCAGCGAAAAAGACCGCGCAGAAAATACGATGATCGTTGATCTAATGCGAAATGACCTGGGACGCGTTTGCGAATTTGGAAGCGTCAAAGTGGATGAGCTTTGCAGGCTTGAGGAACATCCAACGCTGTTCCATCTTGTCTCGACCATCCACGGCAGTTTACTCAGTGAGGTGTCCTATTCCGACATCATTCGGGCTGTTTTCCCTTGCGGCTCGATCACAGGTGCTCCAAAAATACGCACTATGGAGATCATCGACCGGCTCGAGCCCTCACCCCGTGGCCTCTCGATGGGAGCGATCGGCTGTAGAATTCCAAACGGTACATTTGGCATATCCGCAATTTTTGAAATGAGCGTCGCTATTCGCACAATGGTCATTCGCGACATGACAGCCGTGTTCAATGTTGGCGGCGGTATCGTCATCGACAGCAACCCTGAACTCGAATACGAAGAGTCAATGCTAAAAGCCAAAGCCCTCCTCCACGCTCTCAACTCCTAAAATTGTTGCGGGAACAATTCTTCTTTTTCGGTGTCCAATTATCTGAACGCCGACGAAAAGGAGAAATATGTCAAAACCGGAGATCAATGTTACGCCTCTTATCGATGTCCTGCTTGTTTTGCTCATCATCTTTATGGTCGTTACGCCTATGAAACCCAGTGCTTTTAAGGCCAAAGTGCCGAGGGAGCCGACGGACGACACGCGTGGATTGCCTAACGACGATACGTTGGTCGTTGTCGTCAGTTCTGACGCAAGCCTTCGCATAAACGCGGAATCCGGCCTTGGCACAGTGAACGATTCACAAAAGACGACTGAGCGGCTAAGGCAGATATTCGATCAGCGAACGGCCAATTACGGACTTTCCTCGACGGGTGACGGAAGTATTCCGCGGGCTGTCTTCATTAAGGCTCCACGGGGCATTGATTACGGCAGCGTGGCAAAAGTGGTCGACGCAGTCAAAATGTCCGGTGCCGAACCGATCGCCCTTCAGATCGACGAGCTAAATTAGGTCATCTAAGAATTCTGGAATCGCATCAAAGCTGTGTGATATTATCTCGGTGTGCGGCGGTCTCCCCGTCGCTGTCCGAAGAACGCTTCCCTGCTGCGTACCGCGCGAGATGGCCAACTATTACGAAACGTTAAAAGTTTCACCGAAGGCGTCGTCGGCCGAGGTCAAATCGGCATACCGCCGTTTAGCGCGCAAGCTTCATCCAGACAAAAATAATGGTTCCGAAGAAACGGCAAGAGCTTTTGCGGCAATAGCAGAAGCGTACGAGGTCCTGCGAAATCCGTCTGAGAGGACGAGATACGACAAAAAGCTTCTCCAGGCCCAATACAGCAACTTATCTAACGGCGACTCGGTTTTTGCGTCGTCAAACACGCATGCTCAGCGTTGGCGGCAAATGGTTTACGAACACCGGTATAACGAGATCATCAATCGTATGATCGCCGAGGAGCGTCGCGAGTCGATGGCCTTGCAAAAGAGCATTTTTCCGCTCGCTGCCCTTTTCGTATCAGCGCTCGTCGTGGGGATTTTTAAGCCGCAGCTGTTCGCCAACTCCGCGATAATCGGCAAGATCATCGTCGTGACTCTTTTTGTGGCAGGCTTGATCAACCTGGTTCGCCGCATCCGAGAGGTCTTTGACCGATACACTTATCACTTGGATGATATTCACGATTCGATCCTCGACGGAAGTGAGCAGGCCGCCAAACCATACTCGCGCTTGGCCGTGGGTTCATTTCTCGTTATGGGTTTTCTAGCATGCCTCGGCCTGGGGATCCTGATCGGCGGCCAGTTTCAGTTCGCATCAGCCTCGCTCCCGTCCTTGTTCTCCGCAAAGCTTGGTGCTGAATTCGTTTTTTACCCGCCGATCTTCGTCTTGTTCGTCGATCTTATGCACTCGTTCGCATTTCGTGCCGACATCTGATCCTTCGCTTGACAACCGTGAACCCATTTTCTATAGTGTAAAGTTCGTTCACAGAAGCGATACACATTAGGTTTAGACACAGTTTGAATGGCAAATCATAAATCGGCAGAAAAACGAGTTCGACAGACCGCGAAGCGGAATTTGATCAATCGCAGCAATCGCAGCGAACTTCGCACCAAGATCAAGGGCCTTCGCACGGCGATCGCTCACAGCGACCAGAAGCTTAGCTCTGATTCGCTTGGTTCGACGGTTTCGCTTATCGACAAAGCGGTGAACAAAGGTTTGATCCATAAGAATACTGCAGCCCGCTATAAGTCGCGTTTGACGCGTCACGTTGCGGCTATTGCTAAGTAAAAAGTTTCCTCCTTGTAAAATCATACTTTTCTCCTTATTGAGCGGAGACCGGCCAAAATGGCTTGTCTCCGCTTTTTTTGTTCGCCGGTTTTGCTAAACTGCATCTTTACCAACGCGACCGGAGAGCCACTTGGCCCAGACTCGAACGTACAAATACTACGATCTGCTGATGGCGGCATTCGTCGCCGTGATTTTGTGTTCAAACCTCATAGGCGTTCACAAGGTCTCTTACGTAGATCTGCCGTTCTACGGCGAGTACATCTACGGTGCAGGCGTGCTTTTCTTTCCTATCAGCTATCTTTTCGGAGATATCCTGACCGAGGTTTACGGGTATGAGCGTTCACGGAAAGTGATCTGGGCGGGATTTGGTGCATTGATCTTCGCCTCACTTATGGCCCTCGTGGTCACAAATCTTCCGGCGGCAAAAACGATGTCGGCCGAGCAGCAGGCAGCCGTCGATCTTATCTTCGGCCAGACACCGAGGATCGTGTTTGCTTCGCTGATCGCCTTTTGGGTCGGCGAGTTTGTTAACTCATTTGTACTCGCAAAAATGAAACTGCTCACCCACGGGCGTTTTCTGTGGATGCGGACCGTAGGCTCTACCGTGCTTGGCGAGATCGCTGATTCGGCTCTTTTTTATCCAATAGCCTTTTTCGGGACGTGGTCGAATGAGCAATTGATCAGCGTCATGATCGGCAATTACTTTATAAAGGTTCTCTGGGAAGCACTCGCGACGCCCTTTACCTATATGATCGTAGGCTGGCTAAAGAAGACAGAGCACGAAGATTATTTTGATAAAGACACGGATTTTAACCCGTTCACGCTGGAAACCTAGATACTTCAAAGAATGCCGCTTTCGATAAACACGCCGATAATTGAATTGCACGGTCACGCGATCGCCGGGCTTTCTAAGCCGATGTCACGGAAACTGGCGGTTGCGGTAGCGAATTTTGCCGGCAAGAGTGTTGTCGAAGACGCGACGGTCGAAGATCTCCTCAATTACTTCCCTACCCGTTACGAGGATCGGTCGAATTTTATTGGCATTGATAAATTATATGACGGGATCGAGGCGGCTGTGGAGATCTACACCCGCGTTTCCGGCGGCTTTCGGGTTGGCAAGAACCGAGGGCCGAAAGCCCCGCCGCTATATATCTATGAGGTAACCGGAAGCGATCGCGAACGGGTCCGCAAGCCGGTGATGGTTTACTGGTTCATATCCGGCAAGGGCGGCGATTCCATCATCAATTATTACAATGATCGCTTCAAACGCGGTTCGCGGTTCGTCGCCTACGGCCGATGGGAGTGGGACGGCCGCCGCAACACGTTCGCGCTAAAGCTGAACAAACCTGACGAACTCGAGATGCTGCCGCCGGTCGACAATGAGCCGCTCGATTTCGCCGATCTTGCGGACGTTCCAAATGATCCAGGCGAAACACCCGACGACGGCCTCCTTGAAGACCTGGGACGCCCGGAGTTCGCGATGATCCACACGGGACGCTGCGTGCCGGTCTATCGAAAACTCGGCCCATTTCAAACTAAACGCCTTCGAGAGATCATCTTTGCAGTGCTCAGCGGCCTTGACGGTAGTACCGTCCCCGACAAACTGCCGGTTGAAACTATCAAACGCCACAAGCTTATCCCGCTTTCGCAGGCTATTCGCGAGATCCATTTTCCGCCCGATAATTCGAGTGTTTCCGATTACGAGATGTTTCGCAGCCCCGCGCAGCAGCGGCTCATATTCGACGAATTCTTCTGGCTCTCTTTTGCTCTGCAGCTAAAACGCGGCGGTCGAAAGCAGGAGCCGAAAGGATCGATCATCGAGATCTCGGATAGTTTTGCAGAACGCGTAAAGTCGATCCTCGAGTTCAAATTGACCGAGGCCCAGAAAAGGGTGCTGCGACAGATCTTCGCCGATATGACGTCGAACGAGCCGATGAACCGCCTGGTTCAGGGCGATGTCGGCAGCGGCAAGACGATCGTCGCCTTTCTCGCGATGTATGCAGCTATGGAGAATGGATACCAAACGGCGCTGATGGCACCGACCGAGATCCTTGCCGAACAACATGCTCGCAACGCGTCGAGAATATTCGAGAAGACAGGTTACCGCGTTGCCCTCCTCACCGGGAGCCTGAAAGCGGCAGAGAAGCGCAAGGTTCTCGCAGATATTGCCGCCGGTGACGCACACGCTGTGGTTGGCACGCATGCGATCATCCAGGATGGCGTCGAGTTCGACCGTCTCGGCTTTGCCGTCATCGACGAGCAGCACCGATTTGGCGTGCTTCAGCGTTCCGGCCTTCGCGATCTTGGCTATAACCCTGACATTCTAGTCATGACCGCGACGCCGATACCGCGTTCGCTCGCCATGACGGTCTATGGCGATCTCGACGTGTCAGTGATTGACGAGCTTCCGCCCGGACGCACGCCGATAAAGACCGTCGTCGTAGGCGAAGACCAACGCACAGGCGTTTACAAAGGTATCGAGCGAGAAATAGATCTGGGCCGTCAGGCATACGTGGTCTATCCGCTGATCGAAGAATCGGAAAAGCTCGATCTCAAGGCAGCGACCAAAATGTTCGAGGAACTTCGCGACACGGTGTTCCCTCGTCGCCGCGTCGGCCTGCTTCACGGCAAGATGAAGACGGCCGAAAAAGAGGAGATAATGCGGCAGTTCGTTTCCGGCGAACTGAACATCCTCATCTCAACAACAGTGATCGAGGTAGGGGTCGACGTCCCGAACGCCTCACTGATGGTGATCGAACACGCCGAGCGCTTCGGGCTTTCGCAGCTTCACCAACTTCGCGGACGCGTGGGACGCGGTGCCGAGCAAAGTTATTGCGTATTGCTAACGGGCGACAAAAAAACGGCGGTTGCCAAGGAACGCCTCGGCATCATGGAGGAAACCAGCGACGGTTTTCGCATTGCCGAGAAAGACCTTGAGATCCGCGGCCAGGGCGAGATCTTCGGCACCCGCCAATCCGGAATTCAATCATTCAAGATCGCCAACATCATCCGCGATATAGAGATCCTGGAAGCTGCAAAGAAAGAGGCCGAACTTTTCCTCACCGAAAAACGGCTGACCCGCGAAACCTCCCGACTCATCGAAGAGATCAAAGCCGACCCGCGTTTCCAACTTGCCGCCATCGGCTAAGGGGTCCGTCCCTGTTCTCTGTTCCTAAAATTTTCTTGGCTAAACCTTGCTCGTTTTCATCTTCACACCGCTCCCGTGAGATAATCGCCTATGCGAGTGATAGCCGGCTTTTATCGGGGACGAACATTAAAAAGTCCGGCGGATACCAAAACTCGGCCCACATCGGACCGGCTGCGTGAAACGCTTTTTAACGTGCTCGCTCCGCAGATCGACGAAACCACGCGATTTCTGGATCTGTGTGCCGGAACCGGAGCGATCGGCATCGAAGCCCTTTCGAGAGGTGCGGGGTTCGCCACTTTCGTCGATATTTCGCGAAAGGCATGTGCACTGATCGAAGACAATCTCGAACATCTCGAGATCCCGGAAGAGGAGACCGATATCGTCTGCGTTCCCGCGGAAACGTTCGCCGGACGAAAGTATGAGAAGGGCTGGGATATAGTTTTTTTCGACCCGCCGTACGATCTGGATCATTCCACGGTATTGTTCGAGTTCGGTGCGGCCGAAAGTAAACTTTTGAACGAGGACGGCATCCTTGTGGTCGAGCATCATTCGAAAGCCCGAATGCCCGACGCGGTCGGAGCGATCCGGCGATGGCGGATCCTAAAACAAGGCGACTCAAGCCTGAGCTTTTATGAGCGCAACTAGATGAACATTCTCGTTTGGCTGATCCTTTGCCTTGTCTGGGGAACCACCTGGATCTTCATCAAAATTGGCCTTCAGGACCTGCCGCCGATCACCTTCGCTGCGGCGAGGTTCATTCTTGCCGTGCTTCTTCTGGCACCTCTCGTCGCGATCGGCAAGCTGCCGCTGCCGAGAACCGGACGCGAATGGAAGCTGATTGCGCTGACCGGCTTTCTGCAATTCTCGATCAACTACAGCCTTGTTTTCTGGAGCGAGCAATACATCTCCTCCGGCCTCGCTGCCGTGCTTCAGGCGATGATCACAGTTTTCGGCCTGTTGTTGGCGTGGATATTTCTGCCGTCCGAGCGGATCACTAAACTCAAGGTTTTCGCGGTCTTCGTTGGGATCGTCGGCGTCGGAGTTATCTTCTTCGACCAGCTAAAGATCGACAATGCGATGGCATTTGCCGGGTCGGTAGCGATCGTCATCGGTGCATACGCAGCAGCACAAGCCTCAATACTGGTAAAAGCAAAAGGCGGCGGAATGCACCCGGCGAGCCTAGTCTTCGCCCAGATGATCTGCGGCCTTCCGGCAATAATTATCTACGCTCTGGTTGCCGAGGGAAATCCCCTTACATTTAATTGGACATGGCGGGCCGTCCTTTGCGTTTTGTACCTGACAGTTGCCGGCACGGTCGCGGCATTTTGGCTTTATTACTGGCTTT
>JANNNS010000129.1:0-19798 GCA_031398645.1 Acidobacteriota bacterium
CTTACTTGATGAGGCGTTAGAGACCGTTAGAAGGGCTCTCGATATTAATCCGAACAATACGATGGCACGGTTCCGAGTTAGCAACTATCTTGCGTGGCAGTGCAAATTCGACGAGGCCTTGTTTGTCCTAAAAACTGTGCCCGTCGAGGTCAGCCCCTTTCTCGTCGAGCGTATCCGTGCCGAGATGTACATTCAGCTTGATGAGCTGGATGAGGCCGAAAAAATAGTTGACGACTACCTGGCAAAACAACCGGTCGATGAAGGCGGCAGCTTTAGAAGCGTAAAGGCGCTTATTCTCGCAAAGCGTGGGGACGCACCGGGAGCTCTTGAGGCCATTGCCCAGTCCGCGGACACAGGTAAGGGCTTCGGCCATTTTCACCACAGCGCTTACAATCTGGCTTCAGCTTATGTTGCACTTAACGAGCCGATCGAGGCCGTGAAATGGCTCGAAGCCGCCGCTGACGACGGCTTCCCCTGCGTTACATATTTCGATGGAGATCCAAATCTTGACAAGATTCGCGAGAACTCACGATTCATCGACCTGATGTCGGCGTTACGGAAACAGCATACCCGATTCAAGCAGCTTATTTAAGCCGTTTCGCAATCGCCTCCCGTCTCGTTATATAGATGTCAAAGGTGCCTTCGGCGAGCCCACCGGGGCGATTTGACGAGACAAGCATTGTAGTTCCGTCGCGCGATACGAATGGAGCAAGGTCCCGAAAACCGGGAGTGTTGATCTGCGGCCCGAGCCTTACGGGTTGGGACCAGGATCCGTAGACCGAATCACGCTTTGCGGTCCAAAGGTCATCGAAGTTCCGGTCTTCGGTAAGATTCGGGCGGTTCGAGCTGAATATTATCTCTTTCCCGTCATCGCTGACCCAGAAACAGGTCTCCACCGAGGGCGTATTTAGTTCAAAGACGTTCACCGAAGATGCGAAGCCACTCTCGTTGATCGTGCTTACATAGATGTCCGGACCGCCGAACCCGCCCGGCTTGTTGCTCGAATAAAAGAGCTTTTGCACCAGGCCTGCTTCCGCGAAGAGGTAATTCGAGGCGAGTTCAGAATAGGAAGTATTTATTGCGGCGCCAAGATTGATCGGTTCGCTCCACGCTGAATTCTCGCTTTCACGCGTGATCACCCAGATGTCGGCCTCGCCATTGCCGCCAGCGCGGTCACTTTGAAACAAGAGCACTCGGTTATCCGCAGTTATCGAACGGACAAGCTCCGTACCGGACGAGTTAATTATCGGACCGAGGTTCCGGGGCTTGCCCCATCCGGCGTTTTTCCGTCGAGTCGAGAACCAGATATCTCTGCTTCCGCCAATCGACCCGCGCCTATTTGATGAGAAAAAGATGGTCTTGCCATCACTAGTAAGCACCGCGGCCTGGTCGTCATATGCCGTATTGATCGGCGCCGGCAGACGAGTTAGAGGCGCCCAATCAGAAAATTCAGCGCCACCTTGAGCCCAGGCCGACGATACAACTGCAATTGAAAAAAGTAGTGAAGCGAAAATGTGGGCAGGCTTACTTTCCATAGACTCTCCTATTTATTCGACCGCGATTTTGCGTACGATTCCGCACGAGCTATTTTTGCCGCATTCTAACGTGCTTATTGCGCCAGTGTCTTTCCGTTTCTATTCCGTTATTATTCGGTTGACGCCATCCACCGCCAACGTGGCTGCCGGTTGTTTTGGAAGGTGCCTTTCGACGATGAATTGATCAAGAGAGGCTTATTGTCAGCATGTGGCTCTCAGCCATTGACATCCTGCCTCGTGACGCCGTTGAGCTCAAGTATGAGATCTGGGCCAAAGGCTTTGGCGGGTGTTTGGAAACCCGGAGTAAAATTTTCGGCGAGGATCTTTTGAACGATATTCAAGGCGGCCATCGCCGTGGTCGTGTAGCCTTCGGGGCCTTGTTGACGGGCTTCGACGCGGTTGCCCTCTTTGTCGATCGCCTCACCCCAGAGAAGGGTTTTTCCTTTTTCGCGTTCCTCGTCCGTCGGTCCGCCGGCTGGAATTTTCCCCTGCAAATATCTTTGAACCGGACCGGTCGCCAGGAGCCAGCCGATGTGGCGACTGAGCTTCATCAACTTCAGGGCGGAAGGTGGCACAACGGTGAACACCTCGATATTTGGAATGCCGGTCGAGTGAAACGCGGTCGAAACGTCGCCCCACGGGATGGTAACCCCCGTCTTTGTGACTTCGCCGAAATCGATCTCACGCGTCTTCCATGCAGCGGGCACTTGCGTGATCTTGCCGTTGTGACGGATCGCTCCGCCGCGGCCGACGTTCATCGTCATCGTTGCCTGAGTGCCGTGCGAAATGCGGCCCATCCCATAAAATGCGAGAGAAAGATGCGTTGCCGTGGGCAGCCGAGCCTTGAGGTGCATTGCAAGGCAATCACTTGGCACCACGTCGAAGCCAACGCCCGGCATCAGCATTATTCCGGCCTCATATGCCTTATCGTTCGCCGCCGCACATTCTTCAAAAACCGAGATCTCGCCGGTTATATCGGTGTAGTGCTTCCGGTTTCGCAGACAGGCACTGACCATCGGTCGCGACGTTATCGAGAACGGCCCGGCGCAATGCAGGACCATATCGATCTCCTGCAAGGCCGCATCGACCTTATCCCGCTCATCCAGCGAAAATATGCGATGCTCCAGCCCGTGTTTTGCCGCCAACGAGCCGACAGCCTCCGCGTTCCTTCCTGCCAAGATCGGGCGCATTCCGCCTTCAACCGCGAACCGCGTGATTAGCTCACCTGTATAGCCGTTCGCACCGTAGATCAAAAAATTATTCATGATTGAGGTTTCGGGAGTATCGCCTGAACCCGGCCTACCTGCCCATCCGTCAAACGCACCTTAATTCCATGCGGGTGGTTACGCGAATTTGTCAGGATGTCCTTGACGACACCGACAGTTTGTTTGCCGGTTCGCTGGTCCTGTTTCAAGACGATCGCGACCGCAGATCCCGGCAGTATGTTGGCTCGTTCCCTATGCGGCATCGGTCGATCAACCTTGGGCTTCGAGCGTCTTCTTCAATTGCATAAGCTGCCCGAGATGATATGAATTGTGGTCTGCGACAAGAAGCACCTGTCGAAGCAGCGTCTGTCCGTCCCCGTGCGGAAACTCAGCAAGGAGATCAGTATTATCGTCTGAGATCAATGCACGCAAGGTGTCAAGCCCGCCTGATATCTCATCCGCCGATTTTTCCCATTCCGGAACGCTGGCGATCCCCAGATTCCAGTAGCCGTCCGGAAACTCCGGCGAAGTGTGCGCTGCGTCGGTGCTGAACAGAATGATGTCTGACTGTGCTAAGCGAATATGCTCGAGCAATTCCCAAGGCGAATGGGGTGAACTTTCTACCCGCTCATTGATCAGATTCATCGGGAAACCGCGTATCGCGGTCTCGAGATCAATATGAGCCGAACGTCCCTCAAGTAGTTCCAAAAGATGCTGCCGCAATGAAGATTGATTTTCCATAAGCTTAGAATAGTTCCAGACCCATTTTCTGGGTTTCTCGAAGTTTGTCTAGAAAGAGCTGCCTCGGTACTTCTTTCGTTCCCAAAACTTCCATGTGCGGCGTCATCACCTGAGCGTCCAGCCACGTCGCTCCCCGTTCCGCCATGTGGTCGATCAGAAAAAGGAGTGCTAGTTTCGATGCGTTCGGCTCAAAATGAAACATTGACTCGCCGCAGAAGACGCCGCCGGCGTCCACACCGTATAATCCGCCTGCCAGAGTGCCGTCCGCGTTCCAGGCTTCGACACTGTGGGCCATTCCCCGTTCGTGGAGATCGCTGTAAACGCGAATAAAGTCGTCCGTGATCCACGTGCCTCCCTGATCGGGCCGTTGTACCGAAGCACACGCACGGATTACGGCACCAAAGTCCCGATCGATCGAGAAAGTATATGGTGCTTGCCGCATTACCTTCGCCAGGCTTCGCGAAATATGCAGCTCTTTGAACTCAAGAATTGCACGCTGCTCAGGGCAATACCATGGAAGCGGGACACCCCGCATGTACCAGGGAAATATGCCTTTGCGATAGGCCTCAGAAACGGTCTCGACGTTGAGCGGTGCCCCAAACGCGACGACATCCGCCGCATGATAAAAATATTCACCGACCAAAACCCATTCCGGAAAGTCGTACGTACGCGGATCGGGAAAATGCATCGGCAAAATTTGCGGGAACAAATTTCTTGTCATGCTGTGTAAACAAGATAACAGAGGATGACATTGATGAAAATGAAAGAAATATTGATCGAGAGTTTCAAAAGCCCGTTCGTGAATCTGCTCGCGATCTCGAACCTTGTAATGCTTGCTCTTATCGAAGCGTTTGAGATCGGGCGGCTCCACGATACCGTGCAAATATTTCGTGACTTGAACGCTCCTGCCCTGGTGGCCTCATTCGTGGTTACACGTTCGATGGCCTCGTTCGTACTAATTCCCCCGCTCGTCTACCTCCAATGGATCTTCATCGGCGCCTTTGCCAAACTCATCGCCTCCCACTTAAAGCCGAAGACCGACTAAACGGTCTTCAGCTTCCATTTTCCGCGCTTGAATAAAAGCGCGGCCGAGATGGCGAGCAGGGAAAACGCGAGCGTGATCGCCCAAAACACACCTTGCGGCCCCCAGCCAAAATAGTTGGCAAGCAAGTACGCAAGGGGTATCTCGAACAGCCAGAAGACTATCAGGTTCAGGTACGTCGGCGTCCAGGTGTCACCGGCGCCGTTGAACGAGCTTTCCATCACCATGCCGAGCCCGTAAAAGGCGTATCCATAGCCGACTATCCGCAGACAGTCGCGGCCATAAGCGGAAACCTCGGGATCGGTCGTAAAAATACCTATTACGAGATCCGGAAACACAACGAAGAAGAGCCCCGCAAGTCCGAGCAATCCGGCATTCAGAAATCCGGCGATCCAGACGGAACGCTCGGCTCTTTCCGGTTTACCCGCTCCGAGGTTCTGGCCTACCAGCGTGGCCGCAGCATTCGCGAGTCCGACGGCAGGCAAGATGACAAATATGATCACCCTGAGCCCGATCTGATAGCCCGCAAGTGCGACTGTTCCGAATGCCGCGATGATGCGAACCAAACCGCTCCAGCTCAGCGTTGCCACAAGGAATTGCAGGATCGCGGTTCCTGATATCGAAAGCAGAGACCAAAGTAGTTTTGGGTCGAATTTCCAGTGTTCGGCCCTCACTTCCAGCCGGCCGTTCTTTCGCAAGAAAAGGGCCCACGCTGCAAATGCAACGCCGGTCGCCCGGCCGATGACGGTGGCCACGCCGGCTCCGGTCACGCCCCACTCGGGAAAGAACCAGATCCCGAATATAAACAATGGATCGAGAATTATGTTTAACCCGTTAGCCACTATCAGGACCCGCAGGGCGATCGCAGCGTCGCCAGCTCCGCGAAAGATCCCGTTCAAAAGGAACAGGAACACGATGACCGCATTTGTGCCAAACATTATTCGCATGAATGGCAAACCTTGCTCAATTACCTTTGGCTCGGCACCCAAAAACTGGAAGATCTCGGCAGCAAAGACCACGCCCGGCACACCCATCAACACCGATACCGCCAAACCCAGGTAAACCGCATGAGTCGCCGTTCGTGCGGCTCTATCCATGTCCTTTTCGCCGACGCGTCTTGCGACCGTCGCTGTCGCCCCGATGCTCAGGCCAACACCTACGGCATAGACAAGAGCCAGAACCGACTCGGTCAACCCAACAACGGCGACGGGTTCGGGGCCGAGCTTCGCGACAAAGAAAATATCGACAATTGCGAACAAAGCCTCCATCGACATTTCCAGGATCATCGGAATTGCAAGGATGATGAGTCCAACAAGAATAGAACCCTGCGTAAAGTCGCGCGATGTGCCGACGAAAGCTTCGCGCAAGATAGACGAAAACGAATTGTTCTGAGCCTCGACAGGCACATTCTGCCCCTCTAAAGACATATGAAAACCTCGGATATATTAGAAAAAAGGCGACGCACGCAATGCGCCAAGACGGCTCGCTGCCCGCGGGAGCGGAACAACGCGAACACTCAAGGGGCGGATAAATTAGACAAGTTCCTTACGCATGATTTTGAGACCTTAGCATAAACTCTGAGCAAAAGTGAACCCTTCGAACATAAAAAAACAAAAATATCCTAAGTGTACGGCCGCGATTTCGATATACTAGGCATCTCAAGATGTTGAGGTATTTGTCCTATGATCAAACAAATTCGCGGCAGCACTATCTGATAACTCGATCGTGATGAGTTCGAACAAATTATTGCCCCATACCGGCGAAGGGATCGTGATCGACATCGGGACAGGGGACGGCCGCTTTGTGTCGGCAGCGGCGCGTGCGAATCCGAACAAGTTCTTCATCGGCGTCGACGCAAATGTAAAAGCGCTCGAGAAACCGTCAATGAAGGCGACGCGGAAACCGGCTAAAGGCGGCCTGCCGAACGCAATGTTCGTCCAGGCCGCTGTCGAAGATCTTCCGGACGAATTCAACGGCGTCGCCGACGAGATACACATCCATTTTCCGCGGGGAAGCCTGCTAAAGGCAGTTGCGCGAGCAGATGTATCGGTTCTTACTTCTCTTCGCAGGATTGCTGCGCCCGCCTGCTTACTCGAGCTTGTTATCGGTATTGATCCGGACCGCGACCGCTCTGAACTCGACCGGCTCGATATTCCCGAACTTACACCCGTGTTCCTGCACTCATTTCTGATCCCGAAGTACACCGCAGCCGGATTTGAGTTCGTCGAGGCCCGACCGCTCAGCCACGACGAATGGTCTGCGATCGAGACATCGTGGGCACGAAAGCTCCAAACCGGCACGGGCCGGACCGTCCTGCTGCTTGTTTTCAAGGCACCTGTCTAAACCCGCCTTGCAACTAAATGCTAGACTATTAGAGAAGTTTGCGGGTTATGAAGATAGCGGTGGCAATGAGTGGCGGCGTCGACAGTTCGGCGGCGGCCGCATTATTAAAGGAGCAGGGGCACGAGCTTATCGGCTTCACTATGCAGCTGTGGAATCAGCGTCGCGGCATAAGTGTAGACGAGAACGGCGATTCGCTGCCGTCACGCTGCTGTTCGCTGGACGATGTCTACGATGCTCGCCGGGTTGCTGAGTCGCTGGGGTTCCCTTTCTATGTTCTGAATCTCGAAAAGGACTTTGACCGCGATGTGGTCGAGCCATTCGTACAGAGCTATCTGTCCGGTGAGACGCCTATACCCTGTGTCGCGTGCAATTCGCGTTTGAAGTTCGCATCGTTGGATAAAATGGCGGTCAGCCTCGGCTGTGACAAGGTCGCCACCGGCCATTTTGCCCGCGTCGAATATGATGAGGCCGCAAACCGCTACCGGTTGTTTCGGGGCCGCAACCATTGGAAGGACCAGAGCTACTTTCTCTGGGAACTGACGCAGGATCAGCTATCGCGTGCATATTTTCCTCTTGGCGAGATGTTGAAAAGCGAGGTTCGCGACATTGCGCGCGAGGCAAAACTGTACACTGCAGAAAAGCAGGAGTCGCAGGAGATCTGCTTCGTGCCCGACGGCAAGTATTCTGAGTTTATCGACCGCTACCTTGAACATGAGGACCGCGGCGAAGAATTGCCGGCGGCCGGCGATATCGTAAGCACGGCGGGCGAAACGGTCGGAACACACACTGGTATTCATCGGTATACTATCGGGCAAAGGCGTGGATTGGGGATCGCACACGAAAAGCCGCTTTACGTCGTGCAGATCGAGCGGACAAAGAACCAGATAATCGTTGGCGAAGCTGACGAGCTTGACGCCCTCGAGTTCACGGCAAAGGGCGTAAACTGGGTCGCGTTCGGTGAGCCCTCCGAACCGGTCCGTGCCCAGGTGAAGATCCGCTATCGCCACGATCCCGCTTCGGCAACCATCTATGCCTTGCCCGGATCACAGGCTCGCATCGTATTCGACGAACCGCAGAGGGCTATAACACCCGGTCAAGCGACAATATTTTATTCCGGCGACGAGGTCATCGGCGGTGGATGGATCAGAAAGAATTAACGAACACTTTTATGGCAAAAGAGAAGAAAAGACTAAGCAAAGCAGCCAAAGCAGCTCTAAAAACGCTTAACGAATCAAAGGTATTAGCTACAGCCAAGGCGGCACACCTAGGTCCCGGCGATGAATTTAAGTCTTCCGTGGTGACACCAAGGACAAATACAACTGCTATTAAACCTCGGCCTGACAAGAAGCGCGGATAGGCAACTCGCTACACCTCGTTCGGACACTCAATGAAAAAGTTTGAGCTGCGCAAGAGCTTTCTCGATCAGAGGGTGGCCCTTTCAAATGCTGAACGGGCTAGCAGAAGCCATCTGATCGCTACGGCTTTTTTTGCCCACGTCGATCTTTCGCCGATCTCGGTGTTGCACAGCTTTGTCCCGATCAAAAAGCTCGCAGAGGTCGACACTTACTGCATCATTGACGAGATCAGATCTCGCTCACCTGAGATCAAGATCGCAATCCCCCGCGTGGATACGCAAGCAGATCAGATCGACAGTTTTATTTACGGTCCGAAGGACGTTCTCGAAAGCAGCCGGTGGGGAATCCCCGAACCCGCTCTCGGTGAACGGGTCGACCCGACATCGATCGACCTTGTCCTGGTTCCTCTCGTCTGTTTTGACGAGATCGGTTACCGCGTCGGGTATGGGAAAGGTTTTTACGACAAATTCTTAAATACGTGCCGTTCTGATTGCCTTAAGGTCGGACTTAGTTTTTTTCCGCCGGTCGAGCGGATCGCTGATGTACATGGCGGCGACGTCCGACTCGACCTGTGCATTACACCCATAGAGATCTACCACTTCACTTAGCTTTCAGGATATCTCTTATCTCAGTAAGCAATACTTCTTCGTTTGTCGGCGGAGCTGCAGCTTCCAGTCCTTTGAACAGCTTTAGAGCATAACGCGCGAGGAAGAACATGATCACGGCGATGATCACGAAGCTGATAATGTCGTTGATCAGCTGGCCATACATTATCAACGGCTCTTTTGCGGCGATCGCCGCCTCGATCTCTTTTCCGTTCGTGACCGGCATGTTTCCGAGATTGATCACCTTATTCTTAAAATCTATGCCGCCCGTCAGCATACCAACGACCGGCATCACGATACCGTCGGTAAAGGTTTTAATGATCGCTCCAAAAGCTCCCGCCATGATGACCGCAATGGCGAGGTCCAGTACATTACCGCGTGCGATAAAGGCTTTGAAATCACCTAGCATAAAGTTTATCCTCCCTTTTTCTTGTAAAAACTGACCTGCCTTAAGTTAGGTAATCATAGTTCAGAATGGTTTTGGCAACAAACACAAAAGAGCGGCCAAAAGCCGCCCTTTCGCTCTCGAATTATGAAGAAAGGAACTATACGCTCGCCGCTTCCGACTTATTCTCGTCGTCCTCGTCCTCTTCCGTAATTGAACTCGCCAGGACGTCGTCATCGTCGTCATCGGCCGGTGCCGCATAGCTCGATGAACCGTAGCTTGACGTCGAAGCGGCGGCCGGTTGGGCGACCGATGCTTGTTTCGCTATATCTTCCCGGGCTTTGAGCATCGTACAACCGCCCTCGAGCACGGCTCCGTCTTCTATAGTCAGCCGTGGAGTCTGAATATTGCCGACAACTTTTGCCGTGCGCCCTAGCTGGATCTTCTCCGTGGCAACGATATCTCCATTCACCGAACCGTTGATCGTCGCGGTCGAGACGGCTATATTCGCGTCAACCTGGCCGTTGGTGCCGACGATCAGCGTACCCGAGTCTGATGTAATCGAGCCAACCAAGTGCCCGTCAACCCGAAGCATCGCCTGAAAGTTCGTTTCGCCGGTCAGTGTGGTTCCATGGCCGACAAAGCCGCTCAACCGGCCTTCCTTAATGTCGCGGGCCATGGATTCGCTGTCCGTTACCGGTTTGGTGGTCGCCGGGTTATCACCCGTATATTGATAGGCAAGGGCTGAATCAGGCGACTGCTGCTCCTGATAGCCGGTGTCGTTCGTCTGTTCCGATCTGGAACCTCTTCCCATTCTGATCATTTCATTAAACTCCTTAAACTACTTAGATTTAGGCGGCAGTCTAAACAGGTGGGGGCCTGAAGATCGATACTAAACTCGAACGCCTTTTGGAACTGTCGCTGAATGCAAACAACCCGAACATCATAAATGAGATACATCCGCAGTGTCCAGCTTTTTCTTTTGGGGTTGTTTAATCGGTGCCAGCGTGCCAAAATCAAAGGTTTCGGAGGCATTAGGGCAACTTGTACGCAGAGACAAAGACAAAATCAAAACTCTTGAAGAAGCTGGGCCACGCCATTAGCGACTTTTCGATGATCGAAGACGGCGACAAGGTAATGGTCTGCCTTTCGGGCGGTAAAGACAGCTACACGCTGCTCGACCTTCTGCTTGACGTTCAGAAACGTGCCCCGATCAACTTTTCGATCCTTGCAGTAAATCTTGACCAAAAGCAGCCTGATTTCCCGGAACACATTCTGCCTGAATACCTTACGAGCATCGGCGTCGATTATCGCATTGTTGAGGAAGATACCTATTCGATCGTTACTCAGCACATTCCCGAAGGCAAGACCTATTGCTCGCTGTGTTCACGCCTTCGCCGCGGCATTCTGTATTCGACCGCCCTTGCGGAAGGCTGTACGAAGATCGCCCTTGGGCACCATGCCGACGACATTATCGCGACATTTTTGCTTAACCTGTTCTATGTAGGGCAGTTAAAGGCGATGCCGCCGATCCTTCGCAATGACGCCGGAAACAATACGATAATTCGCCCGCTTGCCTATTGCCAGGAAGCCGAGATCGCGAAATACTCGGTCGAACAGAAGTTCCCGATCATTCCCTGCAACCTCTGCGGTTCACAGCCAAACCTGAAGCGGGCCCGCGTAAAGCGTTTGATCAACGAGCTGGAGAAGGAAACGCCTTTCGTTCGAAGTTCGATCATGACCGCGTTGACCAACGTCACCGGTTCGCACCTGCTTGATAACAAGCTCTACGATTTCCGCAATTTCCAGCCGCTGATCAAACAGATGCCGGCCGGCCACGGCAGCGTTGAAAAAGAACTCGATGCCGTCTTTGATCACAGCGAGCCCGCGTTTGCCCCGAACTTGATGGAGGTCGCGGAGTTGGCGGGAAATTAGCCACGGATTTTCAGGGGAAAGACACTAACTAAGAATGAGGCTCGTCTAGAAAGAGAAGCGATGATGGAAGAGAAATCTATTGATTGGCCCGTTCGGATTACGGCAATACTGGCAGTTCTGTTGCTGGCAGCAATTATCCTTTTCGTGATCGGGATGCTTTCGAGCCAAGGCTCGGTTTAATTTCAAACTCACCTACTGCCACTCACTAAGTTCTGTTGATAATAGAATTTCAGCTCCATAGGAGCGTCCTGTTTGTAGAAAGATCGGCAGACATATGGCCGGAGCTGCATCGCAGCGGCCTGTTTAGGCCGCTCCTGACGGAGCTCGATCGGGTTTGACGCGCGCATTTTGGCTACAAACAGGCCGTTCCTAACGGAACTAAGAACGACAACTTCGTCATGTCAACAGAACCGGTTTGGCTTTCTCGAAATGGTTTACGAGAACTACCTGACGTTAGAGCTTAGACAGCGGGGATTGTAGGTTCAGCAGCAAAAACCTATTGCTGTCCATTACATAGGTGCGCGGTGGTCGATGAGTGTTTTGCCGATCTTTCAGTCGAAAGCGGTGTTTTGGAAGAGTTGAAAACCGTTTCCGACATTGTCGGGGCTCACGAGGCGCAATTGTTGAATTATCTGAAAGCCGCAAACATTGTGATCAGGCTTCTGCTGAATTGCGGCAAGAAGCCCGACCACGAGCGTAACCTATTCCGAATCTCAAAAAGCCGCTCTTAAGTGCCCTGTTTGAACAGTGAAAACCCGTTCTCTTCCCGTAAAGATCCCTAATTCAGCTTCTTAGGGGCGAACAGTTTATCGTCCACCGGAACGTTGTGTTTTACCGAAGTCAGGACTGTCACTATGTCTCCGTTTCCGGGCGTGTTATTCACTTGTTTGAAAGAGATCTTCACACCGTCCACGTCGCGGTAATCTTCAAATCGCATTGTGTAAGGCGTCGAGATGCTGCTTGTACTGGACGGGACCGATCCCTCGCGCTTTAACAGCAGAAAGGTCTTGGTCGAATAGTATTCTGAGAACTTTGACCCTGTCTCGGGTTCGAAGTCGACAACGTAGGCTTCTTCCTCGCCCACTTTTGCGATGCGCGAGATCGATATCGACTTGTATTTCGACTTCCAATCGAGCATCGAGTAAAAGTCAGCGGTCAGCTTCATGTCCTCGAGCCGCTTGCCTGTGTATTTGTCGGCCGGCGCAAAAGAGTAAAGCTGTTCACCGCCGGAGCCGTCAAAGAACTCCCAGCCGGTCGCGATCTCTTTACCGATCGCGGTCATTTTCGTCTCGGTCGCGGTCAGGTTCGGTGCCTTTGACCATGTTGTTGCCGTCCCTTTAACGCCCTGCTGTTCAAGATCGAATGCCGAGATAGTCACACGCGACTTTAGTTTTCGCCAGTTGGCTTCACCGCCGGACGCGGCCAGAGCTTTCGTGTAAAGCTCATCGACCGTCATCGCGATCTTCGTCGTGCCGGCAGGCTCGAAACCAAACTCGCCCTCCGGCTGCATTATCGTAAACTTCGCGATCTTGCCGCCGTCGCCGCGAACGACCTTGATCGAATACGTATCCGGCAATGGAGTCAGGCTGAAGGTGTCCTTCGCCTTTTCGACCAGGGCATATGGCTGCTGTCCAGGAAGGACCAGGCTCGGCTTGCCGTCAATATCCTTGATCTCGACGGCACGTCCGTTCGCTTCGGACTCATATTTTCCTATCAGTTCCTTCGCGGCTGCACTTTCAATCGTTTTAGCCGCGGCGCCCGCACGCGGCAAAGTGTAGTTACCCTGGGGCTGTTCGAGGAACAGCTCGGTGTCCTTGAACGTGACGAAGAATCCGTCCGGCGCACCATTCAGCTTGTAGCGGCGTCCTGCCACTTTCTCAAGAACGTACTGAGGCTGTCCCGGCACGTTCGCGACCAGCTTGCCTTCACCCCAGACGACATCTACGTCGAATCCGGCAGCCTCGAACTTGTACTTGCCGGCTTCCTTCTCGGGCGCGACCTCAGCCGCCGGCTCGGTTTTTGGCAGCTCGGGCTTGCCAACTATATTCTCCCAAACGAGCGACTTGAGTTCATTGCCCAGTGATGAGGCCGTTACATTCGTCAGCATTACGAATCCGAGCTTCTTCTCCGGAAGCACCGCGACCAAGGCGTTGAATCCGTCAATGTTGCCGCCATGCTGCCAAACGGTGAGGCCATTCCATTTTTCGACGAACCAGCCGAGGCCATAGTTCACGGTACCGGCCGGGTTGACCTTCATTTGCGGCTTAACCCACTCGGCAAATCCCTGGGGCGATACGAGTCTCTTCCCATCCACGCTCCCGCTGTTCAGAACAAAGCGGACCCATTTTGCCATGTCATTCGCACTTGAATTGATCGAACCTGCCGGCCCGACCTGATCGATATCGCGATAAGGCAGCTGCTGTGTCTGCTTGGTGTCAAAATTATAGTTGTATCCGAGGGAGCGGTCCTTCGCCTTCTCCATTTCCTTCATCGACATGTTGCTGTTCGACATACCCAAAGGTTTGAAAATGCGTTCCGGTACAAATTCTTCCCACGGCTTCTTTTGGGCGACGGCGACGATCTCGCCGGCGGTTGCGTACATTAGGTTTTGGTAGCCGAACTTCTCGCGAAGTTTGGCGACGGGTTTTGCTTCGCCGGCAACGCGGATGAGTTCGGCACGCGTCAATTTACCAGTGATCATCGCGATATCGGTTCGGTTCAACCCGGACGAATGCGTAAGCAGATCGCGGATCGTCATGTTCTTGTCCGTGTCCGGATCGGCCATCTTGAAGTACGGCAGAACAGTTTTCGGCGAAGCATCAAGCGAGATCTTGCCCTCGTCCTGCGTCATCAGGACCGAGAGAGCGGTGAAAGCTTTGGTCGATGAACCAATTGCAAACTGCGTATCGGCGGTCGCCGGGACCTTCTTCTCAAAGTCCTTAAAGCCGAGGCCCTTTGAATAGATCACCTTGTCGTCCTTAACGATAGCCAGCGACATTCCGGGAATGCCGAGTTCCTTTCGGCGTGCCTCGACCTTTTCTTCGATGGCGGCAAGGCCCTTTGCGTACTGGTCGGAAGCGGCGGCGGCGGCCGGTGCCTGAGCGTAGCCATCTGCCGGAAGTCCGGCAAAAACTATCGAGAAAAGAAGGGCGAAGGTGAGTAGAGTTCTAGTCGTAGCTTGTTTTCCCATGCTTGCTCCTGTGAATTAAGTTTGGGTGAATTTCTATCATTGGCTTACGATCAAAACCCGAAAAATGTTCCCCGCAGCCAGTGAGCTTGTGACACCTATCATTCGGTCGACGGCCCGGGCGAAATGGATATCTGACTGACCATCATTCCAATGCCCATCAATATGAAAAATACCATCGCGACTTCCTGATCGCCGAGGTTGTAATGGACAAGGCCGCTGGTAAAGAATCCGATCATTCCGCCAAGGCAGCCGAGCACGATCCCGCGTGATGTCCACGCGTCCGCCTTCTCTTCTCCGGCCACTGATCGCAAATACCTGACCAACTTCCAGCCGTAAATACCCAGGATTGACAGCCAAAGCAATAACGCAGGCAGTCCCCGCTCGGCCAAGAGCTGTATCGGCGTCGAATGAAAATGCCCCATCGGCTGCCAGCCTTTGTCGAACAATCCCCATTCCTGCCAATGCTTCTGGATCGAATCCATCCCGACGCCGACGATCAAATGCCGCGGCGTTTCCGACCATAGCCGAATGCCGTCATTCCACATCATTTGGCGGTATTGCGTCGAAAGATCCTGGCGGTCAAAGAAGCCGACCTCGCGGCTCTGCTGCAGAATGAACAAGCCTATGAGGACGAGCGGAAGTCCGACCGCGAAGCCTGTGATTATCCATTTTCGGCTTGCTCCAAGTACGAACATCACGAATCCCGAGACCATAAAAGCAAGCTGCGAAGCACGCGTGGCGGTCAAAAGCAGGGAGAGGCACATCGCGGCTAGTGATATGACGAGGCCGGCAAATACGAGCGGAGATCGGCCGTGATCCCGTTTTCGCCCGGAAAGAAAGCCGGCGACCAGCAGGCCAAGGACTAGTGATGCGATGAGTTGGAGCACTTCGGCATAGGTCGTGTAATGTCCGTAGAATCCGCTCGAACGCCAATTGTGCGTACGGCCCCAGCTTGTAAAGCCGAGCTTTTCCATCGCAGTCGTGCCCGGCAAAAGGTCAGCTCGCTTTACCGGAACGGTGATGCTGTAGTCGACGCGGTACGCCTTTACAACGCTCGTCGCAGCCAGTTCAATTGCGGCGATCGCTTCGTCGGGCGTATGCACGTTCGTGCCGTTTATCTCGTAAAGCGCGTCGCCATCGACGATGGTCGCCTTTGCCAGCGGGCTGTCAGGCCGGACGCCTTGAACCGCAACGCCCCGGCCGATCGCACGCGCAACCGGCGTCCACACGACGTTGACCATGCACGAAAGGATCAGCACAAATACGGCAAAGTAGGCCGCACGAAGATTTCTGAGGTTATAGATGACGAAATAAACGATCAGGAAGAGTGCGGTGCCGCGAAGGCGGTCGAGCGAAACGAGCGGCTCATATGAGAGAAGTGAGCTTAGCACCGACCATAGAAAAAACCCCCACAGAGCCCAATCAAGCGGGCCGAATTTGAGCTTGATCCTCGGCCGCAAGAAAAGCCGCACGGCCCAGAAGAACATTCCCGCGATCCACGCCGTCTGTGTTGCCGCGATCGAATGCGGTGCGGCCGCTAGCATTACTATCAGAAAAACGAATGCCGCACGTTCCAGCCACCGGACGGCATTTTCGCCGCTGCCCGTGCCCGCCAGATCGTCCAGCCGCTCGAAAAACTTCCGCATAAATGCGAACATTGTAACAGTTATCACTGCTCACGCTCATTTTCGATCTTATGGAAGAAGCCTTGCAGACCGATCTTTCGGTCACCGCCAAGATCAAGCTTTATTACGATCTATTTGTTCCGTCTCCCACCACCCCGTCTGCCGAAGCGGCAGCCACCCCTCCTCAGGCAGGAGGGGAGCTAAAGAGACCTCTCCTCATTGCCGTGCACGGTTACGGTGCTCATAAACGCTATATGATGCGCGAGGCTCGGGCTGTGGCACCGGAGGGTTGGGTGATCGCGTCGGTCCAGGCTCCGCATCAGCACTTCAGCAAACTCGATGCGGGCTACCGGATAGGATTTGGCTGGCTGACCGACCACAAACCCGAAGAATCGGTCGCACTGCACCACCGTTTCTTACTGGATGTGATCGAAAAGTTGTCGGGCGACGGGCTGATCGACCGCGGTCAGATCTATTTTTACGGCTTCTCGCAGGCGTGTGCCCTGAACTTTCGCTTCGCATTCACCTACCCTGAAATAGCCGCCGGCATCGTCGGTATGTGCGGCGGAATTCCCGGCGACCTCGACACCAACCCGATCTATAAACCCTTCAACGCCCGAACCTTCTATCTCTACGGCGATGACGACGAATTCTACACCCAAGAAAAATTCGCCGCCTTTGACGAAAAGCTAAACTCACTATTGCCGAACTACCACTCAAAACAGTACGCCGCAAAGCATGAAATAACGGACGAAATGCGAGAGGACGTGAGAGCTTTCCTTAAACAGTGAGAACGCTTCTCCCTTAAACCGTCTCGCCAATCGTTTCCACCCTCACTCTGGGGAGGGATTCCGTGTGATTCACGGACTCACAATTGTCCCTAAATCCTCCAGAGCTTTCTAAAGTTAACTACGACAGGTAAGAAGGCCTTCATTGAACTCGTACAATTCGCGTGTTGTTCAATTAAGGGATCGATTAGAGCATTTAGCTTGATTGCTTTCTCAACGCCGAATGTGAATCCTTCCACCGCTTTGCCCGGCATCGGGGCGAAGGCCATTCTTTGCCCAATCTCGATGTACGGAGTAATTCCATGGTTTGCTCTATTTCGATAGTTGTTGGTTGTCTCACGGAAGGATTTTCCGTCAATTTCACTCAAGGTCTGAACAAAGCTTTGGATCTCGATGCTGAGCGGCGGGTCAGTTACTGATTTGACAATCTCGTTCAGCTTTTTTTCATTCAGCAAATGGTCGTCCAGAAAACTATTGTCACGTTTCTTTACCTTGAATGTGTCTCGAATCATCCTGGCACAAACAAAAACGAATTTCCCCCTAATCGCTGCGGGAAAGCCGAGAGCTAAGAAACTAATTGGAGAGATGATTTCAAATAGGGTCGAGAAACGCTCTCGCTCGTCGATGCTCGCCTCTAGCACTTCCGTCCATGCGGCAAAATCCTCAACTATGCTAGCAAAGTGATTAATCCAGTTTAGCAACTCATTAACGCCAGAGTTGGCTTCCTCGACCGCTTGCAGTCGTAAACCAGAGTAGGGACTTTCGTCGCGGTCCTCGTAGATTTCATAGTCGAGGATTTTGTATGGATTTGTCTTTGACCGGCGGACGGCCAGAAATTGTTTCTGGAGTTCTATGTAGCGTGATTCAGAAAGTCCCATAGCTGTATGAGTTCTCTCTTCGGATCAACTCCTTATCAAGCCTCGTTTCCTTTACTTCTGGTCGGGTTTAGCTTAGTTGCATTTGGGTATACGCCACCGGCCATGCCTGGCCAGGTGCCTTTGACCGAATCGTAGACTTCTTTGCACTTGCAAATCCTAGGGATAGTAAGTGATGGTGCGGTAAGTGGTCCAGAGAGGTTTGAACACAGTCTTACCCCGAACGGTCTTTTTCTCCACCGTTTTTTGGACAATCCAATTGCCCTGGGAGTCAAACGTATATGTATTAACCTCTACATCAGAGACTTTACCAGTGTCGTCATACATCCGCCTCTCAACAACATGGCCCTTTGCGTCGTGTATTTCGAGTGTTCGTGACCATTCATCTCCGTCAAAACCGAAATCCCGCTCCTCCCTGCGATCCTTGCCCTCGAATCTATATGTTTTTCGAGAACCGACCTCGCCGCTATTCGCTAGGGTCTGTTTTTCGATAAGCCGACCTTCCGCGTCGTACGTGTACTTATGGCGTATCGCGTATCTAGAATCCCTTGGCGCGTTTGGGTTTCTCAGGTTATCCTCCATCCGAACAATGATCTGCATTCTTCCTGAAGAAGGTTTTTCTCCTTCGGCGTAGGCAATGTCGCCTGTTCGGCTTACGCGCATTCCATCCACGTAGCCGAAGACTGTTACGAATGATGGATAACCCTCATCGTAACTAACCGAGGTAACCATGTTTCCTGATTCGTTGTAATAGTCTTGCTTAGAGAGTTCACGTAAGGGTTTCGCGTGACGATTATCGGCACTATGCTCGATTACGCTCTTCACCTTTCCGCTCAGGTTCTCCATTTGTGCGTCGGTTTGCAAGCGCCCATCCGTCGGCGATTGGGGCAACGCTTCCGGCGCTGCATCCGCGATCTTCTTTGAGAAGTCCACCTTTGGCTTTGTGGTTGGCCCGGCCTTTCTTTGTGCTGCCGCCGGTAGTGTTAGCACGGCTACGAATGTGAAAAATACTGCTAGAATTTTCATAGATTTCTTATTATCTCACACCTTCAATTATCTCGGTCTGAGTGATCAGGATGCGGTTGGAGGTGCGGATGCCGAGGGTGCCGTGGGTGAAGAAGCGATCGCGCGCGTGTGGATAGTCGACCTCATTTAGCTATTCAGATTACTCCAACGGGGTTTCGTCTCACGGGTCACAGACTCTGGCCGTCGTTTCTATGATGTCTCCGTCACCCATTTCGTCGTCTGGGTCATATTCCCAAGCGCTTGTGCCTTCGTCTTCGTTGTCCGCTTCGTGATCTTCCCAGTCCTGATTATCGTCCCATTCTTCGTCAGCATTGTCGGAATTGCTTTTCCGCTCTTCAGCTGGCTCAATGTCCATCGCTGGCGTCCATCTTCGGTAAAGTTCGCACGCCCATGATCTTGAGATACCGAGCAGTTCGCCGATCTGGCGGAAGGTCTTGTATTCGACCTCTTGCAGCCTGACGACCTCGCAGATCAGCTCTCGTTGTTTCCGGTCCATTTTCCCGCCGAACCGCTCGTCGAATTCAAAGCGGAGCAGCCCTGTTTCGGAACGAGTGACCTGTCCGGCAGGAGCGTTCGCCGGCGTCCAATGCATACAAGAATTGCGGGCACGGGTCTGAATAAAGCAGTGGTCGCCGCTGCGTTTGAGGCTGCGGCCCGCGGCGAAAACACTGTCGGCAGCCGTGCAAAGTACTTGCGAGCGGCCGAGATCGGCTTCGGTGACGGGCATTCCTTTACGCGGTTCGCGTGAATCCGCCAGGACGAGGATCGAGATGTGCAGCTCTTCGCGGATCAGACGAAGCTCCCGCATCACCCGCAGCGTCTCGCGCGTGCCGTCGTGCGTATTCTTTACCGCCGAAAGATCGTCAATGATCACGGTCTGTACACCGTTTTCCACGACGTACGCTCGCAGCCACTCGCACAAGTCCTGGCCGGAGAGCGGCCGGTCACGCAAAAGGTTCTTTGAAAACGTGTGCGGGCGGCGACGCGGGTAGATATCTGCGCTCCACGAACATCGCATCAGGAATTGCTCGTCAGTATGCCGCAGATCGACATACAGCACCCGGCGACGCCCGCGCGGTGCGCGAAACCCAACGATCGGGCGCCCTCGCGACAAGGCGTCGGCAAGCTGCACCGCTAGAATGCTTTTC
>JANNNS010000170.1:0-5515 GCA_031398645.1 Acidobacteriota bacterium
AACGATTCCAAAACGACAACCCCATACGGTGTTGGCCTCGATCAGGCGGCAGACGGTACATTGAGGGTCCAGCTGTTCAAGCTTTCGCACAACTATGCGTTCTCGAGCAACATCGTCAACGAAGCGGCATTCGGTATTAACAACAACGAGACGAATCCGAGCGGGGGGCCTTCGCCGTTCCCGATCTTTAGTTTTCTTTTTGCTGATTCGGCGATCGCAGGAATTGGTCCGGCACAGTTCGATCAGTATAGGACGGGCACGGTCTATCAGTTTCTCGATACGCTGAGCATGGTTCGCGGCAACCATTCGATAAAGGCTGGCATAGACTTTCGCATGAATCGCCGCTCGGCAGAATCAAAAACACAAACGACGCTTCAATTCGCGTCGCTGAGTGACTTCAGAACCAACTCGCCATTCATCATTTCGACCGGGGGCAACCCTCTGCTTCATTATGCGAACGAGAATTTCGGGTTCTTTGTGCAGGACGATTGGAAGCTACATCCGAGAATTTCCTTGAACCTTGGCCTGAGATATGACGTCAGCACCGTTAGCCGGGAAAAGGACGGTTATCTCCAGAATTTCGATCTGAATACTCTGACGGTAACGCCCCGCGGTCAGAAGGTCCATGACATGGACACGAACAATTTCGGTCCTCGATTTGGATTTGCGGTGGATGTATTCGGTAACCAAAAGACAGTGCTCCGCGGCGGTTACGGTATTTTCTATAATCGAGAACTACCCGCGAGTTGGGGTTCGCCGCAAGCAAATTCGTTCCCGTCACGTTCGATCAGTATCGGCGATCTTTTTGGATTCGGATTTTGTCCGGTTTCGCCATCGTCTTTCGGCTATCCGGTCGACCCGGCCATATTTAACGGATGTGGCACCGCAGCCAAATTCGCTATCGAGCGAGACATTCAGACGGCAATGGCACAGCAGTATTCGCTGAACGTGCAGCAGGATATCGGCTTCGGCGTCTTTCAGATCGGCTATGTTGGAAATCACGTCACGCATTTGTTGACCGACGGCGTCGTTTCGCCGAGAAATCTGAACCGAGCGGATATAGACTTCTTCGGGTTCAACCTAAGGCGTCTGCCGCAATTCGGCGACATTTTCCTCGTCGGGTCCTATCCTCAATCGAATTACAACGCGCTCCAGGTAAACTTCAAACGCAACCTCTCAAAAGGTTTGCAGTTCAACTTCAATTATGCCTGGGCGCATGCGATCGATGACGTCGTGGGATTCTTCAAGGATTATCAGGACGAGTTCAATACAAAAGGCGAGCGAGCAAGCAGCGATCAGGATATAAGGCACAACTTTACCTTTGATGCGAGTTATAACATCCCGGTCAGCTCGGTCTGGGAAACGGCTCCGAAATGGATCGCAGACGGCTGGCAAATAGCTACGATCTCGCAATTCCGCACGGCGTTGCCAGTCAATGTCACGAAGCAGGGCGGAACGTTCGGAGGATTTTCGTTCAGGCCGAATATCGTTCCTGGTGTTTCTACACGTTGCCCAACTTACAGTGTTCCGGAATGCCAATACAATGTTGCGGCTTTCACCGACCCAGGCGTAAATGTTCCAGGAAACACACCTCGTAACTTTCTTCGTGGGCGCCCTTTCGCACAGGTTGATCTCTCAATTTCGAAGAACACGAGGATAACGGAGAACGCGGCTCTGCAGTTGCGGGTTGGTATGTTCAATGTATTCAATCTTGTCAACTTTGCCGATCCTTCGGGCGGTGTGACGCCGGGTTCCACACCTAATTCCCTGCAGCCGACTGCATTTTTTGGAAGAAGCGTTTCAACTGTCGGCAATCAGTTGGGCGGGTTGCTCGGCTTCGGCGGGCCGCGTCAGATCCAATTGTCGGCAAGGTTCAGCTTCTAGGCCGTTCTCGAAGAGAGGAGATCGAGGGAAAGCATGCGCAAAACGTTAAGATTGCTTTTTGTTATTAATGTTTTGGGAACGCTGTTTTCCCTCGGTCTCTTTGGGCAAGCTAAGCTTCCGGCTAGCCCGATCAAGACGATCTACGTAATTCCGTCGTCGCACTACGATTTTGGTTTCGTCGAACCGCCCAACGCTATCCGCCAGCGGGCTGCCCGCCACATCGACGATGTCATCCGCGTCGCTGAGGAGAACAAGAACTTTCGCTGGACGATCGAAAGCGTCTGGCAAGTGAACGAATGGATCAAACGGCAGAAAAAGCCGTCGTCTGTTCTTCCAAAAGACCGCCAAAAGATCGACCGGCTAATGAATCTCATCAAGTCCGGTCAGATCGTGCTTTCCGTTGCTTGGGGAAGTATGCACACCGACTATATGGGGGCCGAGGAACTTAATCGAATGACATACGATTTTGCCTCGCTGCAGCGGGCGTTCGGCATTACGTCCGAAGTTGCCTATATGAACGATGTCCCCGGCCATCCGATGCCGATAGCATCGGTGCTGGCGAGCAGTGGTACAAAATATCTGGTTACGGGAGCAAACACGTTCATAAATAATGCCACGGACTTGGCCCCGGGAAAGGTGCCTTTCTATTGGGAAGCTCCCGACGGAAATAAGGTTCTGCTCTGGATAAGCCAGGGCAATCGCGGAGCGTATGTCGAAGCTTTCACGCAATACTACCTTGACCCCTATTCGCTCGACCCGTACACCGACCGCAAACCGTTCGATATGTTCAACCCGGAGCTCGCCGGAAAGAAAACGGACATCGAAATGATGGAGATCGGCGTTACCGATCTGCTCAATACGTATAACAAGGCCGGCTACAAATACGATGCCGTGATGGCGATGTACGCTCATGACTTCGTCGAACCGGGCACGGTTCTTAACCTTGAAAAGGCCGTTAAGCTTTGGAATTCAAAACAAGACGAGGTAAAGATCAAGATCGCCAACTCGCCGGAGTTTTTTAAGTACATCGAAGGGAAATTCGGCTCGCAGATACCAACTTATCGCGGTGAGTGGTCAGGCCTTTGGTCTGAGGCGAAGACCGCAAGCCCGCGGATCAGTGCAGACGGCCGGTATGTGCACGACCATGCTCCGGCGGCGGAAACGCTATGGAGCGCAATAGCGACGACGCGGAAACTTCCTGTTCCGGTAGGCAATTTTGCGGAGATCTATGACCTGATGTTCACCTACGATGAACACAGCGGAGCAGGAAACACGGGTTGGCCGCAGCTGAACAGCAGCGAAACGCTGCGTCAGCAAAATCGCGAGTATGTCGAATTCACAGGACAGGCAAAGGCCGAAACGGATCAACTGTTAGCGAGCGGGCTAGCGACAGTGGCCGATCCTTCGCGATTTGAAGACAGGAAGCCCGCACCGTCTGGCAATACTGTTCCGGTGGTGATCTACAACGGACTGTCGTGGAGCCGCACGGATATTGTTCGCCTTGCACCACCGTCTGAGAATAAAAAGATCACAGCAATACGAGATTCGGCAGGCGCAAATGTGCCGTTCGACATCGATGAGGCGGGTGGTGCAGTGTTCCTGGCGAAAGACATTCCGTCGATGGGGTATTCAACGTACTCTGTGACCACCGCGACAGGGAAATCACTAACAACTCTTAGGCACATCCCCGGAACCTTAGCCGACAACGTGAACTTCTCGGTCGCCCTGAACCCTGATGGAACGATCCGCAGCATTCGCGACAAAGCGGCGAACCGCGACCTTGTCAATCCTAACGGCGAACGCCCGTTCAATGATTTCCTGCGTGTCGAAGGTCCGGACGCTTCAAAAGTGTCTTATCCAGTCGCTCCTAAGATCAGCGTAAGGAAAGGCGCTCAAATGACGGAGATCACGGTCGACCGGGAGCGTTCGTTGTTTCCGCGGACGCGTATTACTATCTACAACGGCCACGACCAGGTTGAAGTTCGCAATGAACTCGACGCGGCGAAAATGCCCTTTGTCGGCGGCAACAACAACTGGCACGACTCTTACTATTTCGCATTTCCATTCGATATTCCGAAGGACGGCCTAAAGGTAATGCGCGGCGGCCAGAGATGGTTCGACCGGCTTCCGGACGATTACCTGCCGGGAGCCCGTTCCGATTCCGTCTCAACGCAGCACCTGATCGGAATGACCGACGGAAAGGCGTCGGCCCTCGTGGCTCATCGTCAAGCCTATCATTGGGTTTACTCTGGTTTTATCTCGACGAAAGTACGTCCAAAGGACGCACCCGCAGAATTCCCGGCGATGTACATGGGCAAATTCCCGCTGCCTGAAGCCACGTTATATTCGCGGGCGGTCAGACAGGGAAGCCAGGCGGACACACATGATGTGAGCATTATCAATGTGCCGACGGTCGAACCGGGACGAAGCGATCGGATGGTCTTCGAGTATGCATTCTCGGCCGCGGGCGTTTTCGATCCGGTACGGGCGTGGCGGATGGGTTCTAGCTTCAACGTACCCCTGCGTGCCCAATACGTTGGCGTCGCCCCGCACGACACGACAAAAGAATTTTTCGCCGTCGATCAACCAAACGTGCAGATCGTTACGGTAAAGACGCAAAGCGAAGGTGCCTTCCGCGGCGAGGTCACATCCGCTCCGCTTAGTCCGAAGGTGAATAAAGCGTTCATCATCCGGCTGCAGGAGTTCGCGGGGCGTGCCACGAACGTAAGGGTCACTTTGCCTGTGGCCATCAAGGCTGCGTCGTTGATGAACATCACCGAATCAGTTGAACTAAACAAGCTTTCACAACTAGCACCTCTGACTATCTCTCTGAAGCCGTTTGAATGCGCGACGGTCCGTGTGGAGATCGAATAAATCATGACAGACAAGGTAAAAAGAAGGGATTTTCTCAAGGCTATTTCCGCAGCGGCGATCGTGCCCACACTATCTGGCTCGGCGACTGCGATATCGGCGTCGAACGTTACGGAAGCGGTCGCTGCACCGCCGCTGCCGGATATTCCGACCTGCTCCTCAATGCGTTCGATCACTATGACGCATAAGTTCCTCGACCTGTACGCGTGGCCGGGTCTGACGAATCAATGGGGTTGCGCTCAGGCGTCGATGGACGTTACCGCCGTCCGGAGCATAGCGTTCCCGCCGTTCGCACAAGGTGAAATGAACGTCGCTCCGCTCGGGTCGGGCGGAGAACTGTTGACCGGCGTGCTCTATGTTGACGGCGAGTATTATGCATCCACCAAAACCCCGATCGAGTTCGTCTGGCAGCCCGACCGCGTTGAGCGCCGCTCGGTTTACAAAGGCATTGAGCTAAAGAGCGCCGACGGCACGCATGTGAAATCCAATACGATCTCCGGCAATGGCTCGCACGGCATCTACTTGTCATCGGGTACGAGCAACAGCCTGATTAATATGAACACGATCAACGGCAACCGCGGCCAAGGTATTCGCGCGAAAGACTTGGTTCTGCCAAACGGTGTAGAGCTCATCCAAGATCCGGAAGGCATCGTGATCAATATTGTGGCACCGACCATTCTGGAAGAACCCGCCGCCGGTACCACACCGGAAGCGGCTGCTTCAACGGAACCCGAAGTCATCAAGAAGGGTAAAGTGGAGG
>JANNNS010000180.1:0-3452 GCA_031398645.1 Acidobacteriota bacterium
TGCCGAAGGTGTCCAGCGCCATGCCGATGGCGCGGCGCGCCTCGTCGGCCGAGTGGATGCGCCCGAGCTTCGAGAGCAACTCGTCATCGAAGCTCTGCACACCGACCGACAGCCGGTTCACGCCCGCCTCCCGGTAACCCCTGAAGCGTTGCGCCTCGGAGGCGCCAGGATTGGCCTCCATGGTTATCTCCGCCCCGGGCTCGAGCGGCACGCTCGCCCGCACCGCGGACAGGAACGCGTCGATCTGCGCCGCTGGAAACAGGCTCGGCGTGCCGCCACCGATGAAAATGCTCGTCAGGCGCCGCCCCCAGATCGACGGCAGCAGGGCCTCCAGGTCCCGGACCAGGGCCGATATGTATTCTGAGAACGGCAGTTCTCCCTGCTTTTCATGCGAGTTGAAATCGCAATAGGGACATTTTTTGACGCACCACGGCAGGTGCACGTAGAGCGACAGCGGTGGATCGCGGCCGCGAAGGCATTCTTAAGGTCCACACGCGTAAGATCCCGCTTGACGAAGGCGTGGACGTAAACATAATCGCCCGTGGTACACCAGGATTTACAGGTGCGGATCTAGCTAACCTTGTAAACGAAGCAGCTTTGATCGCTGCACGCCGCGACCAAAAGGTCGTTAGGTTGATGGACCTGGAATTCGCCAAAGATAAGGTGATGATGGGTCCGGAACGCCGCAGCATGGTGATCTCCGACAAGGAAAAACGCCTGACAGCGATTCATGAGGCTGGCCACGCTCTTGTCGGAATGAACATTCCTGAAAGCGATCCGGTCCACAAGGTTACGATCGTGCCTCGCGGCCGAGCCCTCGGCGTCACTTACTTCTTGCCGGAAGCCGACGTTCTCGGCCGGACTAAAGAAGAGTTGCTGGCGATGATCGCGAATTCGATGGGCGGACGAATTGCTGAAGAGCTTTTCATCGGCCACATCACGACCGGTGCTTCGAACGATATCGAAAAGGCGACCGAAATTGCCCGTGCGATGGTATGCCAATACGGTATGTCCGATCTCGGCCCGCTGGCTTACGGTAAAAAGGAAGAGCAGATCTTCCTCGGCCGTGAGATTGCCCAGCATCGCGATTTTTCGGAAGACACGGCGATCAAGATCGACCAGGAGGTCAACCGGATAGTGTCTGAGCAGTATGCAAAGGCAAAGGGTATCCTTGAATCGAACCGCGAAGCAATGGAACGCCTTACCGAAGCCCTGCTTGAGCACGAATCGCTCGACAACGCCCAAATGCGTCGCGTAATCGCCGGCCTGCCGCTCGAAGGCGACGACAAAGCACCGTCAACCACCGACGACGATGGCAGCCCGGAAGTAGAAGAAGCGAAGATAAAGGTCAAAAAACCGATCCTTCCGCCGATAACGCCGAACAATCCGGTAACGGCTTAGTGTCAGAACCGGGAGCAATAGCGACCGGATTCTTTTCTTAAAAAGGGCAAGAGTAAGCGAACAGCTTTACTTTTGCCTTTTTACTTTTTACTTTTGCCTTGTGTACTGGAAAACTTCACGCCGCGAACTCGATCTAACACGCCCGCTGGTAATGGCGATCTTGAACGTCACGCCGGATAGCTTCTCCGACGGCGGAAAGTTCGCGTCTCTTGATGCTGCCCTCAGACAGGCCGAAAAGCTCATCAACGAAGGTGCGGACATTCTGGACATCGGCGGCGAGTCGACGCGGCCTGGCAGTGCCTCAGTTTCAGCTGATGAGGAAACGTCCCGCGTCGTGCCGGTCATCGAAGCCATCGGAAAGCGTTTCGACACTCCTATTTCGATCGACACGACCAAATCGCAGGTCGCTCAAACTGCTGTCGAGGCCGGAGCCGAAATAATAAACGATATCTCGGGCCTGCGGTTTGATGAACGCATCGCCACCGTGGCGGCCGAGCACGAGGCCGGACTTATCCTGATGCACTCCCGCGGCGAGTTTGCGACGATGCACAGCCAACCGCCCGTCGACGACATCATTGCCGAAGTAACTGCCGACCTTCGCCGCTCGACCTCGATCGCCCGCAAACACGGCGTGTCGCAAGACCGCATCGCCATCGACATCGGTATCGGATTTGGCAAAACCCTCGCTCAAAACTTAGAGCTGCTCGCGAAACTTGATAAACTCGTACTCGAATTCGATCAATTTCCTATTCTCGTCGGTACGTCGCGAAAATCGTTCATCGGCAAGCTTCTCAACGGAGCACCGCCCGATCAGCGGCTCAGCGGCTCACTGGCCAGCATCGCTATTGCGGTGTGGAATGGAGCAAAGATAGTTCGCGTTCATGACGTAAAAGAAACGGTTGATGCCTTGACGATCATCAGTGCAGTTCGGTCGCAGCGTTGACCGTGACGACCCACTTTAAACAGGAGAACGACCGATGGAAGCTGAACAAAAATCGACCGAGAACCGGACCCTTCCGTGCCTTTTGTGCCAATCGACGATGCAGCCGCTAATGCGTATGCCGATCCGCGTGGGCGGGCCTGATTCGGGAGTGGTATTCTTCCGCAGCATTAGGGAGATGGACGAGCGGATACTAATGCTGGACACATATCGATGCCCTCGCTGCGGGCGGCTCGAATTTTTCGATCTTGACATGAGTTTGCCCCACGCGTGATGAATATGAAGTACTTCCGAGTCCTTTTCACTGCGGCACTATGCCTTGCCGCGACCGGGTTTACCGAATGCTACAAACCCGTGACGAACACCGGCCTTCCGAAGCACATAAAGAACGTAGCGGTTCCGGCGTTTCAGTTTGAGGCGCGTGCGCTTCGTTATCGTGTTAGCTCCCGGTTCACCGATGCGGTGTCGCGCGAGATAATTCGTCGCGGCGGTGGGTTAAAGGTGCAGGGTACACGCGAAGGTGCCGACGCCGTTGTCGAAGGGACAGTCCGCGACTTCAGCTTTACCGGCGTCCTGCTCGACCGCGAAGGCCGCGCCCGCGTTTACGAAGTGACCATAGTTTCAGCCGTCACCATTCGCGATCTCAAAGAGAATAAGATCCTTTACGACAACCAGAATTTCATCTTCCGCGATTCGTTCGAATTCTCATCCGATCCGCGATCGTTCTTCAACGAAGAAGACCCTGCCGTCGAACGCATCGCCCGCGCATTCTCAGAGTCAGTAGTATCGACGATCGTCAACGGAATGGGCGTGAAGGAGGAGAAGAAGTGATCGCCACAAAAAGCACAGAAAGCGCAAAAAAAGGAGGAATTGGGCGAGTTTTTTGTGAACCGATTGGATTCTGCTGACCGCTTGAGGATTCGGTGTCCGCTCAAGATTTTCTCATGTCTGACGAGCAAATGAATAAACTCGCCGATCTGATTCGCGAGACTGGATTTGCCATTCACGCCTTTCATAAACATGGACATTTAGAGAAAATATATGAAAACGCGCTGGCTCACCGATTGCGAAAGTTAGGGCTAAAGATTGAACAGCAACGTCCGATATCTGT
>JANNNS010000212.1:0-2402 GCA_031398645.1 Acidobacteriota bacterium
CCGTATCTCCCTGATATTGAAAAGATATTGATCACTTAGGAGAGAGGAAATAATGAGCAGAAATTTATTTAGATCGTTTGTAGGTATAGGGGTAGTTGTAATGCTATTTGCGATGGCGGATACGGCCAGCGGCCAGCGTCGTCGAGAAGTTCGTGGCCGTGCCCTAAACAAGGCGCAGGTCAAACTCATCATTAACCGCGTCGAGGATCGGGTCGATAACTTTGTGAAGAACTTCGATAAGTCGCTGGACCGGAGTCGGCTGGATGGTTCTAGCCGAGAGGACTGGCTGAACAAACGTGCTAAGGATCTCGAGTCGGCAACCGACGAGCTTTCACGTGAGTTCGACCGGCGAGATGCCTGGGCCGAGAACCGCGAAGAGGTTCGCCGGTGCCTCAATATTGCCACCGATATCGACCGTAATATGAAAAACTATCGATACGGGAGCGCCACAGAAGGGAATTGGGCGAGGGTCCGGTTCGAACTGAACAGCCTTGCAGACGCGTACAACATTCCTAAGGTTGGAGCGGCAGCCTATCGCTAGTGAAACAGACTTTCGATCGGATTCGGGGCAGGCGTGATATAAGTCTGCCCCGACGCCATTTTTGTAGTAAACTAGTCGATCATTGGCTGGTGCAACGATTTTACCATGCTCGAAAAGGGGAAAATCCTACAGAACCGATACCGAATCGATAAACAGATCGGTCAGGGTGGAATGGGTGCAGTGTATGTGGCGACCGACGAGCGATTCAACAGTATCGTTGCGATCAAAGAAACGCTTTGCATGGACGACAATTACCGCAAAGCTCTCGAGCGCGAGGCCAGGCTACTCAACAGCTTAAAGCACGCCGCTCTGCCCCGCGTAAGCGATCATTTCTTAGAAGAAAACAGCCAGTTCATCGTGATGGAATTCATTCCCGGCGAGGACCTTTGCTGCATTCTCGAAGAAACCGGAAAGCCTTTTGACTTTGAGACCATTCGCAAGTGGACCGTTCAACTTCTTGACGCACTTGAATTTCTTCATACTCAGTCTACGCCAGTAATTCATCGGGATATCAAGCCTCAGAATCTAAAAGTCACACATCAGGGACAGATCGTCCTTTTGGACTTCGGGCTGGCGAAAGGGAATCCGACCGATGCAGGTTTTCAGACGGCGGCGAAGAGCATCTTTGGATACTCGCGCAACTACGCCTCGCTCGAGCAGATTCAGGGCACGGGCACTGACCCACGAAGCGACCTCTATTCGCTGGCAGCAACTCTCTACCACTTGGTAACGGGCCAGGCGCCTGAGGATGCTTTAACCAGGGCAATGAATGTACTGAGCTCTCAGCCAGATCCACTGGTCCCTGCTAATCTGATAAATCGCGAGGTGCCTGCTGGTTTTGCGGGCATACTTCATAGAGCGCTTGACCTGAACGCCGCTTCGCGGCCTGATTCGGCGCAAGAGATGAAGCGGATGCTCGATGAGATGGAAAAGTATGCGTATCTTGCCGATGACGCAAGCGTGGCGAACACCGTCGCCAACGTCGAGCTAAGTTCGCAGAAAACCCGGTTGATGCCGGGCCCGACGAATCAAGCTACTGAACGGCAGACCGGCATAAAGACCGAGGTTTTGCCCGCGTATATTTCGCAGGAAACGGCCGTCAGGACCGGAGACAAGATCGCAGCGACGGATCCGGAGGCGGTTTCTTCGTCGGCCTCACGCAACTGGAGCGGTCGCCGTGTGGCCGCTGCGAGCGCAGCATCATTACTCCTGGCCGGCGGGATTGCCCTGGGAGCTTATATTTACGATCTCGCGATCTTCTCCAGCGCGACCGGTGCTTCGTCGGAGACGGTGAATGAGCAACCCGCCGTGGGAACGCAGGTCGCGCCGCCCGATGATCGACCCGCGACGGATATCGTCGTTCCTGAGGCATCACCGGCCGCTGAAACCGTTGCGAAGGACCCAGCTATCAAGGTCGACCCTGAAAAAACTCAAGGTCGAGAGCCCGCGAGAACGGCGAAAGCCGCTCCTTCCAATAAAGCAGAAGCGGCACCGGGCCTCGAAGACGGTGATCCCAATCTTAAGGGAAAAACGATCTTCGTGGGGAATATGAAGATCACGGACGGCAAGATCGAAACGCCGGACGCTTTCATCACTGAAAATGGGATCACGCCAAAGACGCCGCGTACTCCGGTAGTAGGCATGCCTGATATGCGGAGACTCACTCCCGTTCAACGCCGTAAGATTCAGGATCTAAGGAGAAGAGGATTACTGCCTCCCGCAGCAGCCCGTTCACCGCAGCCGCAGATCAATAACTAACTTCTACGAGGGGTTCCGGATCGAAGACCGGCTCATTTGTCGGACTCGGTGTCGCCAACGAGATCCTGTCTACTGGAAAGTGGTTTTCGACGAACCGCAGATT
>JANNNS010000219.1:0-5492 GCA_031398645.1 Acidobacteriota bacterium
CGAAATTGGGAATGAACGACAGTAGTCCAGCGATCAGGCCGAGCGTCAATGCGAGCGGAACACCAATTATCGACAATCCGATCCAGGTCAATAGCCCGATGAAGATCATCGACGCCACCTTTCCGATCAGCCACCAACGAAGTGTGTCGCCTATTGCGTAAAGTATCTCTCGAACGCGGTGACGTTTCGCGACCGGGAACAGGTTCGTAAATCCGCGTGTATAAAATCGGGGCTCGCTTGCAAGATAGATCGCGAGCAAAATGCCGATAAAGAAATTTCCGACTGCACCCACGGTCGAGGAAAAAAACCCGCCTACACCCGACATAAGGGTCGACGGGTTCAGGTTATTTCGGAGATCGTCGTAGCTCGGAAGCTGTTCGATCAAAGTTCGTCCCCAGCCAAATTGAGAAATGTACGCCGAGGCTGCCGAGGCTGATTTTGGTAGTTCCTCACGTAAGTGCCTAACCTGTTCCGCAACATCCGGAGCAAGAAACGCGACCGCACCAGCAAGCACAGCGAGGATAAGCACCGAGACCGCGAGCACCGCCCAGCCTTCCGGAATGTTGGTGTATTTGCAGAGTAGGTCGGCAAGGCCGCGGAGAAATACTGCGAGCAGGGTAGCGGCAAATATTAGCAGCAGAACATCGAACGTAAAATAGATCAGAGCCGCCAATAGTACTGTCAGGCAGACGAGCCCCACCGCGATCAGCACCTTTCTCGAAAATCCGTTGTCGCTAGCCGGGTTTGCCATCGGATCAAATTACCCGCCGGTCAATTAGGAGTTCAGCATTTAAGATAGCGGAGCCAGCGGCTCCGCGCACAGTGTTGTGGCTTAAGGCAACAAAACGATAATCGAACACTGTATCGGGGAAAACGCGTCCGACCGTAATTGCCATGCCGTTGCCGTTGTCGCGGTCGATCCGCGGCTGCGGCCGGGTCGGCTCATCAGTTACTTCGATAAAGGTTTTCGGTGAAGAATGCAGTCTTAAAGACGGGAATTCCTTCATTGCTTTCACAACGTCTTCGAGCGTCGCTTTTTGTTTCAAATTCACGCGGACCGCGACAGTATGGCCGTCGAGGACGTTGACGCGAAAGCATTGGGCGGAAACGGCAAAATCCGCCTTTACGATCGCTCCGTCGGTAAATTTACCGATTATCTTCTGTGCCTCGATCTCTACCTTCGGCTCTTCGCCAGCGATGTATGGCATTACGTTATCGACAATATCCATTGACGCAACGCCCGGATAACCCGCACCGGAAACTGCCTGCATCGTCGTGACAATGGCAGATTCAACACCAAACTTGCGATGGATTGCCGCTAGCGGAGGAGCAAAACTTACGACCGCACAATTTGGGTTGGTGACGATAAATCCCTTACCAAAACCGCGTTTCTGCTGCTGTACCGGGATCAGGTCCAGGTGATCCGGATTGATCTCGGCAATAAGCAGCGGCACGTCTTCGTCCATCCGATAGCTGGACGAATTACTAATGACGGGATAACCCGCACGTGCGAATGCTTCTTCAGTCTCACGAGCTACGGATGACGGCAAACTTGAAAAAACGATGTCGCAATCCAGCGGCGGTTCGATCGGCTGAACGACAATGCCGCGAACGCTTTCCGGGATCGACCCGTTCAATTTCCACGCACACGCCTCGCCGTATGTCTTTCCCGCCGAACGATCGGAAGCTGCAAGGGCCGTCACTTCAAACTGAGGATGGCCCTCAAGAAGCTGTATAAAACGCTGCCCGACCGTCCCGGTCGCACCCAAAATCCCTACTCTATATTTTCTTGACATCAGTTGGTTGAAAATTCTAACTTTATTGGTGCCCGTATGGAACCATTCCTTTTTCTTTTTTGGGTCGGCCTAATCTTTGCAGTCCCGTTCGGGCTTATTGTGGCGAGCTTCGTTGGAATCCGACGTGGCGTTAAGCCGTTCCCAATCATCTGCGGATGCATTATGGGCATCGTCGTTCATGTTCTTGTAATCGCAGCCACATTCTTGCCAATGTTCATTTTGGTCTACTCCGGAGCCCATACGAAACCTCCGGGCGATTCACTCAACTGGAACGGCGAATTTCTTTTTTTCGCACTTGAGCTAATCTACTCATTCATCTTGATCTCGGGCGGTTCGGTCCTCGCCGGTAGACCAAGTCCTTGGCCGATAAGATTGAAACCCACTGACGAACTTCGCTAATCGCATCGCAAAGCCTCTTTCATGCGTCGCACTCCCTCAGCCATTTTCTCTTCGGTGTTGCAGAACGAGATCCGCAAGAATCCTTTTGCCTCTTGCCCGAACGCGACACCGGGGACAGTGACCACCCGATTTTGGAGACACTTTTCAGCGATCTCAAGGTCATCGCCCAGCTCACGGACATCGAGCATTGTGTAAAACGCTCCCTCGGGCGACGTGGCCTTTAGGCCTAACTCCTTGTCGAACAGATCGACCAGGAACTCGCCGCGTTTCTTGTACACTTCGCGGGCATGCTGCTTCGCCGCCTCAGCCTCTTCCGACCAGCCAAGCAATGAGGCTTTCTGCGTGATCGTTGATGTGCAGACGGTCGTAAATCCGTGCAGCACCTGTATTGCGTTTATCATTTCCGGATCCGAACAGGCAGCCCAGCCTATTCGCCAGCCCGTCATCGACAGCGATTTCGAAAGTCCGCTGATGATAATTGTTCTATCGTAAAACTCCGACGCAGAGTGCGGACGATCGCCAAAATAGAGGTCACTATATATCTCATCCGAAAGCAGCCAAATTCCCGTTCCTTCCAGCGCCGCGGCGATCTGCCGATAGTTTTCGGCGGTCATGATCTTACCGGTAGGATTCGAGGGGCTAATGACGACAGCCGCTTTAGTTTTCGGCGTTATCTTTGATCGGAATTCTTCTATATCGAAAGAAAACTCCGTATCGGCCGGCATTCGATAATAGACCGGTGTTCCCTGTGCAATTCGAGTGCATGCGTCGTATGCCGGAAAGCTCGGGTCAGGAAGCAAAACCTCGTCGCCCTCTTCGACGCAGCACATAAATGCATCCGTCATCGCTTCCTGCGAGCCGCAGGTGACCACAACACCGGTAACAGGCAAATTCAAATGCGGATACTGTTCGGCGATCTTTGTCCGCAATGCCGGAATGCCGGGATGCGATGTGTAGCCATTCTGTTCGTCACGAACGATCCGAGCGGCCTCGTCACGCAAAAATTGCGGCGTCGGCAGATCGGGCTCGCCCAAGCCGAAGTTAATGCTCTCCGGCAATGCACGTTCGAAAAACTGCCGGATCAGCGTCGGCTGAAGCCCGCGCATTCGTCGCGGCAACTGAAAGTTCGCCTTCTCCACTGTCGCGCTCATATTGTCGCCTTTTACCAGCTGCCGCCGGCTTCAGATCGGCTGCCGGTCTTCTCATCACTTTCCTCAAGATCCTCCGCGACCTCTTCGCGGATCTCGCCAACCTCGGTGTTGAATTCGCCTTCGGCACGCGTTACCGGGTCTCCTGTCAGGATGCCGCCGAGTGTTTCGATCTCGCCTATGATCTTCTGGCCGAGTCCGGTCACTTTGTCGAGCAATCCGTGATCTTCAGTTCCAACTGTTTCGTTGTCGTCTGGTTCAAGCATTTGTTTATTACTCCAAATCAGTATCTTAGGCGATATCGCCGGCTAAATGAACCTGACACAGCGGATTTTACATCCGTTCCCAGCCGACCCGCGTCTGTGTAAATTGCTCATCCTCGGCGAGCCGGAACCCGCTGGCTGGCTGCGAGCATTGAAATCGCTTAACGGTCAGAAATGGCCGTTCAAACTCGAGCAGGTTGAAGGAATTCTCCTCACCGCGTTCCCGAACCGAAGCTGCCGTCCCCGCCTGGATGATCAACGCCGAGCGTCCGCTTTCGAGCCTGTATCGTCGGGCCGAGTGACCGATGTGGCTGACGTGCAAATGGCCGGCGAGAAAAACATCAGCACCACTCTCGGCGATCAGCGGCATTGCCTCCTTAGCTCGGCCTACGATGTCGTCCTCGTCCTCGCCGTCGGGCACATCGAAGGGATGATGCGTGACCACCACCTTCAACAAGCTCTCGTCAAGGCTTGCCATTCGCAGCCGTATAGCGGCGACCTGTTCGGCGCTGATGCGGCCTCCCTTGATGGTCAGCGAACGCGATGTGTTGACACCGGCAATCGCGATCGCCTCGTCCTGAAAATAGGGTTCCAGGTCATTAGTGATGAATTTTTTGTATTTGTCTAGCGGGTGCACAAAGCGGTCCACCACGTTGTAGAGCGGCACGTCGTGATTGCCGGGAACCACTATCTGAGGCGACGGCAACCGATCTAAAAAGGCCCTCGCGGCGACAAACTGCTTGCTCCGCGCCCGTTGGGTCAGATCGCCCGAGACAACCGTCACGTGGGGCTTGAGCTCGGTGATCTTCTCGACCAATCGCTCAACCACATCGGCATCCTCTTTGCCAAAATGAACGTCGGAAATGTGTACTATCTTCCTCATTCTTTCACCGGAACGATCACCTTTAACGCCCGCGGCAGCGATCGATAATTCAGCGGCGTCTGCATCACCGCCACCTCGCCGTCAAAGGCCACAAGGATCTTTTTCTTTCGCGTAGAAATCGTTATTTCGTCCGTACTCACCGCCTCGAAATCGCGCCACTGCTTGAGACGCTGAAATACGGTTCGAAACAAAAGTGCGGTGACACCGAACCGTCCGCCGCGATGAAGGAAATAGATCGATAGCTTTCCGTCGGCCAGGTTGGGCCTGCGGCCGATGTTGTAGAGATCCATCTCATATTCGTTGTTGCCCACGAATACAAACGGAGTTTTTCGCAAGAACTCCTTGTCAGCCAGCTTAATATTAACTTTCAGAAACGGCGACAAGCGAAAAATGCGCAGCCACGACCAAAAAGCGGCGCGCCATTTGCCGTAGCCAAGCCGCTGCTGCTCTTCCCGCTGCCGAACCATCTGCGGATAAAGTCCGATGCTTGAATTGTTAATGAAAATACGGCCGTTGACCTCGGCGAGATCGATGGTCTCGACATTCCGAGCGGCAATGATCTTGATAGCTTCTTCAAGCGATTGCGGTATCCCAAGGTCCTTAGAGAAGTTGTTAAGCGTGCCGAGCGGAAGTACGCCAAGTGTTTTTCTGGCCTTGTGAACAACCGCCGCAACCGAACTTATCGTCCCGTCGCCGCCGCCCGCAACAATTATTTCAGCATCGTTCTCTGCCGCTTCCCGCGCAAATTGTTCGATCTCGCCGCCGGTCTTTGCCAGATGAACATTTGCCCGCACACCGTACGCAATGAACCGCTGACGAAGACTCTTCTCGGTCTCGCCCTCAAGCACGCTGCCCGAACCGGAATTGATGATGACCTCGATCGCGGACATAATCCAAAGCTATCATATTGACGAATAAAATAATTAACCCATGAAATTGACCGCAGCTCTTGTTTACCCTCACCAACTTTTCCGCGATCATCCGGCGATCGCGGCCGCAGATC
>JANNNS010000317.1:0-25648 GCA_031398645.1 Acidobacteriota bacterium
TATCTGATACCTTTGCTCTCGGGTAAGTTGTCGATAGCTCATTGCCGCTCCTTTTGATTGCAGTTAAAAGATGCGTCAAATCTACTTCAACTTACCTTTCCCTGCCATTCTCAAAAGTTGCACTTATTATATGAATTCAAGCCATATCATGTGTCATAAATGCAATGCTATTTTATTATCGCAACGCGTTGCAAAAGCCCGCACGCAGTAAGGGCGATATGCTCAACGAACCCATACACTCAACGAACCCATTCATCCAATTCAAAGGGCACATCGCCCTGACAATAGCGAACGTAGTTTACGGCTGCCTCAACGTGGCTCGGCTTCCACAAATAGCGACGACTTCGGCCGCGGGACCAGACTCGCTCATTAGCTTCGACAAGGCCCAGTTCTCTCAATCGTTTTGTTGCAAATGCCTTCATTGCGTCGGCGATCCTTTCGGGCTTTTGGGGTGCGGAAACGACGGAATGGACATGATTAGTACGCACGTTCAAGCCGCGGAGCCCGTAGCTTCGCTCAGCGCACAATTCCTCGATCGCGTCGGCAACGACAGACCGCATTTCCGAATCAAGCAGAACGGGAGGCTGTCTCATCGACGTCTGCATACGCTCTTGAAGCGGTAGATTCGGGTCAAGTTTCACGGTATGGGGGACATCCCGATTACTCCGATTAATCGAGAACCGGTCGTCGCCATGCAGCCAAGTGCCGAAAGTCCGGAAGGTGATAAGGTATGCGAGCGGAAATTCGTTCTCTTCGTATGTCTCAAACCCGTAGTCGTCAAGCATTTTGTGCAGGGTGTCCTTTGGTTAATTGAGCATATCGCCCTTACTTCGTGCGGGCTTTCGCAGCCTTATCGAATGATCACCTCATCCACGAATATCCACGGATCGCCTCCGGCGCCTAGATGCCAGGATGGGATCTTGCCGATGTTGAACGCTCGGATGCGGACATAGCGTGTCTTGGTGGGCGTGATCTTTTGGGTGTATTCGCGGATGGTGGGTGTCATTTCACGCTGCGGGACATCGGTCTTGATATCGGTGATCTCGGACCAATCCGTGCCGTTATTTGAAATATCAAATTTGAAATTCGCGGGCATCCATATCCACGGAAGCGCAACCTGAAGGAAACTGCCGCCGAGTTCTTTTATTTCGGTCTCACGTTTTAGATCGATGATGGCCTCGTAAGGCTTGCCCTGCACGCCCTGCCATTCGCCGCTGGCAAAGTTCACGGTGCCGCGTATGCCGTCTACGATCGCGTTGTCGCCGCCGCCTGTGTATTGAGTGCTGTAGCCTGAAATGACCGTTACGGTCCAGTCGTGCGGGCGTTTTGTCAGCACCGATTCCACGGGGAAACTCGCCGTTCCGCTTGCTCGAATTGCAATGGCCTTAACCGTCGTCGTGCGGTTCACCGTGAACGGAGCCGTGTAAACGCGCGAGGCCTTCGTCGGAACGTCGCCATTTGTCGTGTAGTGAATCTTGGAGTTCCCCGTCAGTGTCGATATCGCAACTGTCGCGGAGTCGGCGAAGGTTCTTTCTGCGGTGACTATCGGAACGGCGACCGCATCGGAATAGATCGATGAAGATGGAAACCTACTGAATGCCGAGGTGTTCGGCCGATCGGTCATTGTAAATTCCAACAGGCCGCCTCGCATGACATCGTAATGGGTAATGAAAGCTTGATCGTGCGGTTTCCCGTCTAAATCTGCACGCGAAATGTAGATGTTGTTGGCGGAGGCATTTTTCGCTCGGATCGTAAATGTTTTGCCGTTCTCGAGCTTGTACTTCATTTCCGAAAACAGTGGCGTGCCGAAGGCATAGACATCGTCACCAGGATTTACCGGATAGAAACCGCTGGCCGAGAGTACGTACCACGCCGACATCTGACCGCAGTCTTCGTTGCCGATCAGGCCATCGGGAGCGTTCTTGTAGAAATTGTCCAATATGTAACGGACATACTTCTGCGTTTTCCATGGCTCGCGAGCATAGTTATAAAGATATGCGTGTGCGTGCGAAGGCTCGTTGCCGTGAGCGTACTGGCCGATCAATCCTGTTAGGTCCGCTTGCTCACGGCCAGCTAGTTTCTGGTCAGTGGTGAATAACTCGTCGAGTTTGGCAACAAACTTCGGCTCGCCGCCCATCAACTGGATCAGCCTGGAAACGTCGTGCGGAACGAAGAACGAGTATTGCCAGGAGTTGCCCTCGGTAAAGCCGAACGTTACTTCGTTCGGAGCGAACGGCTCGACGAAACCGCCGTTCTTTTTCGGGCGGAAGAAGCCGAGTTTCGAATCAAACAGATTCTCGAAATAGCGGGCACGGGCTTTGTATCTTTCAACGTCGGCTTCCAGTCCTTTTAGATACGCGGCATCGCTGGGACCGGAATTCACTTTGTTCAGCGAACGCATGTTGTACAGAGTGGAAGCCATGCTCATTATGCACCAATCGTTGTAGGCATATTCCAGCGTCCGCGAGACTGATTCGTTCTCGTCCTCCATTGAGATGTAGCCGCGTTTTTTGTAGGCGGCGAGGCCGAAGTGGCCTAGTTCGGCCGAATGTTTAGCCGCTTTGTACGCTTTTTCGTAGTCGAAGCCTTCGATCCCCTTCGCCATTGCGTCGGCGATCACCGAGACGGCGTGGTAGCCGATCATCGTGTCTGTTTCTTCACCCCACAGTTCCCACACAGGCAGCCGCCCGCCCTGTTCGTATTGGCGAATAAACGTATTTATGAAATCTACTGTTCGCTTCTGGTCGATGATGGTGTAAAGCGGATGAGCCGCACGGAAGGTGTCCCAGAGAGAAAAGACGGTGTATTGGTCACCGCTCGGAGTCCCGCCTTTAGGCGGCTTCTTCCCCGTGGGAGGCCGGCTGAAGCCGGGACTCAAAACGTGGATCTTCCCGTCGTGGCCTTTGTAGCGGCCATCGACGTCGTTGAAGACGTTGGGGTGGATCATCGTGTGATATAAGGCCGTGTAGAAATTGGTCGTCTGCTCGGGCGTGCCGCCGGAGACCTCTATCTTCGAAAGCTCCTTGTTCCACGCCGCCTTCGCGTCGGCCCGGACCTTCTGAAAATCCCAGTGTGGCAGCTCGGCTTCGAGATTCTTGCGGGCTCCTTCGACGGAGACGTAGGAGATGGCTACCTTGAGCAGGATTTGTCGATTCTTAGGATTAGTGAACGGAAACGCGACCCGAATATTTTCTCCAAGACTGCTGTCAATCCATGATTGACTGATTACCTTTTTGACCTCGGGATAAGTGTACTCGTTATACCAGAACGGGGCGGCAAAGCGTTCCGAAAACTCGGCAACGAAATAGACAGTCTGATTTCTTGCCCAAGACGAGGAACGTCGATACCCTTCGACTCGATCTCCCTTTACATCAATCTGTGACATCAACGTTTTGTCTCGCCACGTCAAATCAAGTGTAATTCTAGCCTCGCTATTAGCCGGGAAAGTATACCTGTGCATACCTACTCGCCTCGTCGAAGTCATCTCCGCTAGAATCCCGTCGTCATCAAGCTTCACCGAATAATATCCGGGTTCGGCCTTTTCATTTGCATGCGAGAACTTCGAGGCGTATCCGTTGACTGACTTATCGCCTTCCTTAGCGAAGAACTGTGGCTCGCCGACGGTCGGCATGAACAAAATATCGCACCCATCCGGGATGCCTGTGCCGGAGAGGTGGGTGTGCGAAAAGCCGTAGATAATGTCGTCGGAGTAGTGATAGCCGCTGGAGCCGTCCCAGTTGTCGATGCGGGTGTCGGGCGAGAGCTGGACCATCCCGAAGGGCATCGTCGCGCCGGGAAACGTATGCCCGTGGCCGCCGGTGCCGATGAAGGGGTTGACCCAGGCGGCGTAGTCTTTGGTCTGGGCGGCAAGGCAAACTGCGAGAAGGAGGACCAAACCGCAGACACGCAACGCTATTGAGCAATTGGGGTAATTCATACAAACAGATCGAGACTAAAGAATGGCAGTGCGTTTCTGCTGCCACGTACCGCGCGTGAAATCAGGTATCTTGACGGAAGACGAGTTTTTCGCGATCGACTCGGCGCTAAGCGGAAACGGAGCTGACCACGCGGCTCCGTCGTAGACATCCATGTCGTAAGGCAGCCCTTCGCGAAAGCACTGCACCAGCCGCCATGCCATTATGAAATCCATTCCGCCGTGGCCGGCGTTTCGGGCCGCTTGGCCCAGTTTTTTCCATAGCCAGTGGGTGTATTTTTCGGTGTACTTATCGAGGTTCGTGAACCGGTGTTTTTCCGGCTGGCCCTCGATCATTATGCGTGCAGGATAGCCGCGGAAAATTCCCTTCGTGCCCTGGATCAGATTGATGCGGTCGTATGGACGCGGTGTCGAGGTATCGTGCTGGAGCATGATCGTCAGGCCTTTTGCGGTCTTGATCATGCTGGTATTCATATCGCCGTTAACGTATTTTTCCTGCCATTTCGGCGAGCCTTTCGGTACGGTCTGTTCGCGGTAAAGATCGAGCGAACGCGACGGTGACGACATCGATACCATGTGGTCGAGCCGGTCGCCGCGATTAACGTTCATATAGTTTGAGACCGGCCCGAGCCCGTGGGTCGGATAGAGATTGCCGTTCAAACGCGTGTGCCAGGCACGCCGCCAAAGGCCCTCGCTGCGGTCTTCGTTCATGATCGCACGGAGGTCGTGAATGTATGCCGCCTCGCCGTGCGTGATCTCGCCGAACAGGCCGTCGCGCACCATATTCAGCACGAGCAGCTCGTTAAAGTCATAGCAGCAATTTTCGAGCATTATGCAATGCTTGCGGGTTCGCTCGCTGGTGTCGACAAGCTTCCAGAGGTCCTTCATCGTTGTCGCCATCGGAACCTCAAGAGCGACGTGCTTGCCGTTTTCCATCGCAGCCATCGCAACCGGAAAATGCCATTCCCAGGGCGTCGGCGAATAGACAATGTCAATGTCGTCACGCTGGCACAGACTTTCAAATGCACGGTCGCCATCGGTGTACATGGCGGGCGACGTACGTCCGGTCTTTTCGATCATCGCTTTACCGCGTTCGGCGTTCGCCTTAACGTTGTCGCAGAGTGCGTTGATCTCAAGATGCTCGATGCCGAGAAAATCGTGGATCATCGAAACACCGCGTTCACCGACACCGACAATGCCGATGCGGACCTTGTCGCGACGTTCGAACGGGACGTCGGCCATCGTTTTGCCTGCGGGTGCGGCGGCTGCGTCTTCAGTTCCGATCAGCGAAGCCGTGACGGTTGCGGCGATGCCGCTTTTGAGAAGGTCGCGTCGTGAAATATTGCTCATATCTTTCTGAGGGCAGACGATGGCGTCCGCAATCCGTTTAGTGAACGAATTCGCCGCCGTAAGCCTGACGAAGGCCCTGGCCTTTCAGCCCGTAGCGAAAGCGGAAATGCGGCACGACATCGCCGCGATGATTGTAGCGAAGTGACAACTGGTGCAGGCCTGCTTTTAAGGGAAGCACGACCGATTTGACCGAGCGGTCTTTTGTACCGGCTTCGTCGATCACCATCCTATTTCCGCCCAGCACGAGCGTCGCATCCCACGTCGAATCGATCTGAAATTCATAAACGCCGTTTGCGGGGATTTTCAGATAACCGTCGAACGAAACTGTGAACGACTTCTTCAGATCGATCTGCTTTTCGAATTGCGTGAGCATTATCGATCCGGTCTCGCCCGTTTTCGCAGGCGGATCCTCGGCAAATGCACTGCTTGGCGAGGTAAGCCGATATGTGACGCCTTGTTTTGACGACGACGGCGTATCGGGTTCGCGCATTTTACCTCGAACGATGGTCGCCGCATAAACGACGCTCTTTCGTCCGGCGGCATTCACGACGATCGTCTTGAGCGTTTTCACCTCGCCGTCATTTAGTTCCACGTTAATGGGCTTTTCATACACTGAAGACTTATCGTTCGGCGTCGAACCGTCCGTAGTGTACAAAACCCGCGTTCCCGGTGCGGGAGTTAGCTCTATCATCGCCCGACCGCTTTCGCTTACGATGTTCGTCAATCCGTCGGGTGCGGGAATGCGGTAGTTGACGCCTTGTTTATCGAGCCGAGGAAGAATAGCGTTCAGCCGCCGTTTGAAATCGGCAAAATTGCGGTCCTCTTTTCGCGACCAGACAACTTCGGCTAAAGCAAGCATTCTTGGGAATGCCATATACTCGACCGCGGCGGGTGTTTCGAGATATTCGGTCCAGATGTTGGCCTGGCCGCCAAGGATATATTTCGCTTCCTCGGCGGTGAGTTCGGGCGGAACGGGTTCGAACGAATAGACCTTTTCGAGCGGCACGTAACCGCCGATGCTAAGCGGTTCGTACGCCGGGTCGCCCTGGCCGTAATCAAAATATGAGAAGTCCGTCGGCGTCATTATCACGTCGTGCTTCGCCTTGGCGGCCTCGATCCCGCCTTTCATTCCGCGCCAGCTCATAATGGTCGCGTTGGGCGCGATGCCGCCTTCGAGAATTTCGTCCCAGCCGATGATCTTTTTGCCTTTCGAATTTACGAATCGTTCCATGCGACGGACGAAATAGCTCTGCACCTCGTGCTCGTCTTTCAGGTTCTCGCGTTTTTTCAGCTCCTGAACGAACGCCGATTCCTTCCAGTAGTCCTTCAGCACCTCGTCGCCGCCGATGTGGATGTAAGGTGAATCCGGAAAAAGCTTCATCGTCTCGTCGAGCACGTCTTCGAGGAATTTGAAGGTTTCCTCGGTCGGACAGAAGACCTCTTTGAAAATGCCCCAGGTCTTTTTGACTTCGAATTTGTAGTCAGGTGCCGCGCATCCTTTGCCCAGTTCCGGGTATGCCGCGAGTGCCGCCGAAGCATGGCCCGGCAGTTCGATCTCAGGAACAACTGTTATGTAGCGTTCCTTGGCGTACCTTACGACATCCTTGATCTGCTCCTGCGTGTAAAATCCTTCGACCGGGCGACCGTCGCCCTTAAAGGTCGTCGAGTAAACACCCTCGTGGCTCTCCGGCCGCTTCGACCCGACTTCGGTCAGCTTTGGATATTTCTTTATCTCGATCCGCCAACCCTGATCATCGGTCAAATGCCAGTGAAAATAATTGAACTTGTACTGTGCCATCTGGTCGATGAACTTTTTGACAAATTCGACGGGTTGGAAATGACGAGATACGTCGAGATGCATGCCGCGGTAGTTAAAGCGGGGCGCGTCTTCTATCTTGACGGCAGGAACCTTTGCCTCTGAGGACGCATTGGCAGGGGGCAGTATCTGAACAAGCGATTGTAAGCCGTAGAATCTGCCTGCTGGCGTCGAGCCATAAATACGGATGCTCTTGTTATCAGCATCGATCCCGTAATAGTCCTGTGGAAATACGTGGTCCGCACTCCCAGCCTCAACGAAAACAATCGTGTCGGAAAACTGCGAGACGGGCCTGCCACTAACGCTGACAAGCTTGAGGAAAATTCCGTAGTTCTGGCGAAGATAATCCTGAAGCAACAATGCGACCTTCCGATCTGCTTTGTCTGCAGCGATTCGCGTGTCCCGATTGATGACAAAATGCCCGGATTTCTCAACGACAGATTGGGGTTTAGGGATAATATTGATCTGACCCGACTGACCAAGACAAACCAGAGCGACACTCAATAAAACCGCAGTCGCGGCAAAAAGACGTTTCATAAATCTATTCATTCAACTCACCGACTGGAACGCACGCGTCCGCGCGTGCCTGGCCGCTGTTTTTTAGCGGCCGGATTCTTCACACCGGCGCCACTAACGGCGTTAAAAGCACTCCGTTGCACGCGGGGACGCGTGCGTTCCAGTCGTGGGGATTCCTTCCGGTCATCACAGATTCTTTTTGAAACAGGCACTACTAAACTCCCAGTCTTCGGGCCTAGAACATAGGCGCGCCTTAACTGGGTTTTCCTCAATATACCTTACCGTAGCCTGATAGTGCTTGCCGCTACGAATGTAGCGGTCGAAATACTCCTTGAACCAGAAACTCCCTTTTCGTTCGAGTATCTTATTTGCCTCGTGTGCCGTGAAGGATTTTAGAGTTTGCATGATCTCGACGACGGAATATCCTGGAAGCGTTTCGATCAGAATATGAACGTGATTTGGCATTATCACCCAAGCGATCAAACGATACTTTTTGCCGTCAAGATGAAGTATTGAGTTTTGAACAAGTGTCGCGATTCGCGCGTCAGACAGCCAACGCTCACCGTAATTCTGATCGAGATACATCTCGATCCTCTTTCTAACACCGGCGTCCGTTACTTCCCCGTTTTTCAGGTCCTCTTTCCACGATGCGAGAACGGTTTGCGGCATCGAATCGAAAGACGAAATGTGATGAATTGTGTACATTCATCGGGATCGACGTGTGGAATATAACCTCGGCTATGCCAGATGCGGGGATCGTACATGTTGATCTAGGCGACTGGATCACGGGCGCTTTGCATCCTATCGGATGCAGCACGCGGGGACGCGTGCGTTCCAGTCAAAGAGGTTCCAGTCAATGTCGAGCCTTTTTCGTCAGACGCAGCCTTTCTATCTCAAGCTCTTCCATTATCTCGACCGGCGGAACCGAATACCGCTCGTCCGACTTTAGCACGACGCAGAATTGATTTCCGTAGGTTGGCGACACCTGTTCGACGCGCAGGCGTGTGTAGCCGAGCATATACAGCTCAAGCATCAACAGTTCGAACGATGGCGGGAAGAATATCCATGCGTGGGTGTCTTCGTAGACGGCGTCGGGCTTTTCGCTGCGGGTCACGGCGTTTACTCCGTCGTTGATCGAATTGTTAAAGCCGGCGACGGCAATATCATAAGCTCGCACGCGGCGGCCGGGATTGATGTTTATGGTTCTGGTCACGTGCTCGAAGATCTGCTTGTCCTGGTGGATCGGAGCTCCGCGGCGATGAACAGCGATCACATCGCTGACGACGGTTGGATAGCGAAGTGCGTCAAAGCATGTTCGATAATCCGGGATGATCATCACCACGCGGCCGCCGGGTTTCAGAAGTTTTTCCAGTGAGTTGAAATGCCTGATCAGATCGATCTGGTGTTCGAGAGCGTGCGAGCTAAAGATCACATCGAATCTCAGTTCTCCGGGAATCAGATCCTCTATCGGTGAACCATCGCCGATAAAGTCGATCTGCTGTATCTGGTGAACAAGGTGGCCGACGTGCGGGTCGGTCGAATACTTTGCCCGAAGCTCTTCGGTCGAGGCGTGATCGAGGTGATAGACGTTCGGGAATTTATCCTTCGTGAATCGAGGATTATATCCGCCGCCGATCTCGAGTATTGTCGAGTTGGGGTGGATCGCGTCAAAGATAGGCCGGATCCAGACTGTTTTCACAAGGACCGAATAGGCCTTGGCAAAAACCTTCAATATCAAATTGTAGGCCCGGTATAGCATCGTCGATAGTTTTGGATTCGGTACCCGACTAGCTTACCGGAAATGGGCGCGAAGTTAAATTCGAGCTCGTCTAAATGACCTTGAGCAGATCCGACAATTCGGGCGGAATTTCGCACACAAAGCTCAGTTCTTCCTGCGTTTTCGGATGAACGAAGGCCAGCTTTTCGGCATGGAGAAAGAAGCGACCCAGTATCCTGATCGCGTTCTTTATATCGACATTGGCGACGGTATTGTCACGGCCTTCGTTATAGGTCTCGTCGCCGACGATCGGATGATTGACGGACGCGAGATGCACGCGGATCTGGTGCGTCCGGCCGGTCTTGATCTCAACCTCGAGAAGGGCGAATTTTTCGAAACGCTGGCGGACTTTCCACAAACTAAGGGCGTTGCGGCCATTCGCGGCCACCGTCATTTTTGTCCGGTGCCAGCGGTCGCGTGCCATCGGTCGGTCGATCGTCCCGGTGTTCTCACGCGGATTTCCGTGAACGAGCGCGACGTACGATTTATACACCTCGCGGGCACGGAACTGCTCCGACATCATCTCGTGGATCTCTTCGCTTTTGGCGACGACGATCAGGCCGGAGGTCTGCTTGTCGAGGCGATGAACTATGCCGACGCGGCTTGTATTGTCGGGAGAAGCTTGCCCAACTGCGGAGGCCCTAACGGCAATATGCTCAACCTCGGCGGTATCGCCCTTACATCGTGCGGGCTTTTGCAGCTCGTCCTCCGCTGGCCCTGCCGGGACGGGCTGCATGCCGCTGACGCCAAAATGATAGGCGATGGCATTGGCCAGAGTGCCTGAACTCACGCCCGCACCCGGGTGGACCACAAGTCCCGCGGGTTTGTTTATGACAGCAAGGTACTCATCCTCAAAAACGATGTCCAGCGGGATGTTCTCGGGCTCGAACCTTTCGGGAGGGGCTTCGGTCAGATCAACGTCGATCTCATCGCCATCGTGCAGCTTGTACGACGCCTTGGCCGTTTTCTCGTTGACCAGAACGTCACCGTCCGTGATCAGACGCTGTAGCCGCGAACGCGACCATCCCTCGATCTGTTCGGCAAGAAAAGCGTCAAGCCGCTTGCCGATATCGGCACCGGCGATCGCGAAATTCGTTGTCTGATCTACTTCAGGCGATGGAGGAGGTGTGGTCAATTATATCCTTTTTACCGACGGCCCTAAGTCTCATCACCATAAAGATGACGGCGGTTGCCGCAACAACAAGGCTGACAAGCTGTGAAGTCGAAAGGCCCGTCATTGCCGTCAAGCCGAAAAGATCGCCCCGCGGGTCGTCGCGGATGAATTCGATCGAGAAACGAAAGATAGAGTAAATGATTCCGTACGCGATCAGGACCTGGCCGTCGAATTTCTTGCGGCGGTGGAGCCAGACGAGAAGGCCGAAAACGGCGAGCATCGTGAACGATTCGATAAGCTGAGTCGGATGAAGAAACAGGTCTTCCCCGCTTGGGCCGTACATAGGAACGCCTGTATATTCGTGGCCTTTTTCGCCAAAATGCACACCCCAGAACCAGTCGGTCGGCTTGCCCCAACAACATCCGGCGGCAAAACAGCCCTGACGGCCGAAAGCTTGTCCCAAGGCCAGGCCGGGAACCAGGGCATCCGCTACCTTCCAGAACGGCATCTTGTAAAACGGGACAAGGATGGCGACCGCCAGAAATCCGCCGATCAGCCCGCCGTAATAAACTCCACCTGATCGCAGAAAATCGAGCGAGAAGACCTGAACGCTGTCCTCGACAAAGAACATCAGGATCTTTGAGCCTAAAAGTCCGCCAAGCAGCGTCCACAACCCGAGATCATAGATCCGCTCACTTGGCAGCCCATCCCTCGCCGCCAACCGCGACGCAACGAAGAGCGCCAGCAGCATCCCGACGGCAAGGAAAATGCCATAGGTCGTTACCGGAAAATCGCCAATGCGGAATAGCTCAGGGTACATAGTTCAACCGCTTTTATCCCTTTTCCGGCTCACGTCCTGCCGTTCGTGCTTCCGCTTCTTGTTTCTTCGACAAGAACATATCGATGATCATTATCCCGGCTCCGATCACGATAGCCATATCGGCGACATTAAACGTCGGGTAGTGCCATGAACCGAACTGGACGTCGATAAAATCTACTACGAAACCGAGGCGCAGCCGGTCGGTCACGTTTCCTGCAATGCCGGCCAGCAACAGTGCCAGAGATCCGAGAATGCGGTCATCTGAACGCGGCGTGCGCCAGAAGAAATAAAGGACCAAAGCCCCTGCGATCAGCGCAACGATCGAAAGGCCCCAGCGGCCCGTGCTGCCGTGGTCATCAAGCATCGAAAACGCCACGCCTGTGTTCTGAGCATACGCGAAATTCAGGAAGCCGGGGATGACGTTGATCTCATCGCCAAAACGCAGACGCCGAATCGCCCACGCCTTCGTCGCCTGATCGACCATAAAGACCCCGCCGGCAATGACGAGGTAAGCGAGTTTCCAGATAATATCCCGTTTGTTCACTCTATTTCTTGGTTTCGGCCGCTTTAGGTTCGGCGTAAAACGACTTGTTCACGATCTTCCATTCGCCATTGATCTTGAGCAGCGTCATGTAATCGATAAACTTTACCGTCGGATAGTCTAATACGATCCTTGCGATCGCGGCGTTCCCGGCGACGTCGATCGATTCTATCGCCCGCTTTCGCTTGCTTTCATCCGCCGCCGGTTTGCCGGACATTCCGGCGATATATTCAGCGAACGAACGAGTGGTGTACTTGCCATCACGTACAAATATCAGGTTGCCTTCCGTGTGAAAAGCCTTTTTCATGTACTCGGCATCGCCGGTCTCATGCCCTTTGATGTAATTTTCGAGCGGCACGCGTACCGCTTCTTTTTCAGAAGGCTGGGCAAACGAAGCTGCGGCAAATGCCACGGTGATAAATGCGAATGAAAATACAAACTTCTTCATTTTTCGTTTTTACTCCTCTGACCAATGTTACGCGGTCACGCGTTAAAGGCAACCCGGCTTCTGAGCCGCATCAGGGTTCGTTCGAGGCCGATCACCTCAAACACCGAAAGCATCGATGGGCCGACGGCAACGCCGGTCAAAAGCGTGCGGGCACCGTTCATTATTACTCCCAGCTTAGTACCCTTTTCTTCGGTAAAGGCCTTGACGACGGTTTCGATGTTCTCCTCGGAATAGGCCTTCTCCTGAAACTCACTCTCAAAACGGTCAGCAAGTTCGGGCAGCCAGTTCTTTAGGTCCGGGAATTTGTTGAGATTCTTCTCGATCGCCGCCGGGTCGAAATCGAAATCCTCACTGAAGTAAGAACGTCCTTGAGCTGAGAAATCCTTCAGTGTAAAGAAACGGGCACGGATAAGGTCCACAGTGCGAATGTACCACTCGTGAGAACCGACCTGGGGTAAATTGATCGCGAGTGCCGCGGGCCGGTCTCCCATCTCCGTCGCGTTCTCAAACGATTGACTTTCGGTCGAATCGATCGTTGCGGCCACTGCTCTGCCTTCCGGTTCGTATTCCTCACGCCACAGCTTGGCCGCCTTCAGCTCTGCCTTAACAAACGGCAGCAACCCCGCCAGCGGCATCGTTCGGATGTATTCGGCGTTCATCCAAATGAGCTTGTCGTCGGTCCAGCGTTTGGGATTGTTTGGTTCGTAGTTGAAGATGGCACTTGAGCGGTGAACGCCTTCGAGGGAGAATTTCTCGATCAGTTCCTCAAATGTATAGATCTCCTGCTCTTCGCTGGCCGACCAGCCCAGCAACGCAAGGAAATTACGGAACGAGGCGGCAAGAAAACCGGCATCGCGATAAGTGGTGAGGCTGACGATCTCACCGTGCAGGCGTTTGCTCAGCTTCTTTCCACCCGGTGCAAGTATTAGCGGCAAGTGAGCGAATTTCGGCGGCGCAACGCCAAGGGCCTCATATATAAGTATCTGCTTGTGGGTATTGGTCAGATGGTCCTGGCCGCGGATCACGTCGGTGATCGCCATTTCAATGTCGTCGCAAACGACGGCAAGGTTATAGAGCGGATGTCCGTCCGAGCGGAGCAGAACGAGGTCTTCGGTCTCGGCGTAATTGCGCTCTTGCAGGCCGAACACACCGTCCTCGAACGCTGTCTTGCCAACCTCGGGAACCTTCAGGCGAATGGCAAACGGCTCACCGCTCGCAGCCCTCGTGTCGCTTTCGACGGTTGATAGATCGCGGTACGGGTTGTCCCGCATATTCTTTTCACCGCCCTGGGCACGAGCACGCTCCTTTATAGATTCTTTTACGGGTCCATCGGAAGGAGCCTCTTTGGGAGTGAAATCACGATAAGCTTTTCCTTCGGCAAGCAGTCTTTTTGCGATCGCACGATGTTTATCTGCGTTCGCGGACTGAAATACGATCTCTTCGTCCGGTTCAAGCCCGATCCATGCCAGCCCCTCGAGGATCGACCGGGTCGATTCGTCCGTAGAACGGGCAAGGTCGGTATCTTCAATGCGAAGCAGGAACTTACCGCCCTTTTGACGGGCGTAAAGGTAGTTGAACAATGCCGAGCGCGTCGCTCCGACATGAAGGTAACCGGTTGGTGAAGGCGCAAATCTGACTCTTACGGACATAAGAGAAGATTATAAGCCGAAATACGAGCCGTAGCGAATTCGTCTAAGGCTCCGAAGCTGACATGTGTGCCGCCGAAGACGTATACTCAAATACAAGAAAAGCTACCAAATCAGTGATTTGATAGCTTATTATAAGATGGCGGAGACGACAGGATTCGAACCTGTGGTAGTCTTTTGGACTACAACGATTTAGCAAACCGCCGCTTTCAGCCGCTCAGCCACGTCTCCAAACTCGAAAAACTTCGCTTAACATCCAAGCTGCCAGCGAGGTTTTATTCTATCGGAAGGGCAAACTTTGTCAAGTTCAAGGCATCGAATCAGCTAAGCCAAGGCTCCGCCAAGTGCTTGACACGCTTGCACAATATCAGCAAAATGGTGAAGTCGTTCGAAATAGCCTTTTTTGGCTGTTTTATCAACGTCTTCAGAGTAGTTTCCGAATGATAATTTTATACATAAGGAAAACGTCTATCGCCTCGCTGCTTCTTTTTGCGGCAGCGGTTCCGAATGTCTTTGCATCGGTTTCGGAGGCTGAGTCTGCGCCTGTGTTGGGCGTCTCTTCGAATCTCGGCGTTATCAAGGGAATTGTTCGGGATCAGGCTGGCGGCCCGATCGCTGACGCGACCGTCGCGATATTTCGTGTGGGCACGTCGAAGCTGTTGAAGCAAGTTCGCTCCGGTAATGACGGAAGCTTCCTCGCTCGCATCATTCCGGGTACTTACACGGTGCTTGCAGTTGCGGAAGGGTTTAACCCGATCACTCTGAACCAGATCGAGGTCGGCCGTGCGTCGCAGCTGAATTACGGATTTAAGCTTGAGCGGTCCGGCAGTGGAAACACGCTTCCGGAAAAGCGGCTTGACCGCAATAATCCTAAATGGGCCATTCGTGCGGCTCAGATCGGAAGAAGTATTTATCAGAACACCGAAGGGTCGGTCCCGGGCGAAGTTGCTGAGAATGTCGAGGTTATTCCGGATGCGGATCTTGTTGCGGATGAAAAAGGCTTACGCAGCTCGCAAACGGTCGTAGAAACATATTTTGCCGGTTCTCACGCAGGTGTAAACGTCGCGACCCTCCTGCCTGTCTCAGAGAATGCAGAACTGATCCTTGCGGGGCAAGCCGGCATCGGCAAACGCGCTCCTCAGCGATTGGACGCACAATTTAGGTTCAGGCCGAATGAAAGGCATCAGCTAAGATTAGCCAGTTCGTTCGCAAATCTAGGGGCTCTCGGGTTTGAAGATGCCGAGAAGAGCCTTTCGCAGATCTCTGTCCAGGCGTCGGATGAATGGAAGGTCCGTGAAGGCGTTATCTTGGTATTTGGCGTCGACTATTCACGGTTTATTGGAGCTAGTAACGATTTTTCCATAAGTCCGCGGCTCGGGCTGCAGCTCGATGTCGATTCGAAGACCCGTTTCCGGGCCGCTTACACGACCAACACGGAAGAACGGACCTGGTCGCAGGCAATTGAATTAGAGAATGCTCAGGTATTGTTCCGCGAACCGGCTGCGATACAGGATCTTGCCCTAGACAATGGCAAACCGTTGATGAACAAGAGCCGTAGGTTCGAGTTTGGAATCGAACGAATTCTCGATAACAAGTCGAGCGTCGAGGCAAATGTATTTTTCGATACGACGCTCTCACGCGGAGTCGGCCTGGTGAATCTTCCGTTCGATTCGCTTGACCCGGCTGGATTTCAGCAGATCACGGCGAATCAGCAGGGTGGTGCTCAGGGACTTCGGCTTGTATATCACCGTAGGATCAATGGAAATTTCAGTGCGGCGGCAGGCTACAGCTTTGGAATGGGGCAGAAACTGTCGGATGAGGGCCTCTCAAATCCGGCGGAACTCTTCCAAAACGACGTCTTTCAAACATTTTTTGGCCAGTTCGAAGCAGATCTAAGGACTGGGACCAGCGTTAAGACAGTCTTTCGACTCTCGCCGCAAGCGACTGTTTTTGCGATCGATCCATTTCAGGGGCGTCTTGCGATCTATGACCCATCGCTCAGCGTTCTTGTGACGCAGAACCTCCCGACACTTGGCCTTCCGTTCCATGCCGAAGCGATAGTTGATGCCCGCAATCTATTCGGGTTCACGACGGGTGTTGGCGGTGAAGAGGGTGGCCTGAGGCTAACCTCACAGCGGCGTGCTCTTCGCGGCGGTATTCTGGTCAGATTCTGAGCACAACCTTCGACCATCGTCGATCTTGCCCAAAATGCAGTGATTCTCGACAGTTCCGATGCTCTGCAATATCTCCAAATTCTCGGATTGTCGAGCGAAAATCTGAATATCCGATCAAGTTCCCCCTTTCTTAGTTTTGGCTTTCTGCAGTTTCCGCAAGCATATATCGCATCGATAATTACTAGGGCGGAAGTGTTTGCACTGGAATAAATATTGCATCAGGTTTTGTGGCGAATTGTGCCCGATCCCGATGAAGGTAAAAGTCCTCACAAGTTGGAGTTTGATATGGCTGGTGGTAACGGTATTATTCGTTGCCGGCGGTGCCTTGAACCTCCTTCAGCGTGCGGGTGGTGACCTTGCCCCGACCGACGGCGTTTTGTGGGTGCAGAAAGCGGACGGGATATATGCCGAAAAGGTCCTTCCGGGTTTTGCGGCGTCGAGACAGGGAATTTCAGCGGGCGATAAGCTGATCAGTATCAGCCTCGACGGCGAGACGTTTGAAGAGCTGAGTTCGGTAAACGACGTCCCGATGTACCTTGCGTCGGCCGGCGTCGGCGGTAGCCTGACTTATTTCTATCAGAAGCCCGCCTACACCTTTTCCAATAATTTCTATTACGGCGACCTAAAGAACATCGACACCCTGCCGCGATGGTCAGCTTCGATCATTTTCCTGACGATCGTCGGGATCATCTGGCTAGGCGTCGGAATTTTTGTCCTGTTCAAGCAAGGCAGCCGGTCACCTTTCGTCCTTCATTTTGCAACGATCTGCCTCGCGGCATTTGTTTTTCACGTCTACCGCACGGTAAATACGGGCCAGGATTTCGATCTGGCCGTGACCCTGCTCGACGATATTGCATTCGCTTTCTTCGCACCCCTTTTCCTGCACTTTTGTCTTCGATATCCGGTAAGGAGCGAGGTTTTTCATTCAGCACGCTGGAAGACGTTTATCCTATACGTGCCGGCGGCATTGATCACCGTTTCGCTCCTGTTCTTCTCGCTCGGCAGTCTGATCCCGTCAGCCTCATTCGCGACTGGCCTTAGGGACTTTACTGGCCGTTTGGGCGTTTTCGACGTCCTCAACCTGGCCTTGCTGGTTCATTTCGTAGCGGGGATCACCTCGGGTGCCGTCGTCTTAATCTGGCGCTTTCTTAACAGCAAACAGACTCTGGTACGTCAGCGGCTCAAGTGGGCGATGTGGGGCACGATCGCCTCGGTCATTCCGATACTTGGCTTTCAGATCGCGAAGCGTTTTGTTCACCTGCCGGACGATACGATCACGACCGCTTTAACGACGCTGCCGCTTGCTTTGATTCCGCTTAGCTTTGGGCATTCGGTGGTGCGATACAGGTTGATGGATGTGGACGTGGTCGTCCGCCGTGCGTTGGTGTATGCAATGACCACGGTCGCGATCGCGATGATGATCGGAGCAGTCGCCCTGGGCCTTGTCTTTTTGGCGATCGGCGACGACCTTTCGCGTACCGAGATAACACTTCGAGCCCTGATCGCGATAGTTGCAATGGCGGCGATCGTGATGCTCAGCGAACCACTGAAGAACTTCTTGCAGGAGCGTGCCGACCGGTTCTTTTACGGCACCCGCTATGACCTTCGTCAAGGCCTTTTAGATTTTGGCCGAACTCTTTCGGCCACGACGGCGATGGAGCCGCTGCTAGAATCGCTGACCGAGAGATTGAAGGAAGTTCTTGACGTCGAAAAGGTAGCGATATTTGTTGAGGACGAAAAGGCCGTAGGAAATTACCGGATAGCAAAGTCGTCCGGCCTGAGCGAGACATTTAATATTCCATCCGATTTTCGGCAGATGATACGTGAGAAGGCCGCCGAAAAGGGAATTGTTCGTGCCGATGAGTTCGATATTCACGAATCGGATCCGGTCGAGATGAACGGAAACGGCCGCTTTCCCGCGCGGCAGGAACTTCACTATTTTGTGCCGTGTGTGGTTCGCTCGAAAATGGTTGCGGTCATCGGCCTGGGCCGCGGCCGCGACGGATCGCTTTTGTCTTCGGAAGACCTTGAGATCCTGCAAACCGTGTCCGGATATATAGCGGTCGCGATCGAGAACAGTTCGCTTTATCAGGAACAACGTGCCCACACCGACGAACTCGCCCTACTGAAAGAATTTAATGAGTCGATCGTAGAATCGGTCAATGTTGGCCTGATCGCCGTTAACGAAGATGGCAACATAATCCGCTGTAATTCTACGTTCGAAGAGATGATGGGCCTGGGCCGCGAACAGGTCATCGGCAAACTGGTGGAACAGGTCTTTGACGAATCATTTGCGGCAAACCTGAACAACATTTTAGGCAAGTCGCGCTGGCATCTGACCGAGATCCGCAACGCTTATAAGCTTCATACGTCTGACGTTAAAGGGCGTTCGCTGATCCTTAACGTCGCGGTCGCACCTCTGCGGTCAGTGTCGAATGAACAGACCGGAGCGATCATCGTTCTCGAGAATGTTTCTTCCCGCGTCAAGCTAGAAGAGACTCTTCAGCAGAGCGAAAAGCTTTCAAGCATCGGTTTGCTTGCGGCCGGCGTTGCTCACGAGGTGAACACGCCCCTGACAGGCGTTTCGAGCTACACACAAATGCTGCTCGGAATGATCCCGGAAACCGATCCGAAACATGCTTTGCTGCAGAAAATGCAGCGGCAGACCGACCGTGCGTCGAACATCGTCGGCAATTTGCTGAATTTTTCAAGGACCGGGAACGCGATCGAGCTCAGCGAAGTCGACATTAATAAACTGCTCGACGACACACTCCAGCTTCTTGAACCTCAGTTGCGCAAATCGAACGTCTCGATCAAGAAGAATTACGCCTCGATCCCGCCGCTTGTTTTCGGCAATAGCGGAAAGCTCCAGCAAGTATTCACAAACCTTATTTTGAACGCCCGCGACGCAATGTTCGACGGCGGCACTATCGACCTGACGACGACGGTCGGCGCATCTGACGAGGTTGTTATTGAGGTGGCGGACACTGGCGAGGGCATCTCACCGGAAAACTTAGGCAAGATATTCGATCCTTTCTTCACCACCAAAGGTGTAGGCAACGGTACCGGCCTCGGGCTTGCGGTTAGCTACGGAATTGTTCAGGAACACTCCGGAACAATTGAGGCACGCAGCGAGAGCGGGGATGGAACTACGTTCAGACTTGTCTTTCCCGCCTCGGTCAAACAACGCCAGCGTGCCGTTAGCTAGCTCTCGGCTCACTTCTGAAAGTTCCCATGAAATAAATAGCTACAGCTAAAGCAACGACCATGATCGCCGAGGCCGTCCAAAACGTCCGGTACAAAGTGTGTTCATCGACTTGGTTGATCGCGTTGTTCAAGAGAAAGCCCCCTACCATCGGCCCAACCGCTCGGGCAAGACTCGCACCCGACTGCATTATTCCAAGTGAGCTTCCCTGATCGTCATCATGCGCTACTTTCGACACCAAACTAGTGAGGGATGGCGAGGCCAGGGCGTTCCCGAAGGACAGAAGTACGCAGATACCGAGAAGTGCCGGCAAACCGCCCGACATGGGCCCGACGAGCGGAATAAGGAAAAGGCTTGCTGCCATGAACAAGCATCCCACCACCGCAAGCCTTGTCTCGCCAAATTGTTTCGCAAGCCTCCCGAACAGAAGACCTTGCCCGATGACCGCAATTACCCCAACGAAAGCGAAAAGATAGCCGTTCTGTTCGGAGTTATAGCCGAACCGGAACGCCGTGTAGAGGACAAATGCATAGGTCATTATCGAGAACGACGTCACGAGCAGAAAGTAAACCGCATTGATGAATGCGAACGAGCGCTCGCGAAAGGGATCAATGATCGCGGCAAGTCCAGATCGTTTTGCTGCCTGAATGCGGCTACGGATGAGTGATTCCGGAAGCAGAAAGTAGACCGCTACAGCACTTGTCAGTGACAGCCCCGCCGCAAAGTAGAAAGGCAGATGGATACTGAATTTGCTCAGAATTCCGCCGAGTGCTGGCCCCGCAACAAAGCCAAGGCCGAACGCGGCTCCGAAAAGCCCCATTCCCTTCGCCCTGTTCTCCTTGGAGGTAACGTCCGCTATGTAGGCTTGGGCAGCCGAGATATTGCCGCCCGTGATTCCGCTGATCACGCGGCCAACGAACACCAGGGTTAGCGTTGCAGCGAAGCCGATCACCAAATAGCCTACGGCTGATCCAAGCAGACTGACAAAAAGTACCGGACGGCGTCCGTAACGGTCGGAAAGGCTGCCGAGAAGCGGAGAAAAAATGAATTGCATCCAGGAGTAAATAGACTGTACAAAGCCTATCTCGAGCGGCGTGGCCATAAACGGCTCATGCTGTGCATAAAGCGGAAGCACCGGGATTATCATTCCGAAGCCGATGAGGTCGATAAAGACGATCACAAAGATGATGATCAGCGGCGTCGTTAAAAAACGATCCGGTGCTTTCGGGGTGTCATCATTTGCCTGTGTGTGTTCCATCTGTATTTTCAAAAGTCCGCAAAGTGGTCAAACTAACCTTATATAGTAAGATATTGCTAAGTTAACCTCATCGCCGAAAACGGAGTTTGTAAAACCAATGCCCAGAATTTTTGAAAGAGCGGCCCTTTTCCTGTTCGTAATTACTACCCTATTTACTATGTATCGAGAAACGCCGGCCGAGACCGGGAAGGCAAAGGCACCAAAAGCAGCGGCTGTCCAGACGCGGGCGGCGACACCTGACATAGCCTTTACCGTGTCTATGCCAAAACCATGGACGCATTTGCTTGAGGTCGAAATGCGGCTTAAGTGGACGTCTGGCCCACAAAGCGTCGACCTAAAGATGCCGGTCTGGACGCCGGGCAGTTATCTGGTCCGTGAATACGCCCGGCACGTGCAGGATTTCTCAGCGAGATCTGCTGCCGGCCAGCCGCTCGCGTGGCGGAAAGTGAACAAAAATAGCTGGACGGTAGACGGAAAAGGAGCAGCCGAGATCGTTGTCCGCTACCGCGTGTATTCGAACGAACTCACGGTAAGAACAAATGAGCTCAACGATGAACACGCGTTTTGGAATAATTCAGCTCTGCTCCTATTTCCAAAAGATCAGCTAAAGGCTCCGTCAACGGTAACTGTTAAGCCGTACGGCAAATGGAAGATTGCGACCGGCCTGCCAAAAGTTGCCGGGCAAACAAACGTGTTCCGTGCCGAGAACTTCGACGTTCTTTACGATTCACCCTTTGAAGTAAGCGATTTCAATGAGATCAGCTTTAATGTTCAGGGAAAGCCGCACCGTATCGTGATAACCGGCGAAGGAAATTACAATCTGCCGCAAATGGCAAAGGACATAGCCAAGATCGCCGAGGAAAGTTATAAGATCTTTGGCGAACTGCCCCTCGACGATTACACATTTATCGTCAATCTACGCGGCGGCGGCGGCCTTGAACATCTAAATTCAACCGCGTTGCAATGGAACCGTTTTGGCTTCAAACCTCAGTCTCGATATAACAGCTTTCTCAATCTGGTCGCCCATGAGTATTTCCATCTCTGGAACGTTAAGCGCATTCGGCCCGACGCTCTGGGCCCGTTCGATTATGAGAACGAGAATTACACCAAACTGCTTTGGGTAGCTGAAGGTTTGACCTCTTATTACGAAGGAATCTTGCTGCGCCGTGCCGGCCTTATCTCGGACAAGGAATTCCTTGATGGAAAGGCGGCGGCGATCGAACAGCTCCATGCTCGGCCCGGCCGTTTTGAAACAAGCCTTGAAGAGGCAAGCATGGACGCGTGGATAAAGTACTATCGCCAGGACGAGAACTCCGTCAACAACCAGATCTCGTATTACGACAAGGGCGATATCGTCAGCATGATGCTCGACGTAACGATCCGCACGGCGTCGGGCGGCACGAAATCGATGGACGACGTGATGCGGTATTTGTACACGGAGCATTTTAAGAAGGGCAAAAACTACACGCCGGAAGATTTTCAGAAAGTATCTGAAATGATGGCCGGCAAGAGCCTTGAAGATTTCTTTTCAAAGTACGTTCGCGGCGAAGCAGAGATAGATTACGATGCGATAATGAGTGGCATCGGCGTCAAAACCAATGTTGGCGAACCGAACAAGGCTCGGGCGTACATCGGTGCCGACCTAGCGGAAGAAGCCGGGCGGCTGACGATCAGGTCGATACCGGCGGACACACCTGCATACGAACAAGGCCTCAACACCGGCGATCAGATCGTTGCTGTCGATGGCTACCGGGCCAGCCAATCGTTCATGCAGAGTTATCTGTCCGAGAAGAAGCCGAATGATAAGGTAAAGCTCACGATCTTTCGTTTCGACAAACTCCGCGATGTGACGTTCACGCTGGGCGCAAATTTGAGAAGGGATTACAGTTTCGCACCGGTCGATAGTCCGACGGCGGAGCAAACAAGGCTTTATCAGGGCTATCTTAATGCCGAGCTTTAGTCCTCGGATCACTCAATAATGTTTCAGAGAACTTCGTTAAGTCTTGGACTCCTTTTGTGTTCTGCGATGCTCTTTTCGGGCTGTCCCCGGCCCGTCGAAAAGCCGGCCCAACCGGTGATCACTAGCTTGAAGGATGTTGCCGCGGTTCGTTTGAACTACCGCTACGAGGCGGATGTGCCGCCGCCGAACGATACCCGAACGAGTCCGGCCGACGAACGAAATGCCGCGGTTCAGAGCCATTTCGATCAGAGCCGGCTGAATGAACTTCTCGATAAGACAATTCCTTCACCCGACGGAAAACGCGTCGTGGCCGTATATCACATCCCAACTGACACGCAGTCAGAGTTTCGTCTCGATATGTACTCGGCCGACGGTGTGCTGCTTCGAAAGATCACTCCGGACGCGATGGCGGTACATTTTCCCGACACTATCGTGTGGGCTCCCGATTCATCGACGGTTGCCTTTGTTGCTATGACCCGAGGCGTTTCGACCGCTTTGGCCACGCCGACGCCGCCCGAGGGAGGCAACTCGATCCCAAAGGCCTCACCCACGGTTTCAGACAGCAATACGGATTCGAATATCGCCGAAGCGGTCGATCCCGAAGCGAACGCAAACGCTGATCTACCGCCCGCTCCGGCAACGCCCGCGGCTCCGACAAATGTGCTTACATTCCGGACCGAGCAGATATATACGTGCAATGCCGACGGCGACGCCATCAAGCCGCTGACTCAGAATGAGGGATTGATCTACTTCTATTATGTATGGTCGCCCGACAGCAAAATGCTCGCAGCATTGGCGGCCACAGGCCGTGAATGGCAGTACCTTGAATATCAGGCCGATCAGAACAAAGAGCAATATGTCCCCATCGGAAGGCCCCGCGTCATCGAAAAAACGGGCCGCGAGCGCAGGTTGGATGACGCCCTGACGGCGGTTCAGCCGATCTGGTCGCCGGATTCAGCAAAGATCGCTTGTGCATTCGATAAGCAGGTCCGCATCTACGACGCGGCCGGTGATGCCCCGACACAGGCAGCAATTCCGCTGCGAAACAATCTGCTTCTTTCATCGCAGGCGTATGACCGAGAACAGGGTGCGTCCCTGAATGTCCCAAACTCGAATACTGAGGCTAATTCAAATCTCAATGCCAACACGAACACAAGCGTCGGAACGGCCTCCAACGCAGCTCCAACTACCCTGCCGGACGAGAAGACGCTGGTTTCGTTCAACCCGATAATCGCCCTGGTATGGCCGACCGAGGAACAACTTTATTTTCAAACCGCGAACGTAAAGCGGATGAGAAATGATTCGGACAGCGTCATGAGCTTTCCACGCTGGCACCGGCTTTTTCTCACGCCGCAGGCATCCGTGTTGAACCGCTAAATATATGCAATTTCAGACTATATCTGATATCTACGAGATCAATGACCGCGTTCGTGCCAAACTTCGATCGACGGTTGAATCGCTAACCGATGAGCAGCTCAATGCACTGCCTGACGGAGAAAAATGGAGCGTCGGGCAGGTTGTCGAGCACGTGTCGATGGTCGCCGGCGGACTGCAGAGAATTTGTGCAAAGCTCATCGCAAAGGCCGAAGCCGCTGGGAGCCTTTCTGACGGAAAGATCGATATGTCGACGCTTGCCGCAAGGTCCGGCGATGCGGACGCCCAGAAGCTGGAAGCGCCCGAATTTGTTCATCCGACCGGAGGCAAGACAGTCGCGGAATCGTTAGGCCTGCTCGACGAGGTAAGCATCGGGTTGCGTCAGCTTCAACCGCTGTATGAAAAATATGACGGTAACGCGAACAAGTTTCCTCACCCGTACTTCGGCGACCTGAACGCCAATGAGTGGCTGATCCTGGCTGGCGGCCACGAAGCCAGACACATGCGCCAGATCCAAAGGATCCTGGAAAAGATCGGATAAAAACAAGCTGGCTCCTCGTCGTATCCGCGTTCGGATTATGGTAATCTTTCGGTTCGCGATCTATAAGAATGACTGAACTATACTACTGTGATCTGTTATGGATAAGTTTTTGATAAATGGCGGGATACCGCTAAAAGGACGCGTTGAGATCGGCGGCGCCAAGAACTCTGCCCTCCCGTGTCTGGCGGCAACGCTTCTGACCGCCGAGACCGTGACGCTGCACAACGTGCCTTATGTAAAGGACCTTATAACCCAGCGTCGTCTGCTTGAGGATCTGGGCGCAACTGTCCTTACACCTGAACTTCGCACACATAAGGTGACCGCAAAAAATATCGAGACGTTCGAGGCTCCTTACGAACTGGTAAAAACGATGCGTGCGAGCGTTCTCGCCCTCGGCCCGCTTCTGGCAAGGTTCGGGCAGGCAAGGGTCAGCCTGCCCGGGGGCTGTGCAATTGGGACACGGCCGATAGACCTTCATCTTAAGGCATTTGAAAAACTTGGAGCCGTCGTCGAACTTGAGTCAGGAGATGTCGTCGCTCGCGCACCGCTGGGAAGGCTGGTCGGGGCGGAGATCGAGTTTGAAAAGGTAACCGTCACAGGTACCGAGAACGTTATGATGGCGGCCTCGCTCGCCTCCGGTAAAACGGTCATCAAGAACGCAGCGTGCGAGCCCGAGATAGAAGACCTTGCCGAATTGATGAATCGAATGGGAGCAAGGATAAAAGGTGCTGGTACGAGCATCCTTGAGATCGAGGGTGTGGAAGCCCTGGGCGGGGCGGAACATACAATTATCCCCGACCGTATTGAGACTGGGACATTCATTGTTGCGGCCGCTATCACGGGCGGCGAGATCGAGATCGCCAGGTGCGAACCGAAACACCTCACGGCGGTTATCGAAAAACTTGGCCAGGCCGGCGTTGAGATCGAAGAACTAAACCCGAGCACGCTAGCCGTAAGGCGCTCATTAGGAGGGTTGAGGGCACAGGATGTGACAACCGAGCCCCATCCGCTTTTCCCGACGGATGCGTGCATGAATCTGTTCTCAAAGATCGTCTCCTTGATCACCGAATCACCCTCGGCTTGCGTCATCAGTGCCATGTACTGCGCCTGCATATCCGTCGGGAAAAGCGGATGGGCTCGGTTGTCACATCCTGTGCCCTCAACCCTCCTAATG
>JANNNS010000323.1:0-7200 GCA_031398645.1 Acidobacteriota bacterium
AGGTATTGGTATGTTTACGATACATTGGGCAACCTTGCGCATCTCAGGCGTCTGGAAGGTCCAACCGGGAATATATATTTAGAGCCAATTAAACCCATTGTAGCGGTCGCGAATCATGACGCGTTTGTCGAGTTCATGGTAGGTTCATTTCGATCGGATTATTACTGCCTTTTCCTTCAAATAGTCACCGAGACCGAGAGGGTGATTAATGCGTCGATAGTGTTAGAGGAGGCTCCGGCAGGGCCCTCCAAGTACGAACTCTTTACTAAGCAAGGATCAGCCTTTCGTTGGGGTCCGGAGTTGGTCGCTGAAATTGTAGCGGCGGCTTTGTAGCGACCCCGATGTCGAGGATTCGCTGTCGAAGCTCGTTATCACAACACTATTGGACCATCCAGTTCACCGAAGCGATCATCCGGGGTCATTTCGATGGTTTCGATCTCTTCTATATAAAGTCCATCACGGGTGATTAGGATCGCGCCTTCGTTATCAAAAACTTGTTGACTTTGTTTGCATTTATTCCTATGATTGGAAAAAATTCGCTGGGGATTAATTTTATGTCGAACGGAATTCTTACTGACCTTGAGGAGCTCGCGATGCTTGCAATTATCAAGCTTGGTCCAAACAAGGCTTATGGTGTGGCTATCGCAGAGGCTATCGAAGAAGCGACGGGCCGGCGAATTGGTCTTGGTGCGCTATACACGGCATTGGGGCGCCTTCACAGAAATGGCTTGATCAAGGCGGAAAAAGGGGAGCCGATTGCCGCTCGGGGTGGACGCGCGAAGAGCTATTATTCGATTCAGGCCCTTGGAAAGAGGGAGATGCAGGCGATGGAGAGAGGTCGACACGCGCTAAGACAGACTCCGTTAGTAACCGTGTGAGGTGAGTATGGCAAACATCCCTACCATAGACGAGGTGGCGATTGTAAAAATGCTAGAAGCCACGGAAGACCATCTCCGTGCCGAAATCGTATGGCTCAATGCGAATAACCATTGGGAAAAAAGAGACCCCCAGGCGTGGCTTTTGCGCCGTGCAGAAATGTTTACTAATTGCGAGTGCTGGCAGAGACGAATGTACCTCGGAGATCGACAATGGAAGATCATCTGCAAGGCGGTAGACAACGTACTGGCTGAGGCAGTTGTGGTGAATTCGGGCTTACCCAGCCGCTTGATTGCGCCGGATTCTGTGATGCCGAACGATTTCGCTGTTTCTGCTCCACGGACATTGTTAATGATTGTTGCCTTCCTGGCAGAGCCCGAGCTTAGGGATGACCGGCTGATTAACACCGAAGGCCGGTACGAGAAGGACGTTGTTAAATTCGGCGAGAAGACGGCACGATGGCTCCTCGTTCGGGACATATTGGGCAGCCTAGTACCGAACGTTTTGGCGAAGATCAAGTCAGTCTTAAAATTCGTGGTTGCCGGAAGCATTCTCGAGCGGATTCTCTCCAAATGGATGTAACGTAAGCGATACACTTTCAACCCGTTATTCAACCGGTCCTGCATCGCTCACGCTCTCCCCGACAGTTAATAGGGCCGCGAATCGCGCCCATTTTGCTAAACTCCTTAAGTTGATTCCATCGCCGTTACGTCATTCGCGACGACGATGAGGCCACTTGCGAGCCACCTGCTTTTCAGTTTTTGCAAAGCGATGATGAGTGAATCAATAATTTCGCCGGCTTTGTTGTAGTTATGGTCGCCGAATGCAACTAGGCCGCTTGACGCGGAGAACATAATGTCAGCTATTGCGTCGTCGTTTCCGCGATTGTCGGAGTCCAGGCCGGCGACGAAGCCTGCGGCAATATCGAGTATTCGCCCGACTGTTTCCCAAACATTTCCGCCTCTGAAGAGGCTAAGCAACAATTTCAGATTCATAGTTTTTTATCTTCCTTATTTTCGAGTTGCACGATCTCGCCGTCCTTTTTCACCAGGACATCAGTTTTGATAATCGTGTCGGGTGCAGCGGGATCGATGCGGACCGTGCCGTTTTGAGTGTTTAGAATTCGCTGTATCACCGTGACAATTAAGCCGCTTGCGTTTTGTTCGGTGACGGACAGCAGACCTTTAATGAAGAACAGGGACAGGAGCCCTGCGAAGAAGTAGATCGCTACCACGTATTCGATCGGTTCGACGGCGTAGTAGCGGGTCAGGATGGAACCGGAGACGAGGCCGCATATTGCGGCGCAGACTGTCTTGAAGAAGATCTCGCGGTGATTGCGATCGCGGCGGAAGTAGGCCAACACGACCGCCCCGGCGAGCGAGGCACCGAGGACGGTGACGATGAATTCGAGACCGGGATTGAGAACCATGACGCCGCCCAGGTAAATACCGGACAGAATGAGCGCGTCGAATACGAATTGAATTTCTTTTACGAACGATGGTCTAAGAAACGTATGGATTTCCCCTTGTCTTTATTCTCTGAGCAGCAAGATCGTCAAAACGGCCGCGATCAGGCCGGCCGGTATGAATGATCCGGAAGCGGCCGGTGGCAAAGCTGCAGGCGACTGGCCGCCGTAGACTCTGAGAGCTCCGTTGTAATAATTCATAGTGTCGGCCAGCGGCCGCATCCTCTGCCCGCACGTCGCGTATGGCAGGGCCGCCCACGCACAGCCGAGGCCTCGCATCATCCCTTCGAAATCGCCGTTGAGCAACTTTCCGAGCTGGCCGCGTTCGTCAATCAGTTCCAGTGCTGCAATGTCCTGATTGCGAGGCGAGAAATCGGCCAGCCCGAGCTTTGTCTTGATACCGAGCCAGGTTCGGTATAGGAATTGGTACCGGCCCGCGGCCGTCGATGTGTAACCGCCAGCCGTGATCGCCCGATTCGGATGCTGGCTGCCGGTGAAGGTCCCGCTGCCGTAAAGGGTGTTGTAGGACTTTCCGCCTTCCGCCCAGGCGATCGTGTCCAACGCCGCCCGGATTTGCGGCAGTTGCAAATAACTCTCTAATGCCGCCTTTGTTGCCATTACCCGAGTTTCAACGCCTTGCGCGTATCGTCGCCAACCAGGCCGTCTGCGTCGAGGCCTTTTGCCTTCTGGAAAGCGAGAACCGCGTTGTAAGTCTCCGCACCAAAGGTCCCGTCGACCTTCAACCCGCTGAATCCGGCCGCCTTCAGTGCCGTCTGAATCTTCGTCACCATGCCGCCGGTGTTCGCGTCGCGATCGTTGCGGCCGACAGTGGCCAGACGGCCGTTCACAACGGAAGATGCGCCGCCTTTCAGCTGCGCCATCGCCGCGGCCCACGTCAGGCCTTCGTCGAACTGGTAATGCCAGAACTCGCGTCGGTTGTAACTCGTCTGCCAGCCAGACCAGGCCGGTATGCGCTTGAAGCCGATCGCTTCCGCGGCAGCGGTTAAGTCGAAGACGTAAGCGTTGGTCGATCCGCCGCGGTAGTCGCGAAGAGTCTTCTTCACTCCGAGCTTTCCGGATTGATCGGCACAGCGGAGATATGTTCGAAAGTACTGCTTACCCGCCTTCGGCTCCGATACGATAACCAGAGCAGGACTCGTTTGATCGTAATCGAAGGCCCTGCCGGTCTTGTGCCAGCTCCGGTCGGCCACGCCGTCTTTCGTGGATTTGTAACCCGCCGGCCGCAGCACGTCGCCGCAAACGGCTAGAAAATCGACGCCGGAATGCTCAAGAACGGTCCGGCGAAGCCGGTTGAATCGCGGAGCCGCGTTACGATGCATCCGAGCGTCGCCGGCGGACGTGTTGACCTTAACTAGAACCGTACTCATTTTGATTTTGCCTTTGTTCTGCCGGACGTTTTCTTTGCTTCCGTCGAAGGCTCTTTTGCGGCTTTGTAAGCGTCTATCTGAGCCTTAGTTTCTCTCGACGCTTCGTTGTATTGCCGAACTTCATCAACAATTCCACCAACCGCCCCCGCGTGTGCATTGCGGCCCTCTGCATCAGAACCATTGAGCCCGAGAAAATCCAAAGCTGCCAGAGCAAGATCGCCGCAGTGATTTGAATCAGCATTTTTCGTGATCTCCAATATTTCGTCTTTTGTCATAGTTTTAGTACCTAACGTCGGAAATTAAATTGTCTACAATCGTTGGCTGTGTACCGGGTAATCCGTGATATTCATACGAAGTCAGGGATATCTTCATGTTTGTTGGACTCCAGCTTTGAACCGCCGACGTAAACCGAAGGTCCCAGAAAGGAACTGCCGAGGTGTTCCACAGATAGAAAAGCCATCGGTTATCCGATGCCCGATGCTTAATCCGCAATTTGTTGAGCGTATTCGGAATAGAACCGCTGGCCGCCCCAGTCTCTACTACGCCTTGATTGTTGGCGGTGTAATTAATCTGGAACTGCTCTTTGCCCAGAAGCATGCTTCTTGTCGGCACGGCGGGATCGTAAACTCTTAAGTAAAACCCTTGCGACGTGCTGGCACCGGTGTTGAAAAGCACATCCCACTGGACTATATCAATCGAAACTTCTTTGTTCGTGAAGTTGAACGTAGGCACCGTCGCCAGTTCGGAACCATTAGTGCCTGCAAGGCTTGTGATGGTGTTTACAAGCTGGCCGTTTGAATTCGAAAAGACCACATTCGGGTCCGAGTCAACCAGCGTCCACAGACTGCTGCCGACGATTATGTCCGGCGGCAGTAAAAATGTTTTCCGAACGTTGGGATTTAGGATGCTGGACTGCGCCAAAGCTGGGACCGTTAAAGCCCACATACATAGAAATAAAAGTGTCCGTTTAAGCATTTATCGCGTTCCCAGAAAGTAGACCTTCAAACCCTTCGCACCCGTTCCGGCACCGTCAATATCGACCGTGATCTTGTCGCCCTTAACGAACGAAAGCGTTGTAAGGACGGCGGCCGTCGCGGCGGTAAGGCTCGTTTCTTCGTTCACGTCGAGCGTGAGAGTGGTCGAGAATATTGAAACGCCGTTTTTGTTTATATCGACGGTAACAAGGCCGGAGGTTGAAACTACCGTGAGGCCAGCCCAGACCTCGACCGCTGTAAAGTTTCGCGGTACATGGAACGTCAAAGCTGTTGGCGTGGCCGCAAGATCAGTCGTTTCGTCGGAGATCGCGGCGATCAGTTCGAACGGCTGGGCGACGCTAATGGCAACATCGTTTTGCTGCAACGTCCGACCAGGGCACGGCTTAATATTTACATCGCCGTCGCGTTGGATCTCGATAAACGCCTGTGCCGATGTGGCTGGACACGGACGATAGATCCTGTTCGTCCGGCTTTGTCCGAACGTTCCGAGGACGGACGCGAGTAGTATTGCGAGTAGTAAGAATTTGCTTTTCATTAGTTTGTTACAAAGAATCCAACCGAAGTTTCAGCGGTACAGTTAGCCGTCATTCGAATGACGAACGAACCAGCCGCCGGAACTACATTCTTGACCGTGCAGGTCGCATCATTCGTCCGAACCGTCGCGAAGACGATCGAGGTAGCGCCGACGGTCGAATTAGTTACCGTAATGCCCGACGTTCCGGCACCGGCCGCAAAGTTGACCGTGCCGAAAGGCTTGTTTATTGCTTGATCGCCGACAGTCGCCGCCGCCGTGACTGTTCGCTGGACCAGATAATCGCGAATGCTGGTCAGGCCGAATCGTCCGGTGTTCGCGGTGTTCGCGAAATTGAAGCCGCTGGAGCTGTCCGTTATCGTTAGGTTGGTACCGTTTCCGCCCGACGTCACGTCGCCGAGCGACGTCACGCCGCCCGCGTTCTCACTCAAAGACAGCTTCGTTCTAAGGCCGCCAGTCAGGTTGACGAAATCAGAGCCTTCGTCAATTTCCAGACAGGTTAGCGGTGCCGATGTGCAGTCGCCAACGGCGAGCAAACCGGAGTCGGATGCGGACGGATTGAAGAACATGTTGAACGTCGCGTTGCCAGCCGTGTTGTTAAACGAATAACTTTCGGTGCCGAACGATTCCGAGAAACTAAACGGCGATTTTGTAAAGTTCGTTTCGGTCGAAAAGATCGGAAAGAAATTTGTCAGCGATGAGCCTGAAACCGTAAATGCCGACGCCGTAGTAATTCCGTTCACCTGAACCGTGCGGCCCGAGCAAGGCACAAGGTTAATGTCGCCGTCACGCTGGATCTCTACGATCGACGGCGTAGCGGTACCAGGGCACGGCCGCGACAACCGATTCGTGCGGCTTTGGCCATTGCAACCGAACGTGAAAATCAATACACAAAGCGATAAGAAAAGTAGACCAAATAGTGTTTTCATAGCTTCACCAAAACCATGCGTAGAACACCGTTGCTGTCGTTCCAGGGCGAGTGCGGACGCATATCTGATTAAGATTGTTGACCGGCAATAGGCCAGTTGACTGAGACGGAAAAAGCTGTGCGGACAGGACCCCGCCGAAGCCGTAATAGATCTCTTGTCCGGCGTTCTCGTACATTTGATCGCCCGAGACTGGCCGCAACGGAAAGCCAGCACTGTCGAGAATATTCCAGTGCGAGATCATCACGTATCGGCACGGCTGGTCAGGTAAACGGGCCAGTTCACCGTCCGCAATGGGGATCGAGCTTGCCGCACTTAAGCCTTCGTAAGTGTCAGGTCGTCCGGTCAGGTCGCCGTTGCGTTGAGCCTGAACGCCTTGTTGGGACCGATTTAATTTTGTAGGTGAAGGATTGCTTGCCATTTTCTACACCGTTTCGCAAAGCCATGTGATCGTTCCCGTCGCCTGGGCGTCGATCAGAGATCCGTCAATGGAATTCGTGATCCGTTCGATCTCGATCGTCGTAGCGGACGGCAGATAGATCGGCTTTGAGAACCATTGGTAATTGTCGTGAATAAGTTCATCTTCACCGCAGACACCCCAGATCGGCGTCGGCTTGATGGTCCAGTTCGGTTCGCCTTCGATCCTCAATTCGATCAGCGATTGCCGCAGTGTCGTCCTGACGCCGCGAATAAGCAGCGGTTCGGGAACGGACGGCGTAAAAATGTTTCGAGCAATGCCACCGGCAATGGCCGAATCGAATTCGATAAGCTGTTTCAGGAAAACAACCGCCGGAACCTCGCGCATAGCCAGACGTCGTTCGATCTCTTCTTTTTCCGACGCCCGACCGAGAATCATTTGAGCGTAGTCACTTGGAAAGACGCGGACGCCGACAAGGACGATATTTGCTTCCTCAGGGGTTCCCGTCGTGTCCGTTTTGAACATTTCGACGGTGAGTCTGGTCCGGGCCTTGATCAGGATCGGCGACGGTAAATAGAACACGCCCAGCTGTCCGCCGCC
>JANNNS010000325.1:0-47546 GCA_031398645.1 Acidobacteriota bacterium
TATCTGATACCTTTGCTCTCGGGTAAGTTGTCGATAGCTCATTGCCGCTCCTTTTGATTGCAGTTAAAAGATGCGTCAAATCTACTTCAACTTACCTTTCCCTGCCATTCTCAAAAGTTGCACTTATTATATGAATTCAAGAATCTTGGCGTTGCATCTATAAGACTGCTTGCTAGTGATAGAATGTCAGTGTATTATTGGCAAGCAGTCGCCTGAAAGGGTCGCTCTTTGAAAATCGGATGAGTTTTTGCTGGTTTTGGGGCATCCGAGCAAAAAAGTGTTGGGACAGTGGGACAGTCCTGTGGAAAACTCGCTAAGCGTTGAATTATGTGATAGTTACGACTTGAAAAGAGTGTCCCAAAAGTGTCCCAGCCTGGGACACTCGTTTTGAGACACTGGATTTTGTTCCGGTATATTCCACCTGTTCCGCCGTGAGCGGAACGGAACAAGCGTCGCAAAAACGCCGATTCTTGCGCCACCCTGCGCCGCTTGCGCCACCACGCGTCGCGCGGAGCAAAACGCGCGATAAAACTCATTTATCGCATTTTCGATAAATACAAAAGCGCTTTATAATTTGGGTAATAACGATTTATTATCCTTGTAAAACTTTAGGAGTTTATTAAATGAAGATCGGACTACCGAAAGAGATAAAAGACAACGAATACCGCGTTGGTTTGACGCCGGCGGGCGTCCAGGCGTTGGAGAATGCGGGGCACGAGCTGTTTGTGCAAAAGTCGGCGGGCGAGGGCTCGGGATTTACCGATGAGCAGTATGTAAAGGCCGGAGCAGAGATCTTGGATACAGCGGATGAGATCTGGGCAACGGGCGATATGATCGTCAAGGTCAAGGAACCGGTCGCACCTGAATATCCGCGGATGCGCGAGAATCAGTTGCTGTTCACATATCTGCACCTTGCACCGGAGCTTGAATTGACCCGCGTCATGCTTGAGCGAAAGGTGACGGGCGTTGCGTATGAGACTATCACGGACAGGCACGGACGTTTGCCGTTGCTGACGCCGATGTCAGAAGTTGCGGGACGAATGTCGGTGCAGGTCGGGGCTACTTATCTCGAAAAAATGAACGGCGGGCGGGGAATTTTGCTCGGCGGCGTTCCGGGCGTCCCGGCAGCCAATGTAGTCATCATCGGCGGCGGCATCGTCGGTACCGAGGCGGCGAAAATGGCGGTTGGTCTCGGTGCAAAAGTAACGATCATCGACCGAAACCTCGATCGCCTGCGGCAGCTCGACGATATTTTCCTTTCGAAGGTGCAGACGCTCGCTTCGTCGAAATACGCGATCGAAGAAGCGATCTCGCATGCCGATCTCGTGATCGGAGCCGTGCTGGTCGTCGGTGCGGCCGCTCCGAAGCTGGTGACACGCGATATGCTCCACCTTATCCCGAATGGAGCCGTGCTGGTGGACGTCGCGGTCGATCAGGGCGGATGCTTTGAAACGACGCATGCCACGACGCATTCGAACCCGACCTATTATGAAGAAGGCGTTCTGCATTATTGCGTAGCCAACATGCCTGGAGCCGTGCCGCGAACATCGACGTTTGCATTGACCAACGCAACGCTGCCATATGCGTTAGACCTTGCAAACAAAGGCTTTGAAGCCGCGATCAAGGCCGATGCGGGGCTGGCAGAGGGCGTTAACACTTACGCCGGAAAGCTGACCTACGAAGCGGTCGCAGAATCACAGAATCTGGAATATACGCCGCTGGATTCGCTGATCGATCTAAAGTCGGCGTCGGCGGGTTAGTTCTCTTGGGAGTGCAGGCGTCCCGCGTGCACGCGGCTTTTGCGTCCGAAGAAAGGACGAAATCGTATCTCGCAGGCCTCGACTACGCCGCTGAAATACGCGCGTCGCGCGCGGGACGCATGCGGTCCCAGGGCAAGCGGGGTACGCCTGCGTTCCCAGGGAAATATGCAGCCCGAACGTGTAGAAAAAGTTAAGTCGCTGCTCGCCTCCGCACTCTCAAAACCTCCGGCGGAGCGAGAGGCCTTTCTGAGCGGGGCTTGTGCGGGCGACCCTGAGCTGCGACGCGATATCGACAAATATCTGGGCTCGGGCGATAAGACCGACCAGTTCATCTATCAGGGCGAGACCGTCCCGCACGCAAACATCTCATTCGAAAATCCGTCCGCCGCCGTAACGGTGCAGATCCCGGGCGATCCCCGCATCGGCAAAGAGTTCGGCAAATATATAATCCGCAGCCGCGTTGCCGAAGGCGGGATGGGAATCGTTTACCTTGCGCTCGACACTCAACTCGGCCGCGAGGTGGCGTTGAAGGTTTTGCCCGAATACTTCTCGATGGACCGCGAACGGCTGTCGCGTTTTCATCGTGAAGCCCGTGCTACCTCGCTGTTGAATCATCCGAACATAGTCACCGTTTTTGAGATCGGCCAAGTCGACGGGTGCGAGTTTATCGTTACGGAATTTGTCGAGGGCCGCACGCTCCGCGACCTGATGCGGCAGGGGCAGATCCCGTTCGTCGAGATGCTGAAGATCGCGTCCCAGGTCGCCGGGGCCCTGTCGGCGGCGCACAAGGCGGGCATTATCCATCGCGACATCAAGCCGGAAAATGTGATGCTTCGACCGGACGGTTATGTGAAGGTGCTCGATTTCGGGCTGGCGAAATTGACCGACGCTACCCGAAAGACATCGTCCGGCAACATCGAATTTGGGCCGAGCGGCGTCAATCACACCGTACCCGGAATGATCATGGGCACCGTGTCTTATATGTCGCCCGAACAGGCTGAAGGGCTCGACACCGATCCGCGGACGGACATTTGGGCGCTCGGAGTAATGCTGTACGAGATGACCGCCGGAAAGGTGCCGTTCAGGGGCCCGACCGCGAGCCATACGATCGTCGCGATCCTTGAGCAGGAACCGGAAACGCTGCAGAATGCTTCGCCGGAATTGCGGCAGATCATCGCGACGGCGCTTCAAAAGGACAGGGCCCTGCGTTTTCAAACGGCCGAGGCGATGTCCGCCGCGATCGATGAGGTGAAGCACCGGCTTGGCTACTTCAGCGACAAAAACATTTCAGGCCCGGCCCCGACCGCGAGGAGCATCGCCGCTGCTCAGCCGGTTCCGATCGTGCCTTCGCAGCCGAGCCCTTATCGAAAATTGCTGTGGCTCGTTCCTGCCGCTTTCATGGTTTTGCTGGTCGGTGTGATCGGGTCGTATGCGGTGGCTACATGGCTGATGAATCGGCCCGCGGCCGACCCGGGCGAGCTTCCGATAGCGAACACAAAACTGCCGACGCCTGAACCGACCGAGACGGCTCCGGTCGTGATTCAGCCGACGCCATCGCCGACGCAGGCGACCATCTACGTCGAACCGACGCCGGATCTGCCGGAGCCGACACCGACCCCGGATGCCGGACCGGATCCGACACCACAGCCGGAACGACGGCGTCAACCGCAGACACCGCCCGTGCGGGCACCGAGGCCGGCCGAGGCTCGGACACCGACAGTCAGAAAGCCAAAACCGAAGCAGGATCCGAACTGCGTATTCACGAATAGCTGCAAACAATAGGCAAAATGCAGACCGCGGGTGCGTCACTATGAAAACAGGTTGAGCTTGAGAATCCTATGTCGTCTGACCGCAAGGTAAATGTCCTGATCGCCATTTTCGTCATTGCGACGGGAATGCTGGCGTGTGGTTTCGGCATTCTGCCGGCAAGTGCACAGACTGGCCCGCTCACCTATCCGGAGATAAACACGGCCCTTCAGACAAAGCTTCCGAACAGTGCCTTTCGGACAAAGCCGCAGCTTGTCGGGTGGATCATCACGCAGATCAAAAAGCGAAAGATGGACAAGCCGCTGACGGCCGATCGCGAAGACGACCTTCGCCAAGCAGGTGCGACAGACGAGCTTCTGCAGGTGATCCGCTCAAACTCGCCGGCCATTGCGGTGCCTCCGCCGCCCGAAGGGCCGGTTGACCTCGGCGAACTCGTTCCGCTGGCCGTCAATCTAGTCAAGCCCGAGTACACAGAAGAAGCCCGGCGGGCAAAGACGACGGGCGAAGTTAAGCTCGCTGTAGAACTGGACGAGGCTGGCCGGGTCACGGCAGCCGTTCCGCTGACAGCGGTCGAGAATGGCTTGACTCAGCGTGCGGTCGAGGCAGCCCGCCGGTCGACATTCAAACCGGCGACGAGAAATGGAAAGGCGGCACGCGGTTCGGGAATCTTGCGATATACGTTTCGGATAAATACGGTCGATGTTGCGGCGACGCTGGCGACGGCAGATGACCTTCGCAGCAAAGCGGATTGCGACCGAGCAGTGGTCGAATACGGCCGCGTACTTGAGGCAGAGTCGAAGAACGCCAAGGCACTTGTGGGACGCGGGTTGTGCTACATGAACAAGGGAGTTTATGACCTTGCAGTAGTAGACCTTAAGGGTGCCGCAGCGGTGGATAAACTGAACTCAAACATTTTCTTTTACTTGGCGCTGGGGCTGGACATGAAAGGCGATCCGCCGGGAGCAGCGGAAAACTATGCGGCCGCGCTTCGGCTGCGTCCTGACTTTGGAAAACAGGCAACGTTCATTTGCCTGTTCATCGAGCAGAGGCAAATGACCGCGGAACAGGCCCGTTCGGCGGCCGGACCGATCATCAACGCGTGCACTCAGGCGCTTCGCGATGCGACCGGACAACTTGTGAATTTGCTTACGTTCAAACGCGGCATCGCGAACCGGATGAAGGGCGATTACGAAAAGGCTCTGACGGATTTTGAGACAGTGCGGCGGTCGAATCCGGATTTTGCGTCGATCAGGACGCAGGTACAGATCGCCTACAACAGCCGCGGGCTTGAGGCTTTTAACAAGAAAGATTTCAAGAAGGCGTTCGATGATGTTTCCGCAGCCATACAGGCCGATCCGCAAAGCCCGACGCCTTATATAAACCGCTGTGCCATCTACCTTTACGCGTGGAAGCAGTATGCGGAAGCGATCAACGACTGCTCAGCCGCAATTCGCCTCGCGACCAGATCGTCAATGGCATACAACCACCGCGGCTACGCCTACGAAATGTCCAACAGCCGCAGCGAAGCCATCGCTGATTACAAAAAAGCCCTCGAGATCGATCCGCAAAATCAATCGGCACGCACTAACCTAAACCGCCTGCAGCCGCAGGTGCCGAGTATGAAGAATTAGCATGCACAAGCCCGCACGGAGTAAGGGCGAATGCTCAACGTTGAATGTATCGCCCTTGCTTCGTGCGGGCTTCGCATATTCGAAAAACGCCCCTTTTGCTTGGTAAAGGAAACGGCTAAACACAAAAGGAAGACACTAAGTTCACAGAGAAATTACCGTTCTCCGCTTTCACACTGAACCTTGATCGGTTCGAACTACCTTGCCAACCATACCCACCGAAACGTACACTAACTAGTTCTTGTTATGTACGAATTTGCCGTTACACCAGCAGTTACACAAGTTCGCCGGCCGGGCGTGATCATCACTGAGGTGACGCCGGACAGCCTGGGCGAGGAGCTGGAGCTTGCGCCGAATGACCGCATTATTAAAGTGAACGGGCGGTCAGTAAGAGATTATTTGGATTTCCGTTTCCAGACGGCGGGCGAGACCGAGCTGACGTTTCGCGTCAAAAAGCCGGACGGCGAGACTATAGATATTGAGTTTGACCGTGACGAGGGCGAGGATTTTGGCCTCGGTTTTGAGCAGATCGTCCCGCGGCAATGTGCTAACGAATGTTTGTTCTGTTTCTGTAAAGGGAATCCGGCGGATGCACGCCCCTCGCTGTTTGTGCGGGACGAAGACATAAGGCTTTCGTTCCTTTACGGGAACTACACCACGCTGTCGTCGATAACCGACGACGAGATGAAACGAATAATCGAACAGCGTTTGTCGCCGCAGTATGTTTCGGTCCACGCAACCGACTTGAAGACGCGGGCGTATTTGCTTGGCGTACCGGAAGAACGAGCGGACATTTCGGCGAAGCTGCAAATGCTGCTGGATAATGACATCGAGCTTCATGCTCAGGTCGTATTGTGTCCGGGAATTAACGACGGTGTTCAGTTGGAAAAGACGCTGCGTGACCTGGCGGCACATTATCCTAAGGTGGTTTCCACGGCGGTCGTGCCGGTTGCCTTGACGCGATACAACACCGACGAACGCCTGACGCGTGTGACGCCGGAATTTTGCCGCGAGACGATCAGGCAGGTTGAAAAGCTGCAGAAGGAATTTAGAAAGAACCTCGGCGTGACGTTCGCATTCCTTGGCGACGAGATATATCTGAAAGCCGGAATGGACGTGCCGAGCCGGCGGCATTACGGCAATTATCCGCAGATAGAAGACGGCGTCGGGATGGTGCGGTCGTTTCTAAATGGTTTTGAAAAAATATTGAAGAACCGCGAGACCGAGTCGCAGCGGGTAGAGGCGGTCCAATTGGCACGCCAGTTCTTTACAAATGTTCGCACGCATCCGGATGCAAAAGTGCCGACCGCAGTCGAAGTCATGCCAGCTGTAAAGCCACGTGGCCGCAAGCTGTTCGGAACTATAATGACGGGCGAGATGTTCGCGCCGATCTTGGGCGAACAGATCGAGAGATACAACCAACTTACCGGTTCGCGTTTGAAAGTTCTCGCGGTGCCGAACACTTATTTCGGCGGCGACGTGGCCGTGGCCGGTTTGCTGACCGGCCAGGATTATTTGAGGGTAATCGACGAGATCAAAGGAGATTTTGTCATCATTCCGAAGCACACGATCAAGTCGGACGAACCTATTCTGCTTGACGGAATGATGTTCGAGGAACTGCGGTCAAAAATGCCCGTGCCCGTCTACGATCTGGATACGCCGGGGCTGATCAGTTTCTTGGGCGGTTGAGTTGTATTCGATCGCCAAATACGCGATCGGGCAAGCGGGACGCTTGCCGCTCCGACGAATACGTCCCGCTTGTGAAGCTGCGGCATTAGCTTCGTTTGAAGTTATAGACGATCACTCCCGTTACTTTCACAGGAACATCAGATAGTTTCGTCGGACTAAACTTCGCACTCCACGCGGCTTTTTCTGCTGCGGAACGTAGCAGCGGATGTCCGTCGACTGCCTTTGCTGAGACTACCTTTCCGGTCTCATCAATTGTTACCTGAACATTAACGGCTCCGTACGCGCCGACCATTTTTGCCGGAGCGGGATATGGCGGCGGCGGAAGGTATGTTGCCCGGCCATTGATCACGCCTTTCGAGATCGGGCCTGCTGGCGGTTTCGGTTTGATGACCGGCGGTGGTTCGGGAAGCTTTACGGTCTCTGCTACCGGTCCGGGATCGCTTGAGTTTCCGACACCCGACGAACTTCCACCACCTCGTGCGGCACCAAGGTCGCCGGTCGGGCCTGAGCCGCCCGTATCTCCGAGTCGCGGGTCTATCTGAAATTGACCGATCGGCCGGGACTGAAATTTGTTTTGCGTCACGGAAACGTTGTCCGGGACGGCGATGGGATGCTCCTCTGGCCTAAGGATGTTTTGTTCTCTTGTCGGCAGTGTCGAGCGTTCCGCGGCGGTACGGTTCGGCTGAGGCTCTGACTTTATCGGCTCGGGTTCATTGTGGATGACCGGTGCGAGCATCATCGAGAGCTCAAATTCATCGTTGCCGAGGCCGATGTCGGCGGCATAGAGACTGAACACAACGGCACTCAAGAACAGAATTCCCACTACCGTGGTAGACACCAGAAAATAACGGCTGCGGCTTTTCGATTCGACACTGTTGTCGTCGGAAACGATCATTTTGTCAAACATTTCGAGATCCTCCATTTCAATGTCCGGTGCCAACCGTTCGAAGTGTTAGACACCGGCGGAGAGGATTTGTTCCCGCGTAAAATTTACTGTGAGTTCTTGATCGAGATGATCTCCGCCGCAATGGAGACGGCTATCTCTTCAGGAGTGTGCGAATTTATGGGAAGGCCGATCGGTGTGTGGAGGCGGTCGAGCTTTTCAACAGATACGCCTTCACTCTTGAGGGATTTTAGAAGGACTGCCATTTTCGCCTTGCTGCCGAGGACGCCGAAGTATTTGAATTCTTTGTCGATCAGCGCCGTTATCACGATCTCGTCAAACGCGTAGCCGAGCGTCATCACAACAACGAAAGCGTCAGGGTCAGACGGTACGCGGTCGCCGATCTGCGCGTAATTTTCGAGAAGATGTACATGGTCCGCAAAACGATTCTTTTCTATTGTACTCAGTTCGCGACGGTCGTCGAAGATGGTGATGCGGAAATCAAGCTTCGACATCAGCTCGGACAAGGCGAGTGCACAATGGCCGCCACCGATGATGTAAAGATCGTTTGGAGGTCCAAGCAGTTCGGAGTACGTGAAATCCTTTTTGGAGAAACGCTCGTACGAGGGTTGGTTGCCGGCGGGACACATCTGCGGTCCGGCCGTAAAAACATCAGGCGTGACGATCATTAAAGGCCGATCTCCCTGAACAAGAGAATCCATGACATACGCTAAAGTTGAGGCATCGGTTGGCGTTAGGAGCTTACGGATCACCGTCTGACGGCCCGAGCAGATCATGCCGGAGGCTTTGGGCGAGTTTGATCGGTGAACTTGTTCAGTAAGCGGTGTGGCGAAGAACCCCGGCGCTACCGCTCCCGGTTCCGACAAGAGTTTGCGTGCTTGCTCGACGAGGTTTACCTCCATCACGCCGCCGCCGATGCTGCCGCACAATTCGCCATCAGCACCGACCGCCATTTTATAACCCGCACGGCCAGGGCTGCTGCCCGAGCTTTCGGCGACGATGAGGAGCATGACATTCTCGCCGCGTCCCAAATGTTGGGCGACGAATTGCCAAAGCTCGAGTTCTTTTTTCACGAAATGATTTTACCGCAACGAGAGCGGTTGGATAGCAGCTATTAGCTTTTAGCTGTCAGCTATTGGCTCGATTTGATGACCGTAAAGTTCGAGCAAGACCTTTTCGGGTGTGAACGGGCAATCAAACCTCGGCGAGCAGTCGCGGAAGGATTTGATGGCATTTCTTATCGCAAAGTAAGCTCCGATGCCGTACATCAGTGGTGGTTCGCCGACGGCTTTGGAGTTGAAGATGGCCAGGTTTTCTCGGTTGGTTTCGAGCGGATGTATTGCTATTTCTTTCGGGACGGAATAGATGTCCGGGACCTTGTAGGTCGAGAGGGCGTTTGAGCGGAGTTTGCCTTCGGTGTCGTAGACGATCTCTTCCATTGTCATCCAGCCTAGGCCCTGGACTATGCCGCCTTCGATCTGGCCGTGGTCGACGGATGTGTTCATCGACGTGCCGAAATCGTGACAGCATTTTACATAATCAACCTCGTACCGTCCGCGTAGGCAATCGACGGTGACGCCAACGACGGCCGTGCCGTAAACGTGATAGGCGAAGGGATGGCCCTTGGCGGTGGCCCAGTCGAAATTGATGCCGGGCGTGGCGTAATGGGAATGCTCGCTAAGGTTGACGCGTTGGAAATGGGCGTCCATAACGAGCGTTTTCCAATCGAGCGAAGTGCGTTCGCCATTGCGGTGGACGAATCCGTTCTCTATAGAAAGATCTTCGACGCTTTTTGCTTCGACCAAATCTTTGGCGATCGCGAACAGGCGGTCGCGGATCGTTTCGCATGCCATTTGGGTGGCCTTGCCATTCAGGTCGGCGGCGGCGGATGCGGCAGTTGGGCTGGTGTTGGCGATGCGTAAGGTGTTGGTCGTGTGGACCTTGACGTCGTTTAGTTCAAGGCCGAATATCTTGGCGGCTACTTGCGCGATCTTTGTGTTCACGCCCTGGCCCATTTCAACAGCTCCGGTCGAGACGGCGATGCTGCCGTCGGTATAGACGTGAACGAGCGAGCGTGCCTGGTTCATCGGCGTTTTTGTGAACGATATGCCGAAGCAGACCGGCATCATTGCGACGCCCTTTTTGAAATACCGAGACGAGGCGTTGAACTCGTCGGCTTCGGCTTGCAGTTTTGCGAAATCGTATCTGTCATTGCCCTGCGTCCAAGAGGTTATCGCGTCGCTTTCGGCGATCTGGCCATAAGGGAATTCGTCGCCGTCGTCGATCAGATTATTGCGCTGAATTTCGGAAGCGGGCACGCCGAGTTTCTCTGCCGCGTGGGCGATCGCCGATTCGATCACGAACATTCCCTGCGGCCCGCCGAATCCGCGAAATGCCGTGTTCGGCGGCAGGTTCGTCCGGCAGCTATAAGCGGTCGCGGTGACGTTCGGGATGAAGTAGGAATTTGTGCAATGGAACAGCGTGCGTTCCAAGACGGGTGGCGAAAGATCGGCCGATGCTCCGGCATTCTGATAAAACGTCGCTTCGTAGGCGATGATCTTTAGATCCTTATCAAGGCCGATCTTGTAATCGGACGAATACGGATGCCGCTTGCCGGTCATTCGCATATCTTCCATTCGGTGAAGGGCGTATTTCACCGGACGTTTGGTCAGTTGCGTTCCCACCGCACAGATCGCGGCCCATGCGTTCGCCTGATCTTCCTTGCCGCCGAACCCACCGCCCAGACGTTGAACATCGACTTCGACATGGTGCATCGGCAAACCGGTGACCCGGCAAACTGCACGCTGGACGGCGGTCGGGCCTTGCGTGGATGAGTAAACTCGCAAGCCGCCGTTCTCGGTCGGCACGGCGTAGGCGCCCTGCGTTTCGATGTAGAGATGTTCCTGGCCGTTCTGCTCGCTTCGGCCTTCGAAAATGTGCTCGCAATTTTGAAAGGCGTCGCCGGTGTCGCCAAGGATGAATTTCTTTGGCGGTACGATCAGATCGCCGTTCGCGGCGGCGACGCGCGGATCGGTGACGACCGGAAGCGGTTCGATCTCGGCAGTGATCTTCTTCGCGGCCTTTCGCGCAAGCTCTTCGGTTTCCGCAAGCACGACCGCGATCGGCATTCCCTGAAAATGAACTTCGTCATCGGCCAGCAGCGGCTCATCCGGAATGATCCCGCCGATCTGGTTTTCGCCCAGCAGGTCGATCGCGGTGATGATCCGAACCACGCCGTTGCTTGATTTGGCTTTTCTCGTATCGACGTTTCTAAGCGTGCCGTGGGCAACCGGGGAATCGAAAACACACGCGTACAGTGTCCCCTGGATGAGCGGAATGTCATCCAGATAAACGGACTCGCCGCGGACGTGGGATTTTGAGTCGAGATTATTCAACGTTTCAATGATTTCTTTAGTTTGGCCCAGAAGCCAGGTGATTGCTGCGACTCGTCTCGGTACATAAAGCCTTCATGAATCCGCTCGATCGGTTCGCCTGCAAGGCGACTCTTGGCCTCATCAATAATTAACGCGTCAAGCTCATCATCGGCGATGTCTTCACGAGCCCAAAAGAGAGCATTCCAATTGTAAAGATAGTCGGGATATCCAAGATGAATACACATCATGTATAAACGTCGGCAACCCTCGTAAGGATCAAGTGCTTTGTCCACAATCTGCTGCATTATCGATTCGGCATACCTTTTCGTCGACGTCTCCTCGTTCGGAAAAGCCCAGCCCAGTTCCGAGATACTCTTTCGGAAATGTTCCTCGACATCGGATATACTCTTGGAATCAAACTGGGACGCTAGCATCTTTAGATATCTACCGTCACGACCGTTTTCAATCTCAAACAACGCCCAGTCAGCAAACTCCCGAGGCTCCACGGTTTCGATATTACGTTGGCTCAAGTACCATCGAGCGATTAGGTCGTTCGTCTCGCGATCCATCTTTATACACTAAAGCTCTCAAGAAAATGTGCTCTAAAAAGCTGTCTAAGCAATAGGCGTTTGTATTCCTCACTTCCGCGCACATCCGAGATTGGCGAGATCTCAAGCTGCATTATCTCGTTTGCCTTTTCGATCGTTTCCTCGTTGACGGTACGGCCGACGAGGAAGGATGACGTTTCTCTTAGATAGAGCGGGATCGGGGCGACACCGCCGGCTGAGACGTGGGCGTCGAGGATCAGGTATTCTACGGTATCCCGCAGAGAACCACCCCGTCCGCCCAAAGCGGCGGACACCCCTCCTTCGTAAGGAGAGGAGCCCGACTCGGACAATGCAGGCGGCGTCCACGCCTTGCCGGGCAGCGATTCGCATTTGAGCGAGATCGCCGTGTTAACTGTGGCTATGTCTAGATACGTCCGCTTGCAGACCTTTTCGAAATTGAAATAGTGATCTGCTGTCGGTTTTTTGAAGCGGACGGCGGTGATGTATTCGTAGGGTTCTTTTGCGAGCTGTTTGTAGCCGCGAAAAAGACGCGAGAGTGGTATTGTGCGCGTACTTTCGCCCCTCGGCGGCGATGCGGGCGGGAACGCCTGCGTTCCCAGGCTGATCTCCGCATTCAACGCGAGAAACCAGACGGTCATGTCGCCGATGGGCGATGCATTGATAAAATTTCCGGCGAGCGTCGCCATGTTTCGGATCGGCGTGCTTGATACGAGTTTTAGGTGTTTGTAGAGATCGGGAAATACCGCGTTCATTATCGGCGATTCGAGCAGGTCGGTTACGGTGGTCGAGGCTCCGATCTCGATGTGATCGCCGAGGTCACGGATGCCACGGAGGGCGTCGTCATAGAGCAGGTGTGCGGATGCTGCTTCGGCCATGGCATCGGGCCGTTGAACGTAGAGGTCGGTGCCGCCGGCGACGAAGGACACACTCGCTGCTGCCGGTTGCGGTAGTGAGTTTATTCCTGCAAGCCGCTGGGGAATACCGTCAAAATAATCTGGAACTAGAGAGGGGAATCCGGTCGCTACCGCTTCCGGTTCTGACAGGAGTTTTGCGGCACGCTCGATGGACTTGTAGCCGGTGCAGCGGCAGATGTTGCCGTCAATTGATGATATCGTGTCCTCGAGCGGCGAAGTTGAGCCCTTACTCACGTGCAGGCTACCGACACGCGAGCAGTTGACACGGTCGATGCAGAAGCCGGTCAGCGACATCACAAATCCCACGGTGCAGAATCCGCATTGGGTGCCGTTTTCATCTACCATCGCTTGCTGCACCGGCGTGAGCGAGCCGTCGGTCGGGTTAATGCCTTCAATGGTAACGATGTGCTTGCCCGAGGCGTTCGCAAGCGGCATCAGGCACGAGGTCATCGTGCGGTACTTTACGGCATCATTCTGAAGCTCGCCTACAAGCACAGTACATGCGCCGCAATCGCCCTCGCGGCAGCCGATCTTTGTGCCCTTTAAATTCTTGTGATAGCGGACGAAATCGAGCACCGTCGAGCCGGGCGGCTGATCGGTCGATATGTCGTCGCGATTGAGGATGAATTCGGTCATCGGATAAAGGGAAAATTTAACCACAGATGAACGCAGATGGACACAGATCAAGAAATATGAAAAGCGAACTAAAAAATTTGCGTTTATCTGCGTCCATCTGCGGTTAAACTAAAATCTTCGAATCAGGACAACTCCGGCAGTTATCAGCAAGATGCCGCCAATGCGGGCGAAGCAGATCTCTTTGACCGGAACGCCGAGGAGGCCGAAATGGTCGATTATTAGTGTGACGATCATTTGGCCGGCGATGATCAGGCTGAAGGTCATTGCGACGCCGAGCCGCGGGACGAGCGTCACAGCAGCGGCGACAAAAAATGCACCGAGGAAGCCGCCGGCCCAGGCGATCGCCGGGGCATCTTTCGCGCCGGAGAGATTTGCCAGCGGAATGCCGGTCAACAAAATATACGCCAGCAGAGCGACCGTCCCAACCACGAACGAAACGAACGCCGCCAGGATCGGGCTATCCACAAAAGCCGCCATCTTATTGTTCGTGGCGGCCTGTGTCGGCATCATCGCACCGGCAATTAGGGCGATCAGCAGGTATAGATAGGTGTTCGACATAAGGTAGAGAAAACCACCTCGTACGGCCCAAAAGCGGCGTCAACCCCGCTTTTGTAAGGAGAGAGGTTTTCTTCTAATACTCGATCTTGTCGGGCTTCGCTTTCCAGTTCTCGAAAACTTTCAGCCCATGGTCACGGAGCAATGAAGCGATCGGCACTTTTCGCTGCGTCAGGTCCGTTTCGCAAAGCTCGTCATATATGAATGCGTCATCAAAACCAGCGGCGGCGGCATCGTGGCGGTCGCAGGCGATGTAGATGCGTTCGGGCCGTGCCCAATAGATCGCCCCAAGGCACATCGGGCACGGCTCACACGACGTGTAGACGACACAGCCTTCGAGCTGAAACGATTTCAACGCAGTGCAGGCATTTCTGATCGCAACCACCTCGGCGTGTGCGGTCGGGTCGTTGGTCGACGTGACCTGGTTGACGCCTTCACCGACGATGCGGCCGTCTTTTGCGATCACGCAACCGAACGGGCCACCGGTGTTGGAATCGACGCCCTGCTGCGCCAACTCGATCGCCCTTTGCATGAATCGTTCGTCCGTCTCGCTCATGCTATTTCTGGACCACCTTGATCTCGTAAAGCTTTTTCCAGTTCTTTCCGGTAACGAACAGCCGGTCACTCGCCGGGTCGTACGCGATGCCATTCAACGTGTTCTCTTCTTTAGCCGAACCGGTCTGGTCGTCAGGCGAAATGTTTGCAAGGTTTATCCAACCGAGCAGCTTGCCGGTCGCCGGATCGATGCGGGCGATGTGGTTGGGTTTGCCGATGTCTTCGGAATGCCAGACGTTTGCCCAAATCTCGCCTTTTACCCACTCGAGTTCATTTAATTTCATCAGCGGCCGGCCGCGTTCGTCATTGACGACGATGGTGCGCACCTGCGACATATTTTTTGGATCGAGAACGCGGATGACGTGCGTTCCATCGCTCATGAAAAGGTGCGTTCCGTCGTGGGTCAGGCCCCAGCCTTCGCCCGTATATTGAAATTCTCTGAGCAGCTTGAAATCCGCCAGATCGTAAACCCAACCCATCTTGTTTCGCCACGAAATCTGATAGACCTCGTTGTTCAGGATCGCAAGGCCTTCGGCAAATACTTCCTTTGGCAGGTCGTATTTTTTCAGGACCTTGCCGGTGTCGATCTCGACTTTTCGCAGTGACGATTCTGTATACTCTCCCGTACTTTCGTAGAGAAGTCCGTCGTGAAAAACGAGTCCCTGAGTGAAAGCCAGCGGGTCATGCGGATAGGATTTGACGACCTCGTAGGAATAGGTCGGGACGGCGTCCTGTTTCGAGTTGGCATTCGAAGTGTTCGCGTTTACCCGCGAGTTAGGCGACGAGTTTTTGGGAGTTTCTCCACACGAAAAGGCAGTGAAAGCCATCAATAGCAAAAAATAAAAACGCATATGTAAAACCTATTTTGATGCCGCGAGCGAACGGTCGATCATCGCCCGAAAACCAGCCTCGGAAAGCCGCTGTGCTTTGACGCCGTTTATGAATATGGTCGGCGTTGACCTGACGGCGTATCGGTCGCCATCAGCCATGTCTTTTCGTACCTCGGCGGCCGCCTTTTCGCTGGTAAAGTCTAACTCAAATTGTTTTGTGTTCAAACCCAGTTCTACGGCGAAACGCTTGAGCGAGGCCTCGTCGAGAGTGTCCTGATTTCGATAGAGCACCTCGATATACTCAAAGAACTTTCCCTGGGCACGAGCGGCGTTTGCAGCCAGAGCGGCGCGAAAGGCGTTCTCGTGGACACTTTCAAGAGGGAAGTCGCGGACAACGAATCGAACCTTATCGGTGTATCCGGAGATCGCCCGCTTTAGGACCGGATGCGTTGCGGCACAGGCCGAGCACTGAAAGTCGCTGAACATTATTACTGTGACGGGTGCATCAGCTTTTCCGGTTGCCGGATCGTCATCGGCGGAAACGTTGTGGGCCACCGGGTCGGGCTCTTTTATCAGGATCTTTACGCTGGCCTTTTGGAAGAGCTTTAGTCGCAACGCTTCCTGAAGAGCAGAACGTTCCTGCTCCGAAAATTCACGAAGCTTATTTGTGATCTCGGTCGCTATTAGATCGCCAGTTTCGACGTTCCGAGCCTTGGCTTCCTGTTCAAGCAGCGTACTAAAGATAGTATTCTCGAGATCGTAAGCGGTCTGAGTAATTATCGCTGAATTCAGATCATAAAGCTGTGCCTTGTAGCGTTCGTTGAATACGGCAGCCGCCACAGGCTTTCCGGCGACCGTGAACACAATATCAGCGGGCTTCAAATCAGGAGCATTAATGTCTCTGCCGGCGACGAACTTGTGCTTAACCTTGAGACGCTCGGCGAGGTCGGTCAATGCCCTCTGTTCTGCTCCGTTTCTCAAAAAGCCAGCTATCTGCGGACGCACCTCTTCAATTGTGCTCGTGCCAAAAGCACTCCGATTTGCGTCGTATACAGCCTTGATCTCGGCCGCCGTTGGGGCCGCGACACTTTTCAGCTCCGCCGCAAGCAAAACGTCGCCGGTGATGCCCCGAGCCTTCGCCTCAGTCTCTAGCAAAACCTCTCGCGAGAGGCTGCCCAGCAGTCGAGTCCGTTCGGCTGCAACTGCAGCGTCACTGCCAAGATAATTCTTGCGAACGTTCTCGGATAGGGAACTCGTGGTAAACGTCAGGCCTGTCGCGGTAGCAAGAACTTCGTCAGGTTTTTGGGAAAATACTGGCCCGAACAGAAGACCGAGAAGAATGATAAAAAATGAACGCCTCATACGGGTTTGATGCACAAGATAGATACGGTGATCCGGCACAATGAGTCATTATACGGAAGTTAGGAGTCTGCCGGGTATCTCGAGAGGTATAAAACGGCAATGTCGACCAAGTAGATGTCGACATTGATCTGCCTGAGCTGCTGATGATGCAGAGGTCTTAACAGTTAAGGTTAAAGGCCCTGTGAGCAGATAATCAGTTGTATTTGATCGTTCTGGAGTAAATGCCGATCAGCTTTCTGGTCGTTTTGCGGGCGACCTGCTGCCTACTGAATGCCCGTTTTGTTATCCAGTTTCCTTTAGGGTCAAGATCGTATTCAAAGTAGCGGGTTGCATACGGTTTTCCCGAATTGTCCAGCATTCGCTCTTCAATGACGTTGCCGGTGCTATCGGTTATCTCGAAAGTCCTTCCTATAAAACCCCCGGTACCGTCAGTTACTTGCCGATCGATACCGGCGGGAGAATGCCTGAATCGGTCGGCATAACTGATCGAACCATCATTCGAGTAGACCTTTCTCTCTATCACCCTTTTTTGGTCGTCGAGTACATACTCGTATCTCAACCCGTATCGAAGATCGGTCGAGGGCCTGCCGCGAAGCGTATCGACCAGAGCCTCTGCCGTGAAGGAGCCGCCATCGACGCTCATGCTGAGGCGGTTAGGATCGTCGTAGTTGTCAGGCCGATAGTTGATCGTTGTGGAGTTGGAAACCCGCTTCCCGTCAATCCAACCCCAAGTGCGTATCTGATTCGGATAGCCGGCAGCGTAACGAATCTCCTTCAGCAAGTTCCCATCCTTATCGAATGACATTTCCTTAAGCCGTTGTTTTTCCGACGTAGCAGTAAGCTGAAATGTTTCGACAATGTCGCTCACCCCTCCTTTCAGATTCAATTGTAGAATATCGGCCGGAAAGGCGACCGGACGTTCCGCCTGAGGCAAGGATCGCGGTATGTTCTCGCGTATCAATACTGATATGTGCTGTTCCTTCGAGAGCATGCGGAAACTGTCCAACAGTTCTAACTGCATCTCAATGCCCTGATCGCTTTTACCGGCAGCACTCAGGACGATAAGGCGTTCATTAAGAAACAAGATGCGTATAACGGACCGCACATTCGAGACCGACCGAAGTTCGATGCCGGAACTGCCAAGAAACTGATAAGGCTTCTCGACGATCTCGCCGCCGAGCCTGCCTGTCTTTTCCAATGCACTTTTCTCGTAGGATTCGATGACCTCTTTCTTCTGCAAGGCCGAGAGTACGGATCCGCGACCAAAGACCCGATAGGTTTCGATCGAGAGAAACTCTTCATCTGTTCGCCAAGCAAAGGCATCTCCGCTGAGATCATTTGAACCGAGCTTGAAAAAGACCGGCCAACGGCCTGAGGGTTCGCCAGGTGTCAAGATGCTGAAGCCGCCATCCCCGCTGGTGAATAATCCGCCGAAATTCTGGCTGAACGTTGGAGCCGTCCAACCAGCCACAAAGATAAGGATGCAAAAGAGGTTTCGTAATTGTGACATGGAAGTAAGTTAGGAAAGCTAGACCATTAAAATGCCCAGCGAAAAATGCGTTAACGTACGATTTATGGTAAATAAGAATATTCGGGCTGCGACGCGCGAGTCCCAGTGGACTTCACTGGAAACAATTCTACCAATTTATGACCGAAGCAAAAATAAAAAGAATTAAACCGGACATTCGAGCCATTACTCGCCTTGTACCTCCCAGCGGAAATCTGGTGCAGGGCCAGTCAGAATTGCCGATCGATCCGCAATTGGCAAAGGAGGCGGCGGCGATTATTGCTGCCAGCCAGAATCATTACGGGGGAAGTGAAGGTGACGCCAATTTGCGCAAGGCTGTTGCCGAAAAGATCGCGACGTACAACGGGATCACCCTGGATATCGAAGCAAAACCGTTGGAATTGATGGTCACGAACGGCGGAACAGGAGCATTGATCGGGATTGCCCAGGCATATCTTCGCGGTAAATCGGCCCTCGTATTTGAACCTTATTATCCTTATCACCGTAGAATTCTGGAAGAATTCGGCGGAAAGACCGAGGCGTTCGAACTTGATCCGGAACTAAGATTTGAAGAAGACGCGTTGCTTGCACGCTGCAAAGACCTTAAAGACCGGGCCGAATTTCCGCTGAAGGCCATCATCGTCTGTTCGCCAGCGAATCCGACCGGCAAAGTGATGTCCCAGGAAGAACTGGAAGCGATCGCCGATGTTGCGAAGGAACTCGACCTGCTCGTGATCTCGGACGAGGTTTACGAGCACTATGTAACGGGCGAGAATCCGCACACGCCGATCGCATCGCTGCCGGACATGCACGAGCGAACGATAACGGTGAACTCGTTCTCGAAATCGTGGAACATTTCGGGCTGGCGGCTTGGCTATGCATACGGAAAGGGTGAGCTGATCGCTCCGATCAACAATGCGGCGAACGTTATTTATGTTTGCCCCGCAACGCCGCTGCAGGCCGCGTTGTCGAAAGTGCTGATGGCCGATGAAGATTATTACACTAACCTGCGCGATACGTTCGACGGTAAGCGGCACACGTTTTCTGCGGGCCTCCGCGAGCTCGGTTTTGGCATCTATAACTCGGGCTCGGCTTTCTATATTTGGGCGCGGATCCCGTCGGAATTTTCAGACGCGATCTCGTTCAACGAAATGTTGATGGAAAAAGCCGGCGTCGGCATGACGCCGGGAGCCGCATTCGCTGACACCGACACTTGGGATCCATATGTGCGGATATGTATCGCCAGGGAAGATTCGGTTTTGGAAGGGGCGATGGACAAGCTCCGAGGCGTACTCGCATAAAAATAATCGTATGAAAAAATTGATCGTAGCTCTCGTTCTCTTTAGCTTCATTGCAACCGTTCCAGTATTGCGCGCCGACGAAGGGATGTGGACGTTCGACAATCCGCCGCTGAAGCAGTGGAAGGAGCGTTATAACTTTGAACCGTCGCAGGAATGGATGGATCGCCTCCGGCTGGCCTCGGTGAAGTTCCCCGGTGCGTCAGGCGTTTTTGTGTCGCCGAACGGACTGATCGCGACGAATCATCATGTTGCGTCGGGGTTTATTGAGCGGCTTTCGAGCAAGGAACGTGATCTGCTCAAAAGCGGCTTTTATGCAAAGACGCAGGCGGACGAGCTTAAGGTGCCGGACGGGAACGTCTCGATACTTGAATCGTACAATAATGTCACTGAGCGCGTTCACAATGCGGCAAAGGCCGGAGCTAGCGACGCGGACGCAGCGGCAAAACGGTCGGGCGAGATAGCCGCCATTGAAAAAGATTGCCCGGCGGCACTTCGCTGCGAGGTCGTTTCGCTTTACTCAGGCGGTGAGTATTGGCTGTATCGCTTCAAGCGTTATACGGACGTTCGCCTCGTGATGGCGCCGGAAGAGCAGGCGGCATTCTTTGGCGGCGATTACGATAATTTTGTTTATCCGCGGCATGATCTGGATTTCACGTTCGTCCGAGTTTACGAGAATGACAGACCTGCCTCGACGCCGAACTACCTCAAGTGGTCAGCAACCGGGGCCGCCGAAGGCGAGTTCATTCTTGCGTCCGGTTATCCTGGCTCGACGGCCCGCCTTCTGACCGTGGCTCAACTCGCCTACCAGCGTGACGTAGGCAACCCGCTCCAGGAAAAGGTGTGGAAGACCCGCCGCAAGGCGCTCGAGGATTACTCGAAGCGGAACGCTGAAGCCGCTCGTCAGGCTAACCCTGGTATGCGTTCGTTCGCGAACTCGCTCAAACGCTTAAACGGCCAGCAGGACGGCTTGCTCAATCCGCGCAACTTTGCAAAAAAGGAGGCAGAGGAGAAGGACCTTCGCGACAAGCTTGCGGCAAAGCCGGATTTGAACAAGCAGTATGCTCCGGCCTGGGATGCGATCGCCAAAGCGTATGCCGAGCTGCCGGCAAAATCGAACCAGCTTGCATTCACAAGCCTTGCATCGTCGAGGTTGGCTACCATCGCACAGCAGATCGTGACCTATCACATCGAAGTGCCTAAGCCCAACGGCCAGCGATATCCTGAGTATCGCGATACAAGGCTTGACGCGTTCCGGTCTGCCCTACTGTCGCCTGCTCCGACGATCTATCCCGAAATGGAGGAAGCGGCCCTTACGGCGTGGATGACTGAAGCCCGCAATGTGCTCGGTGCCGACGATCCGTTTATCAAGGCCGCGCTTGGCGATGCTGAGCCGGCTGAAGTTGTGGGCCGGGCGGTGCGCGAAACAAAGCTGATCGATCCGGCCGCGCGTAAAATTCTTCTTGAAGGAAATGTGGCTGCGATTGCTTCCTCGACCGATCCTATGATCACCCTGGCACGTTGTGTCGAGCCGGTAAATCGCGCTCTGCGGGAGTGGAACGAAAAGAACTTAGTCAACATCGAAACCGCCAACGGTACCCGCATCGCTCAGGCCCGCTTCGCTGTTTACGGCAAGAGCATGCCGCCCGACGCTAACGGACATCTGCGCCTTGTGTACGGCGCGGTCAAGGGGTATGAAGAGGGCACCACGCTCGTACCTTACAAGACCACGTTCTTCGGCCTCTATGACCGTAATCTGAGTTTCAATGACAAGTCTCCCTTCGACCTGCCTCAACGGTTCAAGGAACGCCGCGAGAAGGTCGATCTCTCAACGCCGCTGAATTTCGTTTATACGGCGGACACGATCGGCGGCAACAGCGGCTCGCCGGTGATTAACCGGAAAGGTGAGGTAGTCGGCCTTAACTTCGACAGCAATAACCAGAAACTCTCGAATCGATACTGGTTCATCGAAGACGCAGAAGGCTCACGAGCGGTGGGTGTCCACAGTGCGGGAATTATCGAGGCACTGCGTAAGATATACGATGCTCCGGAACTGGTGAACGAGCTTCTAGGAAAGTAAGCTGAGCTAAGACGCGGTGGTTTCGATGTCGTGTCAAAGCAAGTGCTGGCGATTGTAACGAATTTCTTGCTCGCCTTGTGGCCATAGTCGACGCCATTCCAGAGGGCGAGCGAGTCTGTTAGTACTTCGAACTGGTTCCCTGCCATGGTAGGATAAGCGGCCTTCCATCCGCCGCAACTTTGCTTTCGCACGATCCCGCGAATCGCCGACCTAAGGCCGGGGATGTAGAGCGACGGGTTGAGAGCTTCGTTCAGGTGGTCCGAAATGAACGGCGAAAGGAGCTCCTTTCTCGCGGCCGGATCGGGGTTCATTTTCCACAGTCCGTCCACCAAGACTACTGCTGCGGGATGCAGCCGCCCGCCGACGGTGACTGGTTTGGCCAAGCCGAGATAGAACTGCATTCCGGCGTAATTAGCCGCGAGGTCGGCGTTCGAGAATACCCCGCTGACGAGCGTTCCATAGTAAGTGAACTCGGTCTTTCGACCCCAAGCAACAGCCTCTTTTGTCGACTCGCTTTCCGACCTTCCCTCGGCCTTTGCTCGGCGGTAGATGCGGTAATAGGTATAGCCCTGCTGAAATAGGTGTGCGATCTTATCCGTACCAAAACTATGGCCGTACATTCTTACGGTCGGGCTGATCGTAAAATAGTTGCTGGGCAGATAGATAAATATAGAACGTGAGAAATTTGTTTTGTAACGGGCCGGCTGTCCGCGGAATTTATGCGAATCCATCCACGAACCGGCCTTTGTAGATGCAATGAAACCTGAGCCGACCAGATCATAAAGTCCCCGAGCGACCGCTTCTTCGGAGCGAAGATATGCAAGTCTCTTTTTCGCCGACGGTACCGGATCGCATCCATCTTCAGTCTGTCGGCATTCATTGAGCCGTACGATCTCAGCATTTATCTTGGCGATCGCCTTGAGCAGGTTCTCTTCGGCGTATTCCGCGACCTCATCCCCGATATCTGCCAGCGGTGTGGGAGGGAGATTGTATTGATCGGTCTCAAAAGCGAACATTCTGATCGGTTGACCCAAAAGGGCTACCAGCAAAAATACGGTTGGAAGGAACGGCTTCATAATTTGTTTCCGAACGGATCCGCTATTGGCGTCTGCTATAAGTATATCGCGGGTCGGGTGTTATTATTTCTAGATTATGCATTATCACTTGATCGGAATCTGCGGCACTGCGATGGCTTCTCTGGCCGGCATGCTGCAGTCACGCGGGCATGAGGTCACAGGATCAGACCAGAACGTTTACCCGCCGATGTCTACTCAGCTCGAGGCTCTGGGCATCAAGATACTGAACGGATATAAGGCCGAGAATGCCGATATCGGTGCCGACTGCGTCGTCGTCGGCAACGCCATATCCCGGGGAAATGCTGAGCTTGAAGAGGTGCTGAACCGCAAGCTTGTCTACAGGTCGCAGGCCGAGATCGTGCAGGAAGAATTTATCCGCGGCCGCCGGTCGCTTGTAGTTGCGGGCACACATGGCAAGACGACGACGACCAGCATCGCGGCTTGGGTGTGTGAGGTCGGCGGTCTTGATCCAGGCTTTCTTGTCGGCGGTATCGTACAGAATTTTGGGGCGAGCTTTCGTGTGACCAAAGGTAGGCATTTCGTGGTCGAGGGCGACGAATACGACACCGCATATTTCGACAAAAAGCCGAAGTTCATGCACTATCTGCCCGAGATCGCGATCGTCAACAATATCGAATTCGACCACGCCGATATTTATCGCGACCTTCATGAGATCAAGTTCCAATTTTCGCGTCTGATGAACTTGGTTCCCGGAAATGGCAGGCTGATCTGCGGCATCGATTCGCCGGTCGTTCGCGAAGTGCTTGAAGAAATGGACGGCAAGATCTTTACAACGGTCGAGACGTTTGGCTTGAGCGACGATGCAAAATGGCAGGCACGCTACATCGATTTCTCAGGCGAGACCACTCGGTTTACGGTTTTTAACGAGGGGAAAACTTACGGAGAATTTGAAACGAATCTGATCGGCGAGTTCAATGTTCGCAACTGCCTGGCGGTCATCATTGCGGCAGATGCGTGGGGAATTTCTAAGGAAAAGATCCAGGAAGCGTTCGATACTTTCAAATCTGTGAAACGACGCGTTGAGATTCGCGGAACGATCGGTGGTGTGACCATCATCGACGATTTCGCACATCATCCCACAGCGGTGGAAGAAACGCTCAAAGCACTTCGAATTAAGTATGACGGCAAACGCTTGATCGCCGTCTTCGAACCGCGATCGTGGTCGTCGCGTCTGGCCGTTTTTCAGGAGCCTTACTCCAAGGCGTTCTCGTACGCAGACTACGTGATAATCGCCGGAGTCTATAACACGTCTAAGGCAAGCGAACTTGGCAAGGTGCTGGACACAAGCGAATTGGTCAAGGATATCGAACGGCAGGGCAAGCCTGCGTTCTCCTTCGCGGATGCCGATGCGATAGTCGAACATCTCGCGCCCGAAATGTCCGAAGGCGACGTTGTAGCGGTTATGTCGAACGGAGGCTTCGGCGGGATCCATGACAAATTGCTGGAGACGCTTAGGTCAAGAATTGGATAAGTGATGAGTTGGTTTACTCCCAAATCTCCGGTCGATTCCGAAACCAAGGAATGGATCGAGAATGCGTTCGATTGGCTGATCGAAGAACTCGGCGTCGATACACTGCGCTCGGTCGAAATGATCCTGCCGACCGACGATTTCTTCCCGGACGTTTACGATGGCTCGCGGGCCACGATCGATTCGATGGTCGATCGTGTTTGCGAGTATATGGACGTCGATCCTGAGCTTGTCGACCTGAGGTATTTTGAGAACGACGATGGCAGCCGCTTTCATTCATTGGCGAGCGAAGGTTCGGAGGGCAGGCATGCGATCGGGACTTATCACATGGGCCGCGACGGCAAATACAAAATAAGTCTTGATACGTCGCAGGCCCGCGACCCGCAGACGCTTGTTGCGACGATCGCGCACGAACTCGGCCACGTCATTTTGCTCGGGGAGGAGAGACTTGATCCTGAATACGCTGACCATGAACCGATGACCGATCTCTTGACGGTGTTTTACGGCTTCGGCATTTTTAGCGCCAACTCGAGTTTCGTTTTTGAACAATGGACGAACGCTCAGTTCCAAGGTTGGCGAGCCGGCGGGAGCGGATATTTGTCTGAAGAAATGTACGGGTACTCTCTCGCGATGTTCGCTTATCTTAGGCAAGAGACAAATCCTGCTTGGGAGCAGTATCTTAAGACGAATGTGAAGTCATATTTCAGATCAGCGTTAAAATTTATAAATTCAACGGACCAAACTCGGCTTGCGAAGTATCTTTAGCCCTGGTGGGAGAGCCTCTAAAAAAACAAAGATCCGGTCAAGCAGGAGCTGGACCGGATCTCTGTTTTTGCTAACACAAACTAAGACTACTTCTTCTTAGCAGCCGGCTTTTTAGCGGCTGGCTTCTTTGCTGCTGGTTTAGCTGCGGCTTTCTTAGCAGCCGGTTTAGCAGCGGTCTTTGCCACAGCTTTCTTAGCCGGTGCGGCTTTCTTTGCTGCTGGCTTTGCGGCGGCTTTCTTAGCAGCCGGTTTAGGAGCAGCCTTTGCAACAGCTTTCTTAGCTGGTGCGGCTTTCTTTGCTGCTGGTTTAGCGGCGGCCTTCTTAGCAGCCGGTTTAGCAACGGTCTTTGCAGCAGCCTTCTTAGCGGGTGCAGCTTTCTTCGCTGCTGGTTTCGCAGCCGCTTTCTTTGCACTTGGTTTTTTGGTTGTAGCCATATTTTATCCTCCGGTCTTCTTTTATAGTCCTTAGACTTTGTGTGTGTGTATTTGTTTTGCTTCGACGACGGCGCCGAAAGCGAAACATCGTGTTCGAACTTTCTCAACACTCCTCGACAAAATGTCATCGTCAATGAGCGCCATGTTCGAAATCCTTTTAATGATAATTTTCAATTCGGGTCAGGCAGTTGACTGTATGCAGTGTTCGTTTGTGTGCGAAATCGATCAGGTCAGGTTGTCTACGGTTGAAGCTCGGCGAAAGATCTGAGTCGTGCGATTCCTAATTTTCCTGATAGCCGTCGTCCTTTTCCAAACGGCGATTAGCAACACTCTAACAGTCTCTGATTTTCATTAATGCGGAAGCCCCGAGTGACATCGTATCAAAAACGTTTGATCACGAGTCGGGAAATGTTATCACGCAAAAACGCGATAGCAAAACCAGAAACAATCTTATCGCAAATGAAAAAATAAAAACATAGAAAAAGAAAAAAACGAAAAAATATTTTTTCGTGCACGAGAAAATATTTTCGACGGCGGACGCGGATGCGTTGATGAAGTTTGGTTTTGTGAAAACTGCTTTCGTAAAAGATCGGGATGGAAGGCGGAAGAAAGAAAGCATCGCTCGTGTCGGCGGAAAGTGACGCAGCCATTTTCTTCAGACGAGAAGTTGATGGAGAATGATCACGTGTGCGTTTTCCGAAAAACGAGAATTACCCAGTAAAACACTACTGTTCAATGACTTCAAAGATAGCCGTCATCTTCTTTAATTGCGCGGCCGGGAATTTAGATCTTATCCTCGCCAACTCTCGCTCGGCCTCTTCCTTTGTGGTTCCCACATAAACAGCGATGAAATTTCCGATGAGAATATTCTCTTTCATCTCATCCATCCTTCCATCGAAATCGTAATTTACGGCGCCCATGTTCGGACATTCATACGACGCAAAAACTTTTCGGGAAAGTTGGCCAGCTTGTGCGCGTTTTCTTTCTGTTTCAACCGAACTGATAAATTCACCGCTGTCGCAATCGTCACCCATCGGAAAAGTTTTCAAAATGATCGCAAAGAAAGGAGCGGATCTGTATGGCGTATTCGCTTTCAACTTCGCGGGCATCTTGAACGATAATTCCCAATCGTCAAATTTCTTTTGCTTGTGGTGGCACGGTTTCGCCGCATCGGGACACGCCGCATTCGCACTTTGTGTTTCCGAGGTGTCTGATGAAGTCACATTCACTTCAATCGGCGTCGCGGCATTGACCGTCGTGACGTTGGCTGGCCTCATCTTGTCAACGACGACGTTGTTCGCAGAAGATGTACCGGATTTGCAGCCGAGTGAAAGCAGCAGGAATAACGCGGCGATCAAGAATGGTTCTTTCATACTAAATAAGAACGCGTATCGACTCGGGAAAAAGTATCTGACGATCTGACAGTTAATCGATCTTGCCGTTAAATTTAGCAAGCATCAAAACTACATCGTCGATCATACTGGTCCGATTTCTGGTAACCTGCACACCGTTCACCACGAACGAAACGACAAGCTGATCACCGCCCGCCGTGGTGATATAGCCGGATAAGGCGGAAACCTGGTCGATCGTTCCGGTTTTCCCGCGCATATTCTTCTCAGCGAGCGTTCCTTTGAAGCGGTTCGCCAGGGTGCCGTCGACGCCGCCTATGGTCAAGGAATCACGCCATGCCTGTGTGAACTTACTCTGCTTCGCCATGTAGGTGTAGAGCTGTACGACTGCCGCCGGGGTGATCAGGTTATGACGCGAAAGCCCGCTGCCGTCATATTGCACGATACCGTCTTCCGCGATCCCGATTCCGGTAAGAAAGCTCTTCACCTCAGCCTTGCCAAGCGACACGCTGTCCGGAATCGGAGCATTCGGTGCGATAAGAATCCGTTTGCGCGTTTCCTCACCGAGTGTCCACAGCAAAGTTTCGGTGTACATGTTCTGGCTCGGCTTCATCGTCTTTGCGGCGATAAGGCTGAGCGGCGGCGATTCTATCTTTGCGAGCTCGACGGATTCGGGAGGTGCTGTCACATTTATCGCGGATACCGCCGCCGGAGGAACCCGGTACTGGGCGGTAACGGCCACACCTCTTTCAACTAAACGCTGTCTAACGAGTGCGGCAAACAATTCGGCAGGACGCGTCACAGCGATCGAATTCTTAAAACCGCCGTTTCCGATCGGCAGAGTGCCGCTGATCTCGAGGAGGTTTTGACCGAGAACTTTATGAACTCGCAGAGTACGAGGCGATCCTGCGGCCGTTGTCATGCAGGAGTTTTTTATTCGGTAGATCGGGTTGTACGGTGACAGTTTAACCGAACATGAATAGCCAACAGGGCCCGGCGTCACGGATAGGTCGACCGCATTGTCATTCACCGGAAGTGCAGACACTTCGGCGCCGAAGTACGACTGAAGGTCGTCCCACTCCCAGCCTTCGGGGATCGCGTAACCCTTAAAATAGGAATCGTCGCCGACGATCGATCCGTCGACCTGCTTAACTCCGGCAGCAATGATCTTATCGACCAACTTGTCGATACCCTGATAATAAACTGCGTCGGTGTTCGCGGCGGCAGGTGAAGGCGAACCCAGTGCGGGCTCGGAACGTGCAGATAAGCTGCCGGGAAGTGGTGTTGGCGAAACGGGCGGAAAAAAGGCGGTGGAGATCGAAACATCCCCGCGGCCGTATATCCGGAGATCGCCTTTGATAGTACCGGAGGCGTCAGGCAAGGAGGATGCGAATACGCTCGTCACAAAGCGATAGTCCGGCGTTAGCTTTTCAAGTGCCGCGGCGACAGTAAAATTCTTCATGTTCGACGCGGGCATGAAGTACTTTTCGCTGTTCTGTTCGAACACCACGTTGCCTGAATTGAGCGACACGATTTTGATGCCAACCTGTCCACGATTCAGTTCGGGGCGGATCAAACGCCCTCGTATTTCCGCTCGGAGATCCTCGATCGTGCGGCCCGAAGGCGGCAAAGGATTCGAGCTTGGGATGTTCTGAGGTGCCGGGGTCGGCGAAAGCACTTGAGCCAGCGCAATTGTTGCGAAGAACGATGCTAGTGCGATCAATGCGGCAGCACGCCGAAATGTATCAGATAAATGGTAGAGCAAGACCAACCTCCAGAAATGTCGTTCCGGTCAGAACCAGACAGATAGATTTGATGCCAAAAAGAAAAGCAGCAACTACCATAATGTAGTCACTGCTTCTCAATTTCAAATCCGCAAAAGAGCTACCAGCGGATCGGGCGAAGTACCGGTCCGACTATATGCGATCCGGTTATCACCTGCGGAGCGTCGGGCCTGCTCAGATCATCGACGCGAACCTGATGAGCTCCGTACCAAACAACAGCGTCCTGATCGACCATTGATTCTCCGTTAACCCAAGGAGCAAGGTATGCTCCGGGATATTGCGGGCCGTCATCGTCATCAAGTTCGCCGGGCGACGCTGACGTCCCCTTAAAGCGCATGACCCAAAAATCGCCGGCACCAAATGGATCGATGAGTGCTCCCAGGCCATTCACGACAGCTCCGTCGTTTGTACCGGGGATGATCTGATATGCCTCGTCGCCGGTTGCATTCTGGATCATAAGGGTTCGGCTGGTCGCAGGACGCTTGAAGAACTCAGCTTCATTCTCGACCAGTTTCTGGTAACGTCGTCCACGATCCATCAAATAAACTTTGTTGGATGCATTGACCACGTCGAAGTCGAAACGCCAGTAAACATGATGCGTCCTCTGCAGGCATACACATGAATCAACGACCGATCCAAATCCGTAGCGAGGACGGATCGTTCCGTCGGTCGCGAAACGCCACTCCATGATATAGCGATACCATCCGGCGTTCATCTCCGTGACCAAAACGACTTCAGGGCCGTTTCCTAAATCCTGCGTATAAACCGCAACGCCTTGAAAATTCCCTGTATCATTTCTGGATTCGACCGCCGTGGAAGCGATCTGGCCCGGAGCGAGGAGCCGGATCCCGCCTGCCAGCTGTTGCGAGCCAGCCTCGGGAGCGTTGAAGAATCCCTCGGAGTACTGCCAATCTCGGAACGGCCCGCAACCCTGAGTGTACTGAACGTTCAGGATAGGGACGTGGCCGCGCTTCAAGACCATCTTGCCCTTGTACTTTACATCGCGGATCTCCAGGCCAGAGCGTTCAAAGCTTCTGCCCGAAGAAGATGAAGGCCTAATGATCAGCATTTCCCACAGCGTGTTGCCGCCGGTATCGTTTACGGTCAACGTAGCCTGGCCTGCCAAGCCCTGGCCAGTACTCCCTTGCCCGGCATTAGGTATCCCGCAGGCCTCTGGTGTGGCTGCGGATGTTGGCGGGGCATTGTCAGCGTATTTGACTATGTTGTTATTTTTGAAACTAACGCCAACTATCTGGTTCTCACCCGTCTTCGGATCCATTATCCCAATATTTACAAGCCGTTCACCGTTCACGACCGTGGTCGGCGGCATCGCTTCGTAGAATTCGACCTTATTCGCCTGTCGTTTGGCAGCAAATTCTGGAAGCTGGCCGATCAAGTTGTATGCCGCGGTGATCTCAGGTTCTCCCACGCCGGGAATGGCATTAACCCATCGTGCGGATATCGGCTCGTTACCGGCAAAGTTACCTTCCGCATAAAGAGCTTGGTCCGTCGAGTAATTATAATAAGTTACCCGAAAACGCGTCGGCGGCCTTGAAGCCTGTGCTTTCGTTTCGCTTTCGTCGTAAAGATATTCGAACCCAAGCTCGCGGTACTTCGCACCGTTCAATTCACGACGTACGACCTCGCTTGACGCTGCACGCTGCCGGGCTGCATCGACATCTGCCTGCGTCGGACCCCAAGCTTTTGCCGTGATGACTAATTTTTTTGCAGCTCTTTTTGAACGTGAGCTAACATTTTCGCCGTCACTTGCGGCAACGGATGACACGGTCAGTGCAAGGCTGATAAATGCCAACGCAATTGAAAACTTCCTGTACATTGAAACTCCTTGAAAAAAGCGAAAGATCGAAGGTGAAGTGAGAATCCAACTAATAGAAATAGCACTAATTAGCCGCTCGGGTCAAGATTTTGACGCGAGCGGCTACGAAAATGAAAGTCTTAAGATTGAGCCTTTACTTGCACTTAGAATAGCCGCAGTCGCGGCAAAAATCACAGCCCGAGGCGTGTTCGAGCTGGCCGCGGCATTCGGGACATTCGCCGATAAGGTTCGACATCGCGGGACGCTCCGTTTCCGACGACATTTCCGCTTTCATTGCCCGCTGTGATTCGGGCAGGTTTTTTAGCCTCCGGTCGATAAGCAGCAGGCATTCAGCAACTGCTTGCTCAGGAGATGTGAGAAGACGCTTGTTGAACCAGACAGCATGAGTGGCGGTCACCTTGTTCAGGCTACGGGCAACCTCCGGAACTTCAAAACCCCCACGCAGCATCTTTGACGCGAGCAGGCCTACTCCGGCACTGATAGGCCCGGCAACAAAAACCTCTAGGACCCGGTGGCCGTCGTGATTTACGGTCACGTACAAGTTTTGCGTCTCGAATGGGATCTGCCAGGTAGAACCCTGAAGTTCACGGGGACGTTCTGTACGAGTAGCGGAATTTAGCGGCATGGATGAGACTTGGTCGTCTGCCGGTGAAGTCTGCTCCTCATCTTCGCTTGTCGACCCCTTCACCTTCATTGCATTCAGCACCTGGCCTTCGCGGCTGCCGTCGCGATAATAGCTGACAGCCTTGCAGCCGAGTTCACGGGCGAGATGGTAAAGCTCGTCCACTGATTCGATCGTGTCGTCGGCAGCACCATTGCAGGTTTTCGAGATCGCATTATCAACATGCTTCTGAGCAGCGGCAAGAACCTTTACGTGATCGATCGAATTTATCTCCATCGCCGAAATAAAATGCGCGGGGAGCTTTGACCCATTTTCAACTACATACTCCGCCGCCGCCTTGATCGAATCTTCATTGGTCTGATCGACCTCCAAGCCTAGAGCTTCCGCCGCCGGGGCATGCACATAAGTCCTCGTACCGACAGTGTCCTGGCGGACGTATGCCCAGGAGAAGTTGGGCTCTATACCGGACGAGGTTTCTGCGACGAGCGAGATCGTGCCGGTTGGGGCGATCGTGGTTACTTCGTAATTTCGCGGGGTTATTGCGACCTCGTCGGGAATGCCGATCTCGTCACGAAGGAATCTGGTGTAAGCCTCGCGGTTGGCTTCGAGCTCGGGGAACACGCCTTTCGCTGCACCAAGCTTAAGGGAGGCGACCCAAGCCTCGCGCCTTACAAATCCCATCACACGCTCGATCAGATCAAGTGAATCCGGCTCGCCGTACGTCACGCCCAACTTCAGGCAAAGATCAGCGAAGCCCATGATCCCTAAGCCGACAGGGCGCGTGCGCTTTACAACATCGTCGATAGCTGCCAGCGGAAAATATCCGGCGTCCACCACATTATCCAAAAACTGAGTACTCCGGTGGACAGTATGAGCCAGACGTTCCCAGTCGACACTTCCGTCGATCGAAGCCGGGTCGTCACCGATCTTGAAAAACTTCGCCACGTCGATCGAGCCAAGATTGCACGAGTTATTAAAATGAAGCTGCTGTTCGCCGCAGGGATTGCACGCATAGATCGGTCCCATCGAGGCCATCAGGTGGTTGTGGCGATTGACCTCGTCGATGAAGATCACGCCAGGCTCGGCATATTTATGGGCGGAGGCAATGATGCGTTTCCAAATATCGGGGGCAAATACCATTCCCGGCATCGGCGGTTCTTCAGCGGTGCAATCAGATAGGTCTGCAGTTTCGAAAGCGAATCTGTCGGCAAACGTAACGGTCGAACCATCGGCCCGTCGGTAAAGAAGATAGTCCACACCGCTGACTGGATCAAATACAGCCTGTGTCCACGGATCGCTATTAAACTCGGTCTGGAACCACACGCCCCGGTCGACGGCTTCCATGAATGCGTCGGTAACGGTAACCGAGATGTTGAAATTCGTCAGGCTGCTCTGGTCGTTCTTTGCGTGAATGAAACGCAGGATGTCCGGGTGATTCACGCTAAGAATGCCCATGTTGGCGCCGCGCCGAACGCCGCCTTGTTTCACGACCTCGGTCGTCTGGTTGACGATGTTCATGAAGCTGACCGGCCCTGAGGCGACGCCGCGAGTCGAGTTCACCATCGAGCCCGCAGGACGAAGAAACTCATAGGTCATACCGGTTCCGCCGCCGGTCTGGTGGATGATCGCGACGTTTTGTGCGTGCTCCATGATCCCTTCTATTGAATCGGGCACATTCAAAACAAAGCACGCCGCAAGCTGGCCTTTCGGTTTGCCGGCATTCACCAGGCAAGGAGTGTTCGGGATAAACTCGCGGTCCAGCATGATCGCAGTCATTTCATCGTAGAAGCTGTTTCGCTCAGCCGGATCCACTTCAGCAGTCGAGACATGACCAACGACACGCCGGACGATGTCTGCCCAGGTTTCCAGCGGTTCGCCCCGCTCATCTTTGATCGAATAGCGCTTTGCAACGACCTTCTCGGCATTAAGTCCGAGTGGCTTATATGTGCGCTGGCCTGTCGCGTGGCTGCCAGTTTCTTCGACTAGTGTTTTTACAGTTGCTGCTTCAAATGCCTGACTCATTCTGTTAACTCTCCTTTGCCGAACTGCGGTTCCGAGCGTCAGCGGAGCGACCTAAAATTTAACTCTATTTTAACACTTTGAATAATATTGGTGAAGCAATTCCGGGTGGATCGGACGTGAATGCGGAATGCGGAAAGGGTCCGCTGTCGCAGCCACATTTGAGCAAATCGTAGATCATCTGAATCGCCCTTGTCAACAAAAAACTTCCACAATATATAGCGGTAACATATCGAATGGCAACAATAAATGGGATAAACCTCATGTATTCATTTAACTTCGATCAGCCGAACCGATTTGACAATGCCCGTTCCGATTTCAAAAACTAAGTGGTAATGGACAAGCTCATCAGGGGAACCGCTGCCGGCGATACTATCCGCGTCTCAGCCGCCATCACGACCGACGTTTTACGAGAGGCCGTCCGTCGTCATCAGACGTCGCCAACTGTTTCCGCTGCGTTTGGACGGATGCTGACCGGAACCCTTTTGCTCGGCACAACATTTAAGGACTACGACAGGCTGACCGTCAAGATCGATTCCGATGGCCCGATCGGCGGTGTCATTGCTGAGACGACTGGCAACGGCACTGTCCGCGGATATGTCAGGAACCCCGACGCGGAACTTCCGCCGGCCAATAACGGAAAGTTTGACGTCGGCGGAGTTGTAGGGAATGGTACGTTCTACGTGATCCGTGAATCGGGATTCGACATCGGAATGCACAAGGAACCATACATTGGTTCGGTCCCGATCGTGTCCGGCGAGATCGCAGAAGACTTTGCGTACTATCTGGCAAAGTCTGAACAGATCCCGTCGGCCGTACTCCTTGGCGTACTCCTAAAGAGTAGTGAACCGTTCGTTGCGGCGTCGGGTGGTGTGCTGATCCAGATGCTTCCAGGGGCGAATGAGCATATCGTGACAATGATCGAGGACACGATTCGCCATGCTCCTCACGTCACGATGCTGATAGAACAAGGTGCCGGGCCGGAAGCACTCCTGGCCGCTTCCCTCGGCGAGGTTGATTTCAAAGTACTCGAAGAAAGCGAAGTTGCTTTTCAATGTAACTGCTCGCTCGAAAAGGCAAAGGCTCTCATCGCCGCGCTCGGCACGCAAGAGGTTGAGTCGATGCTCATCGAAGATAAAGGAGCGGAAATGACGTGCGGTTTCTGCAACGAATCGTACAGTTTGTCAGAAGCCGATCTTCAGGAGATCCTGGATTCTTGACACTTCAAGGACGGACGATCATGACCGGCTGGGTCCAGGCCCTTTTCCCGTTCGATTCCAATATTTTCGCCCGAACGTAGCCCTCATCCCCTTTGATGGAATAAGCGGCTGGACTGGTGAGAGATTCGCTCAGGATGCGGCCGCTGCGGCCGATGAATTGTATCCGGTATTTGCTCGACCGTTCTTCGCGGACCGTAACAATGATCCTACTCTTGTCCGCCTGATAGTCGGCGAGTTCGACACCGGTCGACGCGTAAAAATCTCCCTTCTTGAGCGATGCAATGATGGCAGATTGGGTCAACTCGGTTGCACGGACGAATATCCAACCCTGGCCGGGCGTTGGGGCGGTCGGGTCGCCGATCCGTTTGAAAAAGTGTGAGTCGTCATCGGCGACGCCGAACACAAGTTTGCCGCTCGACAGTATCGCATCCCAGATCGCTTCCGCACTGGGCATGCCTCCGCCGCCTAGATTGTTCACTAGCGGATGGCCGTTGTGTATCTCGAGCAAGGTGTAGTTTTGCAGCTTTATGAGTTGGTCTGCCGTCAATGCCCAGCCGAAATTCGGATGATTTATTTGTGCGATCCCGCCTGCTCTTATCACGTCGTCAATGTTCCTCTGGAGAGTTTCGACGGCGCCCGGAAGCTTGTTCGGCATAACTACCCTTGAAACACCGAGACCATTCAAGTGGAGCGGCTTCCTGTCAAAAGAATCTGTGACTTCCTGACCCGCGATTACGAGGAATCCGCCGGTCTTTCCGTACAGAGCATTCAGCGGGCCAGGATCGGTCAGATACTCATGGTCGGTCATGAATAGAAAATTGTACCGGTGTTCACGGTACCATTTCACAACATCGTCTGGCGTCGAATCGCCATCGCTGTTCAGCGTGTGGGTGTGCGTGTTTCCTTTGTACCAGTTGAGCGTTTGGCTGAAACACTGTCCGGTCGCGAGAGCGAAGATGATAATCAACAGGGACGCATTGGCTGAAATTCGTTTCATCGTTTAGGCGGCGATGTTTCTGTAATCGCCCCGGAAATAAACTATCGGATCACCGTCATTCACCGTCGCTTTTTCGACTTCTCCGACAAAGATGGAATGGTCGCCGCCATCATGAGCGTTTGTCACGCGGCATTCGAGGGTAGCGAGACACCCGAGAAGTATGGGAATTCCGTCGATACCGACGTCGAATGCGATCGATTCGAACTTGTCCTCGGCCGTGGAAGCAAATCTTTCGGACAATTCGCGCTGTTCCACACTAAGCATATTGACCACGAACGCCTGAGAGGTTTCAAGAGCTATGTGGCTGCCAGCGGTTTTTTCGATGCAGATCAGGACACGCGGCGGATCGAGCGACAGCGAGCAGAATGCCGAAACGGTTATACCGTGAAATCGCTCGTTGCCGTCGCGGGTTGTCACGATCGTAACTCCACTAGGGAAGCGGGACAATGCTGCCCTGAATTCTTGGTTGTTTACTGCCATTGATCTAGCTGAAATTTAGCTTATCACACGCCTATTCGCAAAAAGTCAGTGCGATCACCGCGCGTTACGTCGACGTAAATTGAATTGCATTTTCAATTGAACGATAATTCTGGGGTTGTGAGCAACTTAGACCAATTCCTGGCCGATTCGATTAGGATCGTCGATAAATCGCTGGACAGCCTCATTCCGCAGGTGGACGTCGCACCTCAGCGACTTCATCAGGCAATCCGGTGGAGCCTTTTTGCGGGCGGAAAGCGATTCCGGCCAGCGTTGGTCTTCGCCGTAGGTGAGGTATTTGGCGTCCCTCCTGACAAACTCGTTCGTACGGCGGCCGCCGTCGAAATGATCCATACCTATTCGCTTATCCATGACGACTTACCGTCGATGGACAACGACGACCTGCGTCGCGGCCGACTCACCTGTCATAAGAAATTTGACGAGGCGACAGCTATCCTTGCGGGCGACGTGCTTGAAACACTGGCCTTCCAAGCGGTGGCGGAGGATGATTCCCTCTCAGCCGAAATGAGGATAAGGCTTGTTACAGAGCTTGCAAGATCGGCCGGCACGCCATTCGGGATGGTGGCCGGACAGCAGCTTGACCTTGAAGCGGAAGGGCAGACCGTTTCCATTGATCAGATCGAGCAGATACATCGTCTTAAAACCGGAGCACTGATCGCGGCATGCGGAATGGCTGGCGTGATCATCGGCAATGGGACCGGGCCCGAAGTTGACGCGATCGCGGCATATTCGTCCAAGCTCGGATTATTGTTCCAGATAACGGACGACCTGCTTGATGTCACGCAAACGACCGAAGATCTTGGCAAGACGGCGCGGAAGGATATTGCTGCCAGCAAAGCCACGTACCCCAGCATTTTCGGTATAGACGAAACCGCCGCTATGGCTCGCCGTCTGTGTGAGGAGACGATCTCAACCCTGAAGCATATTGAAAGGCCCACGACGCTTCTGGCCGAGATCGCAACTCACATCCTGGAACGCGGATCATAGAAGTTTTAGCGGTTACCACCCCAAAACTTGACATCCTTACTTCAAATTCGTAGGATTGGGGTTCGCCTTTTTGACGGAAAGGTGTTTTTCGGGCACGTACGTCAATTGGTAGACAGCCTCCCTTACAAGGAGGAAGTTAGGGGTTCGAGTCCCTTCGTGCCCACCAGAATCGAGTCGAGAGTTTAGAGCCTTGAGTCGAGAGCCGCAAGATCATGCTCTCCTCTCGTGATTCAAAACTCGAGACTCAAAGTGCGGAGTCGTAGTTCAGTTGGTTAGAACGCCAGCCTGTCACGTTGGAGGTCGCGGGTTCGAGCCCCGTCGGCTCCGCCAGTATTTTAAGGCCGTTGTGCATTTCGCATAGCGGCCTTTTTCTGTCAGGTACGGAGCGTTCAAAGAATGTGAATCCGGTCCTCCTTTCTTCCCGAATACATAAAACGGTACGGACTTCCTGTAAAACTAGGACGAAGCGAAGCTTACGCCTTCATGTCCGAATTGATCTTGATCCTGTCTTCGAGCAAGGGAAGGCGTAATCGGCCGCCTCATCGAAAGGTGAGGCGGCCTTAGAATTTTGCCGCTGATGCATTTTGCGAATCTATCTTTGATTTCCCGCCGAATACCATCCAGAACCAAAGAGACGGGCGGACAATTCCTCGACTGAGAAACCGAGGCAGCCGTTTCTTTACGTTTTGATAGAACTCTTTGAGGAGACCATATGAAACAGAAATTGATCCTAACCACAGCTTTCGCGGCAACGGCAACCTTTATTGCGGCATGCGGCGGAGCGGCAACCAATAATTCAAATACGACAAACAATGCGATGAAACCGGCGAACAGCTCGATGTCGAGCAATTCGATGGCGAATAATGCCATGTCGAACACCTCGAATTCCAACGCGGCTCCCGCTGGCGACGGTCCGATGGTCGGCGGTGCTCCGATGCTGAAGACCAAGGACATTGTTGACAACGCAGTCAATTCCAAGGATCACACGACGCTCGTCACGGCGATCAAGGCTGCCGGACTAGTCGATACACTGAAAGGTGCTGGCCCGTTCACGGTCTTTGCACCGACAAATGCGGCGTTTGATAAGCTTCCTGCAGGAACCGTCGATACGCTGGTTAAGCCGGAGAATAAGAAGACGCTTACCGGCATTCTTACCTACCACGTCGTGGCCGGTAAGCAGGATGCAGCATCGATCGTGAAGGCGATCGAGGACGGAAAGGGAAAGGCAACCTTCAAAACGGTCGCAGGCGGCACTCTGACGGCAACTTTGGAAGGTAAGGACGTTATCCTCACCGATGAGAAAGGCGGAAAATCAAAGGTGACGATCGCCGACGTGATGCAGTCGAATGGTGTGATCCACGTCGTTGACTCAGTTTTGATGCCTAAGTAGGCTAGCTGCTGAGGCAGTGCACAAACGAAGACGCCGGAAGCTCCTGCTCCGGCGTTTTTGAAATACTGTAAAAAATACGAGCCCGGTGAATCCGGTTGTAAATCTTTCTCGAACACATCTGTAGATAACCCATTTTATCTAATATCGAGCAAGGGGCGGGCGAAAAAGCCGCTGTATCCAGGGATACGGCGGCTTTTTCAATTTTCCGAGCGTTCGGTCGAGTTAACTTTTCCTTAATTCCGTCAAAACCTGCTTGGCGACCGCTTTCAGCGTGTCGAAAACTCCGGTGCCGTCGGTTGCGACAGCTTCGAACACAGGCTCGCCTTTTCGGGTCAATTCACCCGTTAATTCTTCTATCGGCGTTACATTCGGCAGGTCTCGTTTGTTCAGCTGCAAGACATATGGCAACTGGGCGAGGTCATATCCCTGCGTCTGCAGATTTTCTTCGAGGTTGTAAAGCGACTCGATATTGGCGTCCATCCGCTCATCCTGGCTATCGGCGACGAAAACGACTCCATCGACACCCTTCAGAATAAGCTTTCTCGATGCATCGTAATACACTTGTCCGGGGACGGTGTATAAGTGAAATCGAGTTTTGAATCCGCGAACCGTGCCCAGTTCCAACGGCATGAAGTCGAAGAACAATGTTCGGTCAGTCTCGGTTGCGAGGCTTATGAGCTTGCCTTTTGCTTGAGGTGCGGTCGAATCGTAGATGTACTGAAGATTCGTCGTCTTGCCACAAAGCCCGGGGCCGTAGTAAACGATCTTACAGTTGATCTCACGTGACGCGTAGTTAATGAATGTCATAGCTTTTGCCGATTATTCTATATCAAAGTCGTTTAGCCGAAAAGACTGTCTATGTCCTCGTCGGTGATCTCGGCAAAAACCGAGGAATTGTTCATGCTGAACGTATGAGAGTCCCGAACGGCTTCATCGAGGATCGAGGCAACCTCAAAGCTGGCCTTCTTTGTCCTTAGTTTGACGAGGCCGAGCGTCGATCTTTCGTCGAAAACAACCACGAGCAGGCTGCGGCCGATGACGCTTATAAAAATGCTTTCCCGTTCGCCCTCGTGGACGACGGCCGGAAAGACATCTTCGCCGATCAGCTTTGCCATGCTGCTGGTCGCGGCAACGTTGCCGGCCGCGAGCGATGAAAAGCTCATCGTGTCCATGTCGCCGATATCGCCATGAAAGGCTATCGTTTGTCCGTCACGGTCGACCAAAAAGACGACGCGGGACGCACATTCGACACACAATCGGGCCAAAACCATCTTTAGCCTTTGAAACTGGTGTTCTTGTAAAATAAAAGGCGATTGAGCCATTTGATATTCTCTTTACCTGATTATAGCGGCAAGTTTTGCTGGGGCGAAATGAATTGAGCGACGAGAGGCGGGTTTCTGGGAAGAACCTCACCAACAAATCTAACATATCCGCGCCGATCGCTTCAAGTATTTTTTGATGGGCATCGAACCGGACACGAAAAGAAAGGAAAAATGAGCGGAATGTCCGTATTCTATAGCTTTGGCAAAATGGCATTATATTGGGTGAGAGACTCGGGTAGGGCAAACGATACTGACGAATCTAAACAAGAAACATCTAAATTGCGTTGCTATCGGCGGCGGAACGGGCTTGGCAACGCTGTTGTCGGGCCTTAAGAAATTTGTAGGTGCAAACGGCCTCGACGGCTTTAGCATCGAGCACCTATCTGCGATCGTCGCCGTGTCAGATGACGGAGGCAGTTCTGGCCGTTTGCGGGACGAACTACAAATGCCGCCGCCCGGCGATATCCGCAGCTGCATGGTCGCTCTTTCCGAAGACTCTAACCTCTTGTCGCAGCTTTTTCAGCATCGATTTGGCGGTATTGGCGACCTTGGCGGGCATAACTTCGGCAACCTTTTTCTGGCTGCTCTCTCCGAAATAACGGGAGATTTCGCTGAGGCTGTGAAGCTTTCGTCCGAGATCCTTGCGAGCAAAGGACATATCTATCCGGCTACACTCGCGGATGTCAGGCTCGCAGCGGAATTAGCCGATGGATCAACAGTTCGCGGCGAAACGGCAATAGGGAAGCTGGGAGGTTCTCTCAAACGCCTGTATCTGGAACCTGCTGACTGTCAGCCGTTGCCCGAAGCTCTGGCAGCGATCGCCGCCGCGGACCTGATAACGCTCGGCCCCGGATCGCTATTCACAAGTTTGTTGCCGCCGCTCCTCGTGCAGGGCGTTGCAAGGGCGATCGCGGACTCGTCGGCTGTCAAGGTTTTTGTATGTAATTTAATGACCCAGCCGGGCGAGACCGATGGCCTGAACGCGAGACGTCATATTGAGATAGTCGGCGATTATGTGCCTGAAGTCAGATTCGACCACATCATCGTCAATCACCAGCGGATCAGTGAGTTACAGTCTTCTCTGTATGAAGTTGAAGGGGCCAAACAGATCGGCGTTCATGGCTCGATATCAGGTAATTCGATTGAAGGTGCAACTGTTGTTTATGGTAATCTACTGGATGCTGGGGAGAAGGTCCGTCACGATCCGATAAAGCTTGCACAAACTGTATTAAGCTGTGTTGTCAACAGTTAGCCGTGGTAAGCCTTAGTGAGAATCCGCCGACCAGTGAAATGTATTAATGCCTGACAGTCTTACAGAACAAAGATCTTTGAACGTCCTGATCCTGGCGGCGGGCCTTGGTACGCGAATGAGGTCCGGCCTGGCCAAGGTTTTGCACCAGATGGACGGTAAGCCGCTCATCAATCACGTATGCCGCACCGCGACTGCACTGGCACCCGAAACCATCTATGTTGTGATCGGGCACCAGGGCGAGCATGTGAAGGCGGCCGTTCTGAACGAACTAGACGGACAGAAGGTTGAATTCGTAACCCAGGAGCAGCAGCTTGGGACCGGCGACGCGGTGAATGCGGCACGCGCTTATTTGCAGGACACAGATTCAACTCTTGTTGTTCTATCCGGCGACGTTCCGATGATAAGGCCCGAGACCCTCGCCGCTTTGGTCCAGCATCATCATCGCTATCTGGAGCAGGGAGCAGCGTGCACAATACTTACGGTGAGACTGAACGATCCGACGGGTTACGGACGCATAGTGCGAGATGATTCGGGTTCGTTTGACCGCATTGTTGAGCAAAAGGACGCAAGCGAGGACGAAAAGCAGATCGCTGAAATTAACGCCGGAATTTACTGTTTTGATTCGCAAAAACTCTATTTTGCTCTGTCGGCGGTAAAGAACAACAATTCACAAGGCGAATATTATCTTACTGATGTCCCCGAGCTTTTACGCAAGGCGGGAGAAAATGTCGCAATATTTCATTTCAACGACGCACAGGAGATCGAAGGCGTAAATAACCGCGTTCAGCTTGCCGATCTTGAACGACTCTTGCGTCGACGGACCGTCGCGAGATTGATGCTTGAGCACGGCGTTACATTCATCGATCCGAAGAACGCGTATGTCAGCGCCCAGGCTGTCATAGGACGAGACACGGTCATACATCCGAACGTTTTTATAGAAGGTGCGACCGAGATCGGCAGCGGATGCACGATCCGGCCCGGTTCGAGGCTTGTTAACGCTACGATCGGCGACAACGTCGAGATCCGCGACAATTGTTTGATCACCGATTCACAGGTTGAAAACAACTGTACCGTCGGCCCGATGGCTCATCTGCGCGGAAAAGCTGTGATGGCCGAGGGTTCAAAGGTCGGCAATTTCGTTGAACTTAAGAAAACGCGCCTTGGCAAGGGTTCTAAGGCAAGTCACCTGACCTATCTTGGCGACGCGACCATCGGAGCAGAAACAAATATCGGAGCGGGCGTGATCACCTGCAACTACGACGGCAAGAACAAACACGAAACTCATATTGGCGATCGTGTAAAGATCGGGTCGGATACGATGCTCGTGGCTCCGGTGAAAGTTGGTGACGATGCGGTGACGGGAGCGGGAAGCGTGGTCACAAAAGATGTTGAGGCCGGCTCTCTGGTTGTCGGGGCCCCAGCGAAGAAGATCAAGGACCTTAGCCTCAATACTGGTAAGGGCAACTCTGGGACCAAGTAATCTCGTCTAATTATATGTGTGGAATCGTTGGATACGTTGGAAATAAACAGGTTGTGCCGTTGATCATTGACGGGTTGCGGAAACTTGAGTATCGCGGTTACGACTCGGCTGGGATCGCGGTGGTCGATGATAACTGCCATCTTGAACTGCGCCGGGCGGAAGGAAAGCTTCGTAATTTGGAAGAGGCTATCCGGCTAAGTCCGTTGGATGGAAATTACGGGATCGGGCACACTCGTTGGGCTACGCACGGTAGACCGACCGAGGAAAATGCTCACCCGCATCGGGACCAGTCAGGCAAGATCGTCGTCGTTCACAATGGGATCATCGAAAACTATCTGGCATTAAAGGAAAGGCTGGCGGAGAACGGCAGCACCTTTAAGACCGAGACCGACACTGAGGTCGTAGCCCACCTCATAGGGCATTACGTAACCGATGATGGCATGCCGTTCGAAGAGGCCGTCCGCAAATCGGTCAAGGAACTAAAGGGCATTTTTGCGTTGTCGATCATCTCGGTCGATGTTCCGGACACCATCATCGCGGTCCGCGAAGGTCCGCCGGTGGTTATCGGCCTCGGCGACGGCGAGTTCTTTGTGGCGTCGGATATTCCGCCCATTCTTCAGCATACTCGTGACGTATTCTTCCTCGGCGACCGCGAGATAGCGGTGCTCACCAAGGATTCGGTACGCGTTACCGACTTCGACGGGAACATTCTCGAGCCGAAGCAGCAGCGGATCACGTGGGATCCGATCATGGCAGAGAAAGGCGGCTTTAAACACTTCATGTTAAAGGAGATATACGAACAGCCGCGCGCGGTTCGTGATACCTCTCAGGGACGTGTTTCGCTTGACACGGGCAAGATATATCTGGATCCGATGGATATCTCGGACGAAGATCTTAAGGCTGTGACATCGGTGAAGATCGCTGCATGCGGTACGTCGTGGCACGCGGGGCTTGCGGGCAAGTACATGATCGAGAAACTCGCCCGGCTGTCGGTCGAGGTCGATTATGCTTCGGAGTTTCGTTATCGCGATCCGGTCCTAAGGGAAACGGACCTCCTGATCGTGATCTCGCAATCAGGTGAAACGGCCGACACGATAGCGGCAATGCGCGAGGCTCGCTCGGCTGGCTGCAAGGTCCTTGCGATCTGCAACGTACAGGGTTCGATGATCCATCGCGAAGCTGACGGCACCATACTGACGCACGCCGGGCCTGAGATCGGGGTCGCCTCGACCAAGGCGTTCACGTCACAAATGGTCGCACTCTATTTATTCGCTTCCCACCTGGCGCAGGTCCGTGGACTGATCGACGAGAACGGGGCGAAAAAGCTGGCGCAAGACCTCGCCGAGCTGCCGCTGAAGATCGAACAGCTTTTGAATGATGCTGACTCGATCGAAGAGTTGTCGAAGGATTTCTTCCGCGTGCAGGATTTTCTATACCTCGGCCGCGGGATCAATTTTCCGGTCGCCCTCGAGGGTGCGTTGAAGCTGAAAGAGATCAGCTATATCCACGCCGAAGGCTATCCGGCCGGCGAAATGAAGCACGGGCCGAACGCTCTGATCGACGAAAAACTCCCGGTGGTCATAATTAACACAAGGGACGAGGCCGACCCGGCAAGCCAGCTTAGATACGAGAAGACCCACTCGAATATTGTCGAGGTAAAGGCGCGTGACGGAATAATCGTTGCCGTTTTGACCGAGGGCGACGGAATGAGCTCTAAGGTTTCGGATCACGTGATCGAGATTCCGCAAACATCCGATCTTCTCGGGCCGATCTTGTCTGTAGTGCCGCTCCAACTGCTGTCGTATCACATCGCCGTCCGCCGTGGGTGTGACGTGGACCAGCCCCGGAACCTGGCCAAATCGGTGACGGTGGAATAATCTCAGCCAAACCGAAATTTGTCGGGCAGAAGTGACAAACTGAAGGTGTTGGAGCCCTATGAAAGCAATCGTCGTAAGAGAATTTGGAGAGCCTGAGGTGATGAAGTTGGAGGAGGTCGAGACACCGACTCCTACGAGTTCGCAGGTGCTGGTCAAGGTCGAAGCCGCGGGTGTTAATCCTGTCGATACCTACCTTATGACCGGAATTCACGCTCATGCGCCGGGACTTCCTTATACACCTGGCAAAGATGGAGCAGGTATTGTGGAAGCGGTGGGCGAGAATGTGGCAAACTTTGAGCGCGGTGATCGGGTTTACACGGCGGGCTCGATTTCCGGAACTTACGCTGAATATTCACTCTGCAGCGAAGCTCATCTCGGTAAACTGCCCGATGACATAAGCTTTGAAGCGGGTGCGGGTATTTGGACGCCATACGCTACATCGTATCGGGCTCTTTTCCAAAAGGCGGGAGCAAGAGCGGGCGAAACTGTTCTAGTACACGGAGCTTCGGGCGGCGTCGGCCTTGCCGCGGTCCAGTGGGCGAAGGCAAAAGGACTGACTGTGATCGGTACCGCGAGTTCTGATGAAGGAAAAGAGCTTGCGAAAGAAAATGGAGCCGACGCGGTTTTCGATCACACCGATGAAGATCATTTTGGATACATCCACGAGCACACAGGCGGCAAAGGCGTCGATGTGATCATCGAAATGCTCGCGAACGTAAATCTTGAACGAGATTTCGAAGCTCTCGGGATGTTTGGCCGGATCGTCGTAGTGGGAAATCGAGGTAGCATCCAATTTACGCCGCGGCTCGCGATGACAAAGGACGCGACCATCTATGGGATGTCGCTCTTCAACGCTCCCCAGGAAAAGCTGGACGAGATACACACCGCTATCTTTGAAGGCTTTAAAGGCGGTAACTTGAAGCCCTATGTTGGCCGCACATTCGCACTTGCCGACGCACCGATCGCTCATCATGAGGTCGTGGAAAGTAAAGCTTTGGGCAAGATCGTCCTCCGCCCGTAGAAGTCAATGAGCACTGAAAAATACGTCGCGATAATAATGAATGACGAGACAGATAGGATCGTCCGCGAAACTCCGACCGTTTACGAGAACGCCAGGATCGAACGCGAATATGAGTTCGAGGATGGAGCGATCGTAACCTATGAGTGGCGAGACGTCTCGATCGGAGACTTCAATCACAGATTTACGCTTACTTGCCCTCCAGATCCAAATCCACAGAATTATCGAGCCGGGACGATCCGAACAATTAAATACTGAACGGCCGCGAGTGATCGCAGTCGTTCCGAGTGAGACGCTTGTCCCGAGGGTTACTCCGGGGCCATCCTGACGTTTGTTGGCAACGCAACAAAGTCCAGATCAGCAAAGTCCTCGCCGACGTTTACCAATCGAATAGACTCCTGGAAAAAGTATCTTTTCGAGGCAACCGAAAGAACGTACGTCTGTCCGGCAGGTACTTCAAAACTATAGTAGCCAAATGGTCCGGTGATCGTACGCATAGGCTCGGAAAGATTACCACCCGAGATCCTGACAACAGCGTTCTTGATCCCAGCGCCGTCCGCGGTCGCTACTCGGCCGCTCACCACTGCCTCACCGGCGAGCGGACCCTGCAGCGTCAACGTGGCGGCCGTTACCGAGCCGGTGTCGCTGGCTGCGCAGTCTGCAAAACGCAACGTCCAGATGCCATTCGGACTAGGGCCACCGAAGACGGCATTCATACTGGTAAATGCAGGGCCGGGATTGACCGGCGAGAACGGCCCGGCAACTTGCGTGAGATATGTTCCGGCCGGAATATTCTGATTTCCGTTCACGCCCGCAGCCGCCGCCCATATTCCGCCTGCTCCGGTATCCGAAAAAGTGTACGTACCGCTCATGTTCGAAGTATCGCCGAACGGAACGGTGTTCGTCGCTCCAACACGCGACATAAGGATCATTGAGGTTGCGTCGGGTGCGATCAAGCTGATCTGTAGATCGCCGATATACGAGTGCGTCATCGTAAAGGCAACACTAGCCGAGCCAGCAGATATCAGTCCACCTACATTGAAGGTAACGTCGCGGGCAGGCCCGCACTGTGGAGGTGCTCCCGCATTGCCATCGGGGATCGCTCCAAAATTTGTACCGTTGTAGAAAGCAGGAAAGGCGGGAGCGGTTAGGACAACCAAAAGTAAAGCCGCGAGCCATAGCCTGGTGGCGAGGAATTTCGCGCGATAAGCACGGACTCCGTTACTACGGGAAAAAGCTTCCATCTCAGAAAACCTCCATTTTGACTGGTAAGTAAATGCCGGACACGACGGCAAGTGCCGGAGGTGTCTGGTCAGGTTGGGAAGGAATTATGAGAGAAAGAGGGGTGAGCCCAATTCAAGATACAGTTCTTGAGCCGGAAGTGTCAAACAATATTTTACACCACTACCGACTTAGATGGAGGCTTGCACGATTCGAGATCGGTCGGCGGAATCGATTTCGTCCAGTGCGTCGAAAACTTGAAGAGCGTACTTTACGTTGCCGAACGGGGCCGACACCTGCACACCGGCGATAACGTCTCTCACCTCAATAAGTGATTCTCGAGCGATCGCTATGCCTTCTTCACGAGCAGCTTCTTTGCTGTTCTCCGACGCAATTCGCATTCGTTCAAGGATCTCCGGCGTTACGTTTACACCGGGGACCTCGTTGTGCAGGAACTCGGCGTTTCGGAAGCTAACCAGAGGCCAAATGCCGGCGACTATTGGGATCTTTACGTGAGAAATTCGGTCCAGGAAAGTCCGTAGCTGTTCGGTATCAAAAACCGGCTGCGTGATCGCGTATTCGGCCCCGGCCTCAACCTTCCATTCAAAACGTCGGATCTCTTCCTCTAAATTAACGGCCCCTGGATTCACGCCAACGCCGATCGAAAACGCCGTCGGCATACCTATTGGGTTGTTGCCGAGATCAAGCCCGTGATTAAGCTTGTTCGCCATGTTGGTCAGGCCGATCGAATCGATATCGAAAACTGCCGTAGCATCGGGATACGGCCCCATTTTTGGCGGATCGCCCGTGATGATAAGCAGGTTATGCAGCCCGAGAGCTGCGGCTCCGAGCAGGTCGGACATCATCCCTAGCAGGTTTCGGTCACGGCAGCAATAGTGGAGGACGGCCTCGATACCGACCTTTTGCTCGACCAAAACGGCTGTCGCCTGCGCCGACATTCGAGTCTGAGCACGCGGGCCGTCGGGAATATTGACGGCATCTACGCCGGCTCCTTTAAGCAACGCAATAGACTCAAGGGTCTTCTGAGCGTCACACCCTTTCGGCGGCAACACCTCGACCGACGTTACAAACTCGCCTCGGGCGATCTTACGTGACCAGTTCGAGCGGTCTTCAGGAGCGACCACAGTCACATCGTGTGGCTTTAGCTCTGTGACCGTCGCGGCGGCAGAGGTTGTGAACACCTGAGCCTGCCGCGGGCTGATCGAGCGGATGGAATCAGCGATGAGCTTAATGTGGGTGGGCGTCGTGCCGCAGCATCCTCCAACAAATCTCGCGCCTGCTTGGACGAAGCGTTTTGCAAAGGTCGCCATGTACTCCGGCGAACCCATATAGAATTGGCGGCCCTGCACGTCACGCGGAAGTCCGGCGTTTGGCTGAGCCGAGAGATTCTTGGAAGTCACCGCCCGCATTTTTTCCAGAGCGGTCAGAACATGATTCGGGCCCATGCCGCAGTTAAGGCC
>JANNNS010000330.1:0-23642 GCA_031398645.1 Acidobacteriota bacterium
CATCCATCTTGCGGAAGCGAATACCGAGACCGAGTTTATCCAGCAGAAGCATCAGGGCCAGCGTCCGATCGAGTTTGTTGAGAAGATCGGGTTCTTCAACGACCGTACGATCGCGGCCCACGTCATCCAGGCCAATGATGCCGAGCTTGATCTCCTCAAGAAGCATGACGTCGGTATTGGCCACTGCCCGCAGTCGAACATGAAGCTGGCGGCCGGAACAGCACGGGTCCCGGCGATGCTGAGCAAAGGGCTTCGCGTCGGCCTTGGAACTGACGGTGCGGCCTCGAATAACGATCTCAATATGTGGGAAGAGATCGATACGGCGGCAAAGCTGCATAAACTTGTTTCCGCCGACCCAAAGACGCTTTCGGCGGCTCAGGCTTTCGCTTTGGCTACGATCGGCGGTGCCCGGGCTTTGCACATGGAAGACCTGATCGGGTCGATCGAGAGCGGCAAGCGGGCCGACATCGTCATTATGGACATGGACAGTCTTAACCAAACCCCAGTCTATAACGTCTATTCCCACCTCGTTTACGCGACCAAGGCGAATGATGTCCGCACCGTAGTGATAAACGGAAAGGTCGTTATGTTAAACAGGAGGTTGCTCACGCTCGACGAAAATGCTATAAAGAGAGACGCAAACGCTTACCGTACAAAAATCATCCAAAGTTTGTTGAAGCAGTAAACGCGGGGTTCGATGCCGCGGCCAAATATGATTTTTTAGACGAATACGCGTTTTTAGTATTTAGGCAGGTCGTCATAAGTGAGCCTTCAAGGTATTGAGTAGTTCGCTTGACCTTTACGGAAGATTCAACCCGTTTTGGAGGAAGAAAATGCCGGTAAATGTCAGAAGGTTTCCCATTCTAGTCTCTTTGGTCGTGATTGCGTTAGCGGCGTTTTCGGACGCCCAAACCGTGCCTCAAGATCCGTCGGCGACAAGCCCGCAAACTCCGTCTCCCGCGACAGTTCCAGTCGCAACTCCTGTAAAAACACCGACTTCGGCCGAGATAATGCGTGAGCGTATCTCGAAGGCGAAGGCATTTATAGCCGTCCGAAATTACAACGCCGCCATTTACGAGCTCGAGAACATTCGTCGCGAGACTAGTGATGCTCCGGTCCAAGCTGTAGCGACGGTGCTGTTGATGAACAGCTATCTGGAACAAGGCGACTACAAGCGGGCACAAGACTTTCTTACCCAGGCGTTCAATGCTCAAAAAACCTCAAAGGCCGGTGCCGTTGATATTTACAACGCTATCGCAGGGCAGGTCGTGAAAGGCGCGAGGATGAAGATCGAGCGTTACAGGGCACTTGGATTAATGGTTGCCGACCGTAATCTCCCGCTTGAGGCTGTCAATGATGTCGAGCGGATGCGTGAAACGCTTGAACTCGTCATTTCTCAGGCGAAAGAGAATGGCAAGGACAACGCGAAGGCCGATACCGCGATGGCTCTGCTCGAAGAGGCGACCACATCACGAACTTCGTTTGCCCGTGATGATTACGACGCAAAACGCTGGAAAGACGAGAACGCAGATTCCCGCGAGCAGCTCGCCAGTTCGCGAAGCGTGATTACAAATGCCGTTGACGGAACCACGAGCCCCAATGTCGTTCCGACTCAAACCGTAGCGGCAAATACGGGTTCGGCTACGTCGAACCCTGCGCTGATGACTCCCGGGTCCACGCCTTCTTCAAATCCACCTTTGGTCACAAAGATCGTAGACAGCCGGCCGGTCAATATGCCGTCGGCCACAAAACCGCCCGAAACTCAGGTTGCGGTGAATGAAAAACCTGCCGTTATCTCACAACCGAAAACGCAGGAGCCGTCGCGGCCGATAGTTATCCAGAATCCTTCCCGCGAAGACACTCAAGCTTCTAAGCAGGCATCAGGGCCGGGCGATGCAGCTAAAAACGATGGGCCGATGGATGTCGGGTCTTTGATCGGCTTCGCGACGCGCCAGGCGGCACCGATCTACCCGCCGGCCGCAAGGACGATGAGGTCAACCGGAGTCGTCCGCGTCGAGGTGACTGTTGACGAATCGGGCCAGGTTGCCGAAGTGCAAAAGACAAGCGGCCCCGCGTTGCTTCAGACCGCTGCAAAAGACGCGGTCCGCAAATGGCGTTTCAAACCCTTTACCCGCGACGGCCAGCCCGTTCGGGCGACCGGTTTCGTCAATTTCAACTTCTCACTGTAGATCTCGAACAAACTGCACTTACCGCTGACGCCGTCTTGTTCCGAGACGGCGTTTCTGCGTGGAACTCGCACGACCTGTGTTTCACGTGTTGATTACTTCGGGCTACTATCAATAACGGATCAAATGCCATTGCGGGAGCATTTTGCACGGTTTTCGGTTTTTGGGGTAGTGATGCGTCTCGTGAGACGCATTGGTGCGAGGCTTTCGCGTGGGTTTCTTGTATCGATGGCGGGTATCGTCGCCTTTGGCTTGCTTGCTGACGAGATGGGCGAAGGTGATACGGCAAGCTTTGACAGCTGGGTGCGCGGTGGCGTCAATTCGTTTGCGGACCCGATGTTGACCAAGGCGATGATCGCCTTCTCGTTTATTGGCGACTGGCCTTTTCTCACGCTCCTCGGTTTGGCGATCTTTGGTTTTCTGCTGTATATCAAATGGAAACGAGAGGCCGTGCTCTTTATGATAACCAACGGCGGCGAGCTAATGCTGAACCTGGGCTTAAAGGCAGTTTATCAGCGGGTTCGCCCCGAGCCTTTGTTCGAATATGCGGTGCCTTCCTCATATAGCTTTCCAAGCGGCCATGCCCTCGGGTCGTTCTGCTTTTTCTCGATCCTCGCGTGGATCGTTGTGCGAAATATAGAGAATACAGGCACAAGATCGCTCATTTGGTTCGGAACGGCCTTTCTAATACTTGCGATCGGACTGTCGCGGATCTATCTCGGGGTTCACTATCCGAGCGATGTGGTCGCCGGTTATCTCGTCGCCGCCGTGTGGACGCTGACCGTGATCTTTGCTGACAGGTCTTTGCTGAAAGGTGGCGGGAAGAATTAGCCACAAAGAGCGCAGAGGTTAGAAGAATCTGTAACCGAAACTTTGCGCACAGCGTCCTTTTCCAAACGGCTTGTGCAAGATAATTTTCCGGAAGGAAACATTTTTTGGACATTGTGCGTTTAGGCTTAAGCGGTCCTTTTTTCAAATCTATCGATAAAAATTAGGCGGAGGAGTGTATCCTATGAAACGGCGAGAATTCATTACAAAAGGATCTTTGGCCCTGGCGGCGGTCGCCACAAGCGATCTGTGGCTTGGGCGGGCGTTTGCGGGCGAACCGATGACCCCAACATCAATACTCGATACATATTTTCGGTTGGCCAAGGCCGATCTCAGCAAGGTGCTGTCGGCCACACTGGCGAAGGGAGCCGAGTTTGCGGACGTATTCTTTGAATACCGCATTTCCTCGAATCTTTCGTTTGAGGAAGACATTGTTAAATCGGCCCAGCGCGGAATTGTCCAAGGCGTCGGCGTGCGTGCGGTGAAGGGCGACCAGATCGGATTTGCGTTCACCGAGGACCTTTCGCTGGCAAGCATGCTCGAGGCGGCGAACGCAGCGGCGGTGATCGCCTCGGACAATACGGCAAAGACACGCGTTGTCGGCGTTAATGACGTTAAGGTGAAGAACCTTTATCCGATCGCCGAACTTGCGACCTCGACGGAGCTGACGAAGAAACTCGGCTTTATTAAGGAAGCCAACGCCGCGGCGAAGGCATATGACCCTAAGATCGTGCGTGTTTCGGTCGGGTTCAATGATGAAGTGAAGCACGTCGCTTACGCGAATTCGGACGGCGTTTACTGGGAAGATTCGCAGCCGCTGTTCATGTTCAATACCTCGTGCATCGCCGAGGACGGCAAGACCCGCGAGACCGGATACACCGGCGGCGGCGGCCGTATCGGGATGGAATACTTCAACAAGCGAAAGGCGGGTGAGATCGGGAAAGAGGCGGCCCGCATAGCGATCGTCAATCTTTCGGCACAGGAAGCTGAGGCCGGAGTACAGACCGTCGTGCTTGGGCCGGCGGAAAGCGCGGTGCTGCTGCACGAAGCGGTCGGGCACGGGCTTGAGGCCGATTTTAACTACAAGAAATTGTCGAACTATTCGGGCCGTGTCGGCCAGAAGGTCGCTTCAGATCAATGCACGGTGGTCGATGAAGGCCTGTTCGCCAATATGCGCGGGACGATCAATGTCGATGACGAGGGCAACACGCCGCAAAGCACCACGCTGATCGAGAACGGAAAACTTCTCGGCTATATGAACGACCGTATCTCGGCAAAACAGCTTGGCGTTAAGCCATCGGGCAACGGCCGTCGTCAGGCTTATAATCACCCGCCGATGCCGCGTATGACCAATACTTATCTGCGTCCGGGCAAGTATTCGGCCGAAGAGATTCTTAAAACCGTCAAGGACGGCATCTACGCAAAGGGCTTTACGGGCGGCAATGTGGACATTACTAAAGGCGATTTCACGTTCTCGTGTTCGGAATGCTATCGGATCGAGGACGGCAAGATCACGGCTCCCCTAAAGGGCGTAACGCTGGTCGGCAACGGGCCGGATGTAATGACGAAGGTCACAATGGTCGGCAATGATCTGAAGTTTACCGATGGCGGATGGACCTGTGGCAAGAATGGCCAGATGGTCCCGGTCGGCATGGGCACGCCAACGGTCAAGGTTACCGAGATCACCGTCGGCGGTACGAAGGTGAAGGCACAGGGCAAGGCTTAAGAAAACGAAGGAGGTGCTAAATAGATGCAGGATTACAGAAATTTAGCGGCCGAACTCGTTTCGGCTTTGAAGAAGCAGGGAGCTGACGCCGCGGACGTTTACATCGTATCGAGCGTTGGGTTCAACACGACCGTCCGCCTTGGAAAGATCGAGCGGCTGCAGCAGTCGATAAGCAAAGGCCTCGGCCTTCGTGTGATCAAGAACGGCGCGATGGCAAACACGTTCACGACCGATTTTGCTGAGCGGGCCGTTCAGGACCTGGCACGTGAGACCCTGGAGATCGTCAAGATCTCTAATTCCGACAAGAGCAACGGCCTGGCGCCAAAGGAATTGCTTGGTTCCTATGACGGCAAGCTGCTGATGTTCGACGAAACGCTCGAAAAGCTGTCACCGGAGAAGAAGGTCGATATGGCCCGAAGCGCTGAAGCGGCCGGAATGAAGATCGACAAACGGATTACCAATGGCCGCGGAACGAGCTGGAATGATTCGCGATCGCAGGTCACGCTGGCGAATTCGGACGGCTTCTCGGGACAGTACAAGACGACGAGCGCAAGCTTGTCGGTCGGCCTTTTGGCAGAGGACGAGGACGGGACGAAGCAGAGCGATGGATGGTTTACGTTTGGCCGCTACCTGAACAAGCTCGATTCGCCGGAGGCCGTAGGCCAGGAAGCCGGCCGGCGTGTCGTTAAGAAACTGGGCGGGCGGAAGATCAAATCGATCGCGGTACCGGTCGTTCTCGACCCGCAGGTAGCTAGCGGATTGGCCGGGATAGTGTTCGGTGCAGCCTCGGGAAGCCGAGTATTTCGTCGGTCAACGTTTTTGGTCGATAAGGTGGGCCAACAGGTGGCTTCGCCGATGATCACGATCGTCGATGACGCGACTATGATGGATGGTGTTGCGTCGCGGCCGTTTGACGGCGAGGGCATCAAGACCTCGCAGGTTATCGTGGTCGAAAAGGGTATTTTGAAGGGCTATCTGTGCGACTCCTACGCGGCACGCAGGTTGAATCTTCGACCGACCGGAAACGCGGTCCGCGGCTATCAATCGACGCCGGGCGTCGGAGCCTCAAACCTGTTCATAAAGAACGGTGAGACAAGCCCAGCGGACATAATCAAATCGGTCAAGAATGGGCTCTATTTGACGGATATGTTCGGCTCAGGAATGAACGCGGTAACCGGCGACTTTTCCCAAGGTGCGAGTGGTTTTTGGATCGAGAATGGTGAATTGACCTATCCGGTTCAGGAGATCACGATCGCGGGGAACGTTCTCAAGGCTCTCAGCAATGTGAAGGCGGTCGGTAATGATCTTAGCTTTAAGCTGGGCAGCACGGCATCGCCTACACTGCTGATCGGTGAAATGACGGTCGGCGGAGAGTAAGTTTCGATTCACGTGAATAGGGATAGGGCGGCAGAAATGACCGCCCTATCTTTTTGGCTGGATCGACCTCGCCAAGCGGCGTTGGTACAATCGTATTAGACCTTTATGCAGAAGAAGATCATTCTCTTTATTGCCGCGGCCCTTTTTGCCGGGGTTTTTCATTTCACGGCTGACGCACAGACGCGGGGTAAGGGAAAGCCAGTTCGCCGGCCCGTAGCAAAAAAACCAATGACGCCACCAGCAAAACTTTCCTCGGGAGCGGTCAAGACACCGTCGGGACTGATCTACCTGATCACTCGAAAAGGCACGGGAGTGCGAGCAAAGGCAGGTAATACGGTGTCGGTGCATTACACCGGTACGCTTACGGATGGGACCAAGTTTGATTCATCGCGCGACCGCGGCGAGCCGATCGAGTTTCCGCTTGGGGCCGGGCGGGTGATCAAGGGATGGGATGAAGGAATAGCCAAAATGAAGGTCGGCGACCAGGCGATATTGGTTATCCCGCCGACGCTCGGGTACGGTTCACGCGGAGCCGGCGGCGGCCTGATCCCGGCGGACGCAACGCTGATATTTATTGTGGAACTGGTGGGCATCAAATAGAGAGCTTTTGCCCGCGAATTACGGAAAAGGACCAGGAAAGATGGGGCTCTTTCTTCGATTCCTAATTCGCGGGCCGTTCCTCAACTCCTGAGCACGGGAATCGGCGCAGTTTTAATCTTGACCAAAAAGTAATGATTTGTAATAATATGCGATAAGGTCGACTCCAAGTATTGTTGATAGTTAGCTTATGAAGATCTCGGCACAAGAGGAATACGGGCTGCGGTGCCTGGTGCAGCTTGCGAATTTGAATGCGGGCGAATCGTTGACGCTACCGCAGATAGCCGAACGCGAGGGTATCTCGACGGCGAATGCGGGCAAGCTGATGTGGCTGCTCAATAAGGCCGGGTTCGTTAACTCGACCCGCGGAACAAAGGGCGGTTATTTTCTTGCCCGCCCGGCGGGTGATATCTACCTGAACGAGATCATCAAGGTGCTGGACGAGGACGTGTTGAGTTCGCACTGCGAAAGCTACACGGGCGTTTTGGAAAAGTGCGTTCATACGGGTGATTGCGGCATCAGGCCGGTCATTGTAGGGCTGCACGAGATCGTGGAGAACGCATTGTCGCGAATCACGCTGGCACAGATGGTGGGCGATGAGAAATCGGTCGACGCCATGTTCCACAGCATTCAGGGGATCAATCGGACGCTCGAACCGCAGAGAATTCTGTAGAGAATGAAGACGGCGATCGAAAACAGCGATCTGGAAATGACAAAGGTCAACATCACTTTGCCAAAGGGATGTTCGCGAGACGCGTTGAGCGTGAAGGCACTGGATTCGGCAACGCGAGAATTGGCATACGCTACGCTGATCACGGTCGAAGGCAAGATCCTGCCGTGCACCGGATTCAAGGTCAAGGACGGCGGTTTGACGCTCGAAGTACAGGAAGGCTTTTTTGAAGTGTTAGAGCAGGCATAGTGCTCAAGTTGATGGTTTACGCCCTTGCTAACGTGCGGGCTTCTGCAATAAAAGTATGTCGACAGCAGCAGAGTTATTAACGAACCGGGAATATAAGTACGGCTTTGTCACCGATATCGAGACGGAGACGATCGCAAAAGGATTGTCAGAGGACACGGTGCGGCTGATCTCGTCTAAAAAGAACGAGCCTGAGTGGATGCTCGAGTTTCGCCTAAAGGCTTTTCGCCAGTGGCAAAAGATGACAGCGCCGGACAACTGGGCCAATTTTGAATATCCGAACATCGATTTTCAGAACATCTCGTACTATTCGGCTCCGAAGCAGAAGCCTTCGAAGGCGAGCCTCGACGAGGTTGATCCGGAGTTGTTGAAGACGTTTGAGAAACTCGGTATCCCGATCACTGAGCAGAAAATGCTCGCAAATGTGGCTGTCGATGCTGTGTTTGACTCGGTCTCGGTTGCGACGACGTACAAGAAAAAGCTGCTTGAGGCTGGTGTGATCTTTTGCTCGTTCACCGAGGCGGTCGAGCTTTATCCCGACAAGATCCAGAAGTATCTCGGCTCGGTCGTGCCGGTTGGTGACAACTATTACGCAGCTTTGAACTCGGCAGTTTTCTCAGACGGTTCGTTCGTTTTTATCCCAAAAGGCGTCCGCTGCCCGATGGAGCTTTCGACCTATTTCCGTATCAACACGCAGGAAGCGGGGCAGTTCGAACGCACGCTGATCGTCGCCGAAGAAGGCGGTTATGTAGCGTATAACGAGGGCTGTACCGCTCCGCAGTTCGATACAAATCAGCTGCACGCCGCGGTCGTTGAGCTTGTTGCTTTGGACGATGCTGAGATCAAATATTCAACCGTTCAAAACTGGTACGCAGGCGACGAGAACGGCAAGGGCGGGATTTATAACTTTGTGACGAAGCGTGGTGCTTGTCGCGGCGTGAGATCGAAAATTTCGTGGACGCAGGTCGAGACGGGCAGTGCGATCACCTGGAAATATCCGAGCGTTATCTTGCAGGGCGATAATTCGATCGGCGAATTTTATTCGGTCGCGTTGACCAACAACGCCCAGATCGCCGACACGGGAACGAAGATGATCCACCTCGGTAAGAATACCAAGTCGACGATCATCTCGAAGGGGATCTCGGCGGGCAAGTCGAATAATTCGTATCGCGGTTTGGTAAAGGTGATGCCAAAAGCCACGAATGCACGAAATTACACCCAGTGCGATTCAATGCTGATCGGCGGTCAGTCCGAGGCGAACACGTTCCCCTACATCGAGGTGATGAACAACACCGCCAAGGTCGAGCATGAAGCGACAACATCGAAGATAAGCGAGGACCAGTTGTTCTATCTCCAGCAACGCGGCATTTCGCAGGAAGACGCGGTTTCGCTGATCATCAACGGCTTTTGCAAGGAAGTTTTTCGCGAATTGCCGATGGAGTATGCGGTCGAGGCGACGAAACTGTTGGGATTGAAGCTTGAAGGGTCGGTCGGGTAGTGAAAAACAGGACACCACAAGAGAAGAAGGAGTTGAGTTATGCAAAGGACCGTAGAAATAACTACGGAGCCAACGATAAGGCTTCGCGAAAGGCTATTCCGATGCGCAAAGCACTCGTGAACAAAGCATATCGCCACGAAGTTAACGGCGTCCTCAAACAGGCCGTGAACTTGCGGGACTCGGAGCAGGTCGCCGACGTGGGTGACGAAGTACGGTCGGTTGGGCGAAGTAATTGGAAGAAAAGCCCGGATGCTCCACTTGGTGAGGTCGTACCGAAGAAGATTCAAAACAAGGCCGATCACGCCGGTCGCGGAAAAACATCTAGAAAGTCCGGACGTGAGTTTAATGAATCGCTAAATGTCGACTTCGAAAAGGTGGATTTGACATGGGTCGCAAGAGCTTCGGAATACCCACATCTTGTAGCATCCGCGGAGGAAAAAGTGCGCGCCGAAGCAAAGTTAAGGCATCTTGACGAAGTCGCCTACAGGAACGAATTTGGTGAACATATTAGAGTTTTGATCGACGGAGAGTTCGTTACACCGAGGTTGTCAAATGAATAAAATCCAACCACCAAATCAACCACAACCAAAAGGCCATTACAGCCCGGGGATCGAGCATAATGGCTTGATCTATGTTTCGGGGCAGTTGCCTATGTCGCTCGATACGCGGGAGCCTTTTACGGGTGATATTGCTGCGCAGACGGAGCTTGCTTTGCGGAATGTCGAGGCGGTCTTGCATGCGGCGGGAAGCGATTTGAGCCATGTTTTGCAGTTTACGATCTATGTTTCGGACATGGAATTGTGGGGTGCGGTGAATGCGGCCTACGCCCGCGTGATGGGCGATCATCGTCCGGCGAGAGCGATCGTGCCGGTGAAGGACCTGCATTTTGATACGAAGATCGAGATTCAGGCGGTCGCAGCGAAGAAAGAAGATTAGCCACAGAGGGCACTGAGATTTATGAAGATTTTCTTACTTGCGTTCGCCTTGTTGGCATTCTTTTCGATCGGCGTTGACGCGCAGAAGCGGGCCGTTGAAACGGCTGATGCCCCGAAGGCAATCGGGCCTTATTCGCAGGCGATCGTGGCGAATGGATTGGTGTTCGCCGCCGGGCAGATCGGGACGGATCCGAAGACAGGAGTGCTTGCTGAGGGCATCGAGGCTCAGGTCGAGCAGACTTTGAAGAACGTCGCGGCGGTATTGAAGGCATCGGGAAGTTCGATGGAAAACGTTGTGAAATCGACCGTTTTCCTGGCGGACATCAACGACTTCGCGAAGATGAATGAGATCTACGCAAAGCATTTCAAGGCCCCGTTTCCGGCTCGGTCGACGGTGCAGGTAGCTCGGTTGCCGCGGGATGCAAAGGTCGAGATCGAGGTGATAGCGGTCTTAGCAAAATGAAGTTACAGATATTCCAGGTAGATGCGTTTACATCAAAGCCGTTCGCCGGCAACCCCGCTGCGGTCGTGCAGCTTGTGGCCTGGCTGCCGGACGAGACGATGCGGAATATTGCGTTGGAGAATAATCTTGCCGAAACGGCTTTTTTTGTTAAGACGGGCGACGAATACCATATTCGATGGTTCACGCCGAAGGTCGAGGTGAATTTGTGCGGGCACGCAACGCTCGCGACTTCGCACGTCATTTTGAACGAACTTAAGCTGGAGAGTGAGTCAGTAAAGTTTCATTCAGACCGTAGCGGAAAGCTGGGTGTTGCCAAAGATGGCGACCGGCTTGTGCTCGATTTTCCGGCATATCCGTTTGTCGAGATAGAGCCGATACAGATGTTGGTTGAGGCAGAAGTCCCGCCGCTCAGGTATTGGGAATCGCAGGGGAACATGCTCTTCTTGCTGCTCGAAAACCAACAAGCGGTCGAGACACTTGAGCCGGATATGCACAAGGTTTTGGAGCTGCCGTATGACGAAGTGATCATCACCGCTAAGGGTGACGATTGCGACTTTGCGTCGAGGATGTTCGCACCGCGGATCGGCATTCCGGAAGACCCGGTGACCGGAGCTATCCATTGTTCGCTGATCCCGTATTGGGCCGGTGAGCTCGGGAAGAACGAACTTTTTGCACGGCAGGTGTCGGCCCGCGGCGGTGAGCTGTTTTGCGAACTCGCCGGAGATCGAGTGAAGATCGGCGGAAATGCGGTTACGTTTTTGAAAGGCGAGATTTACCTACATCAAGATCAGCCACAGAGTACACAGAGTGCACAGAGCGTTTGAAAAACGGCCTCAGTGTTCTCGGTGAACTCTGTGGCAAATTTAATCTATGTTATTAGAAGTTAGAGACTTACATGCCGGTATCGACGGCAAGGAAATTTTGAAGGGCCTGAATTTGCAGGTCAAAAAGGGCGAGGTTCACGCGATCATGGGGCCGAACGGGTCGGGTAAATCGACGTTGTCGAAGGTGCTGGCCGGGCATCCGACGTATGAAGTGATCTCGGGCGAGGTGCTTTACGAAGGAAAGAATTTGCTTGAACTGGAACCGGACGAACGCGCCCGCGAAGGCGTTTTTATGGCATTTCAATATCCGATCGAGGTGCCGGGCGTATCAAATTCGCAGTTTCTGCGGCTTGCCTATAACGAGAAGATGAAACACCTCGGGCAGGAAGAATTGGACCCGCTTGAGTTCAATGACTACCTGAAAGAGAAGGCGAAGATCGTTGAGATGGATCCCCAGTTTTTTAAGCGTTCGGTGAATGAAGGTTTTTCGGGCGGCGAGAAGAAGCGAAACGAGATCCTGCAGATGGCGGTGCTCGAACCAAAGCTTGCGGTTTTGGACGAGACCGATTCGGGCCTGGACATCGACGCACTGCGCATTGTCGCCGAGGGCGTGAACAAGCTTCGCAGCCCCGAGAACGCGATCATCCTGGTCACGCATTACCAACGTCTGCTGAATTTTATCGTACCGGATGTCGTACATGTCTTGGCGAACGGAAAGATCGTCAAAGAAGGCGGCAAAGAACTTGCCCTTGAGTTGGAAGAGCGTGGCTACGACTGGGTGAAGGCTGCCGGTAAATAGCTCGATTGAATGGCGAAAAGCGAAGAGGAAAACAACCACTCGATTGGGCTTCCAGCTATAGCTATCGCTGTTTGGGCGGCCGGGTTGATCGTCGCATTCCTGGCATTTCGCGGGTCGGATGTCGGGCAACTCGGAAGGCTGCTCGGAAACCTTGGCGGCGGGCCGCTGGGAGGTAGTGGGGTTGGCTCGAGTATTGTTGGAGCGGTCGTTGCTTTTTTGATCGCAGTTTCGTGGTTCGGGCTGGGTAATTTTGTCGCCTCGTTCGTTAAGACGGATAAGAACGAGAATCACTCGCATGTTCTTGAACTCGCGATGAAGACGGCAATCGGTGCTGCGATCTGGTCTTTGATATGGTTTTTTCTTGGCCTTGTTGGTGCTTATTCTAGGGCGGTTGGCCTGGTTTCGCTGATCCTTGGCGTTGGCCTTGCCGTGTATGGTCTTCGCCGGGTTCGAGAGGCAAAGGCTGAGAGCCGAGTGCCTGAGCGTGCAGCCGTGTTCGACAAAGTCGTTCTCGGCTTGATCGCGATCCCCGTCGTGTTAGCTTTTGTCGCGAGCCTGGCTCCGCCGACGGCAAAGGATACGTTGCTTTATCATTTTGCGGTTCCAAAGGCATATATCGCCCAGGGAGGCAACGCGTTCATCGAGGGCAACATTGCCAGTTATTTGGCCCTTGGGACCGAGATGCACTCGGTTTGGGCGATGCTATTAGGCGGGTTGGTCAGTTCGCGTGCGACTGAGGCGGCAGGTGGAGCGGTGATCTGGATATTTTTTCCACTGTTGCTTGCGGCGGTCTTCGGTTGGGCGCGTGAGATAGGTATTTCGCGGCGTTGGGCTTTGATAGCGGTGCTGATGGTTGCGGCAGTGCCGAGTGTTTTTCATGTGTCAGCGAGTGCGTATATCGACGTCGCGTTAGCGTTGTTCGTGACGCTTGCGCTCTATGCGTTGACGCGCTGGTGGCGGACGCTTGAGAGCGGGTGGCTGATATTGATCGGGACCTTTTTAGGTGCGGCCCTGTCGGCAAAGCTGACAACGGTATTCATCATCGCAGCATTTGCGCTGGTCATTTTGCTTCGCGTACGCAAGGCGAAGGAGAATGAGCCCGATCGGCTGATCAAGGTCCTGGTAAGTGGGTTTGGAGCCCTGTTCCTGGCGGGGTTAATTGCGTCGCCGTGGTATCTGCGGACATGGCAGCAGACAGACAGTCCGGTTTTTCCGTTTTACCTGAGCATTCTGCCGGGCGAGGCTCCGGGCTGGGACGTGGAGCGGTCGAATCTTTTTCAGGCGATGAACTCGCAATACGGCGGTGCTGTAAAATCGCCTGTCGATTATCTGCTGGCTCCGCTGAACGTTTCCGTCAAAGCCCAGCCGGAGCAAGCGGCGTATTTCGACGGGGTACTCGGCGTCAGTTTCCTTATCGGACTGCCGCTTCTGATATTTGCTCTTTGGAAATTTGATCTGCCGATCGAGGTTCAGATCGGTACAGGCATTGCCGCGATCGTGTTTTTGTTTTGGCTGTTTTCGAGCCAGCAGCTTCGGTATTTGATCCCGATACTTCCGGTTATAGCGATCGGCATCGCGGCGGCGGTCGAACGAATTGCCGAAAAGCGAAGTCCGTTATACATGGCCGCGAAGTATGCGATCAGCGTTGCGGCGGTCTGCGGCTTGTTGACGACTACGGCGTGGTTTCTGGAAAAGGCGCCGTTGCGGGTCGTGTTCGGCGGCGAATCGCGTGATCAGTATTTGACGCGGAATCTGGATTATTACCCGTACTATCAGGCGTTGAATACGACAACTGCCGGTGACGCGAAAGTCTGGCTGATCAATATGCGACGCGATACGTATAATATCGACCGGCCAGTTTTCTCGGACTATCTGTTTGAAGATTGGACCTTGAAAAAGATGGTGTGGGAAGCGAAGAGCGCATCGGAATTGCGTGGGAAGGCAAAAGAGATGGGTGTCACGTATGTGTTGACGCGGCACGATTTTCTTTTCGATTACGATCGTTCGACGCTGGTCGACGATCAAAAACCGCGTACCGAGAACGAAGCGAAGCTCAAGATCGCCAAGGATTTTGTATTGGATAAGGCGAACACGGTCGTGGCGGATGAGAAGTTTAGTTTAGTTAAGTTGTTTTAAGAGAATGGTTTCATCAATTGCAGTAGCAGAAACACAGTTTGGAGAAAGCTTTAAGAAGTTGATCTCGCAGGAAACTAATGCGGCGATCCGCGACTTGAGAGAACGTGGGTATGCATATTTTGCCGAGCACGGTTTTCCTGTCGTTAAAAGCGAAGACTGGAAATACACGAACGTAGCCGCGATCGGTAAAGGTGCGTGGTCGGCGGCATCGGCGGGTCCTGAGTTCTCGCCCGAAGCGGACGAGAACTCAGGAGAGTTTCTTGAGAGATTCGATCTCAGCAGAAATGGTTTTACTGCACTAAACCTCGCCCTTGCGGAGTTCAAAGTGATCCGTATTGCCAAGGACACGAGCGTTGCCGAACCGATCGAACTCTCATTCGCGGCCGAGAATGGAACCGCGATCTTTCCGCATGTGCTCATCATTGCCGAGGCTGGAAGCAAGGCGGTGATCGTCGAAAGTTATGCCTCAACGGCAAAGAGCTTTACGAATGCCGCTGTACAGATAATCGTTGAAGACAACGGCAGCCTGAGCCATTACCGTGTTCAGAGGGAATCGCCTGAGGCGTTCCAGTATGGGGTGACGGAAGTCTCGGTTGGGCGGGGTTCTGTCTATAACTCGACCAACATCAATCTCGGCGGCGGGTTGTCGCGGCACGATATAGATGTGAAATTTCGGGCCGAGGGCGGCGAGGCTTGGGTCGATGGCTTGTATATGCTGAACGGTTCGCAGCACCACGACACGCATTCGATAATCGACCATACCGTACCGAACTGCATTTCGCATCAAACATATAAGGGCGTGCTGAACGATGCTTCGCGGGCCGTCTTTAACGGCAAAGTATTTGTCCGCGAGAACGCTAGCGGAACAGACGCTCAGCAGTCGAATAAGAATCTTTTGTTGTCGAACGATGCGCGTGTGGACACGAAACCCCAATTGGAGATCTTCAACGACGACGTGAAGTGTTCGCACGGAGCGACGGTAGGGCAGTTAGAGGAAGAAGAGCTTTTCTATTTGCTGGCGCGGGGATTACCAGAGACACTTGCCCGCAATTTGCTGACCTACGGTTTTGCTGAAGAGATAATTAATAAGATCAATATCGAAACAATTAAGTCGGAATTGGATAAAGCAGTATTGAACAGACTGGATACGAAATTGGAAGGATAAGATTATGAGAGTCAGAACATCACTTATTTTGGACGAGACGTTATTGGCACAAATCGATGAGATCGCCGGCGAAAAGGTACGGCGAGCAGCGACGATCGAGACAGCATTGCGTGAATATATCGCTCGGGAGAAAAAAAAGACGCCTAAGATGTCGGCTGGGCCCGTCACCGCGAAATCTAAAGCGATCGCAGCAGCCAAGCAGTAAATAAGGAAGGACGAACATGACGGCAGTAAAGGCGATGAGCAATTGGGACGTTGAAAAAGTAAGAAATGATTTTCCCGTGCTGTCGCGAGAGGTGAACGGGAAACCGCTGGTCTATCTCGATAATGGCGCCTCGTCGCAGGTGCCGCAGTTGGTGATCGACCGGACGTCAAAATACCTTGCGGAGGAGCATTCCAATATCCATCGCGGCGTTCACTATCTCTCACAGCACGCGACGACCGCATATGAGGCGGCACGTGAAAAGGTAAAACGCTTCATTAACGCTCCGGATGTGAAGGAATGTATCTTCGTTCGCGGCACGACCGAGGGAATAAATCTTATTGCCCATTCCTATGGCAAGGCGTTTATTAACGAGGGAGACGAGATCCTTGTATCGCAGATGGAGCATCATTCAAACATCATTCCATGGCAGGTCGCAGCGGAAGAACGCGGTGCAACTATACGCGTGATCCCGATGAACGAGCAGGGCGAACTGATAATTGAGCAGTACGAGAATCTGCTGAATGAGCGGACGAAAATGGTCGCTATCACTCATGTTTCGAATTCGCTCGGTACGGTGAACCCGGTGAAAGAGATGATCGCGACTGCGCATAAGTTTGGCGTGCCCGTGTGCGTTGACGCCGCCCAGAGCGTGCCGCATTTTCGCGTAGATGTTCAGGACCTCGACGCGGATTTCTTTGTGTTCTCCGGCCACAAGATGTTCGGCCCCACCGGCAGCGGCGTGATGTACGCCAAGCGTGAGTGGCTGGACAAGATGCCGCCATACCAGACCGGCGGAGGCATGATAAGGACGGTCTCGTTCGAGAAAACGACCTATGCCCCGATACCAGATAAGTTCGAAGCGGGAACGCCGGCCATCGCCGCCGGGATCGGGCTGGGCGCGGCGATCGACTATATCAACTCGGTTGACTTTGAAGCCGCGGCAGCCTACGAGCATGAACTGCTTGAATACGCGACCGAGCGATTGGCGGACATTCCGGGCGTCACGATCATTGGAACGGCGGCCGAGAAGGCTAGCGTCCTCTCGTTCACGATAGAAGACATTCACCCGCACGACATCGGCACTATCCTTGACCAGCAGGGAATCGCCATCCGAGCCGGCCACCATTGTGCTCAGCCCGTAATGGAGTTCTTCGATGTTCCCGCGACGGCTCGCGCTTCGTTCGCGTTCTATAATACGCGGGAAGAGGTGGATAAATTGGCGGATGCGGTGCAGAAGGTGATCGAGGTGTTCGCATAGAACAGGCAATCCCGTTGGAAGCGTGCTCCGAGACCAGTCACGAGTATTTTCGGAGCCGAACTTTCGAGCTGAGCGGCTCATTCGCTACCGCTCGTGGTACTGCCTGTGTGAGCCGCGTCACTTTTTGAACTATCAGAAGTTGTTGATAATCGCCACATGCATTCCGATCTATACATTGCACAACACGCGAACCTGCGCCCGGTCGCGGAGATCGCCGAACAGCTAGGACTAGGACCGGAAGATATTGATATCTACGGGAGCCCGTACGTTGCTAAGGTGCGGCTGGACGTTCTTGAAAGATTCAAGGATCGGCCCAACGCGAAGTACATCGACGTTTCAGCGATCACGCCGACGCCGTTGGGCGAAGGGAAATCGACGACGCTTGTTGGCCTGGGGGAAGCGATGAAGCATTTGGGCAAACGGGCGGTCGTCACGTTGCGCCAGCCATCGCAGGGTCCCACGTTCGGGATCAAGGGCGGAGCCGCCGGCGGCGGACATGCTCAGGTTGTGCCGATGGAATTGTTCAACCTAAACCTGACGGGCGACATCCACGCCGTGACGGCCGCCAATAACCTGCTTGCGGCGATGGTGGATAACAAACTGCTCCGCGGCAACCCGCTCAATATCAACCCGCACAGCATAACTTGGAAACGCGTGGTGGACACGAACGACCGAGCGCTTCGCAAGATCATTGTCGGCCTAGGCGGAAGGATGGAAGGCGGTATCCCGCGTGAAACGGGCTTTGACATAACCGTAGCGTCCGAAGTGATGGCGATCCTAGCACTGACCACTTCGCTGCAGGATATGCGAAAAAGGTTCGGGCGGATCGTGGTCGGGATGACCCATGACAAGACGCCCGTGACTGCGGAGGAGGTCGGGGCGGCGGGAGCGATGACCGTACTGATGCGCGATGCGATCCGGCCCACCATAATGCAGACGCTCGAGAACACGCCAGCATTGGTTCACGCCGGACCTTTTGCGAACGTTGCGCACGGCAATAGCAGCATTTTGGCTGACCTGATCGGCGTAAAGTGCGCCGACTATTTGATGACCGAGTCCGGATTTGGTGCCGATATCGGAGCGGAAAAGTTCTTTAATATTAAGTGCCGCTACAGCGGACTGGTGCCTGACGCCTGTGTGATCGTCGTGACGATCCGGGCGTTGAAGTCGCACAGCGGTAAATACCGCATTGTCGCTGGCAAGCCGCTTCCGCCAGAAATGCTGGAGAACAACGTTGCGGATGTCGAGGCGGGTGCATCCAACCTGCGAAAACAAATTGAGAATGTAAAACTCCACGGCGTGACGCCAGTTGTAGCGATCAATGCGTTCGAGACGGATCACCCGGAAGAGATCGAGGCCGTAAAACGTATCGCGGTTGAGGCGGGTGCTCTCGGGGCTGCGGTTTCAACCCATTGGGCCGACGGCGGCAAGGGAGCGATCGAGCTTGCCGAGATGGTCATCGCCGCGGCGGACGAGCCGAGTGAGTTCAAGTTTCTCTACAGCCTCGATCAGCCGATCAAGGCGAAAATAGAGAAGATTGCGACGAAGATCTATGGCGCCAAGGAAGTAAGTTACACCAAAGAGGCTGACGATCAGATCAAGTCATACGAAGCGAACGGCTTTGGCGGATTGCCGATATGTATGGCAAAAACACATCTTAGCCTGAGCCACGACCCAACGCTTAAAGGGGCTCCGACTGGTTTTACACTGCCGATTCGCGAGGTGCGTGCGAGCGTCGGTGCCGGTTTCATATACCCAATTTGCGGCGATATGCGTACAATGCCGGCTTTACCGGAACATCCGGCGGCAGAGCGAGTGGATATCGACCAGAATGGGAATGTTGTAGGATTATTTTAGATGTCAGAATTGAATGAGCTTTACCAGGAGACGATCCTGGAACACAATAAGAACCCGAGAAATTTTCGGGCTATCGAGGATGCGGATCAATATGCCGACGGCAAGAACCCACTGTGCGGTGACGCGTTGCGCGTTTACATCTCGTTGGACGGCGACACCGTGACGGACGTGGCGTTCAAAGGTTCGGGGTGTGCGATCTCTAAGGCCTCAGCGTCGATGATGACGCAGGCGGTCAAAGGGAAAACAAAGCACGAGGCGGAAGCGATCTTTGCTGAGTTTCACAAGATGGTGACGGGCGAGATTGATATCGAGACCGATGAGAATGATCTTGGCAAGCTGAAGATATTTGCCGGCGTGCTCGAATTTCCGGCCCGTGTGAAGTGCGCTTCACTTAGCTGGCACACGCTGAACGCGGCTTTGCGTGGAGAGGATGTGGTTTCGACGGAATAGGAGTTTTTTGCTCGCGAATTACGCGACAGGAGCCGAATAGGAAGACGCCAGCTCTTTGAAGTCAGAAACCTCTTTCTCGATCCACCCCCGATCTTTCCCAAGTTCTGCGGCCATGATCTCGGCAACCCTAGTCGACATTTCGACCGCGGCCCGTGCGTTCAAGAAAAGTGCCCGCGTCCTTCGTCCAAGCACGTCCTCTAACTTCCTTGCCATTTCAAAACTCGTTGCCCGCACGACGTCTACCTCGGTATATGGCAGATCAGGATGCAGCTTTTCGCCCTCGTCGGTGGCCTGTAGTGGACCGTTGATCGGAAGATCTCCGGTTACACACTTTCGAACTTCCAGCCGTGCGATGGCCGCCGCCCTGTTGACCGCATCCTCGGCCATCCGGCGATATGTGGTCCACTTTCCGCCGGTAATTGTGACAAGTCCGGCTTCGTCCACAAACAGATCGTGTCCGCGAGAAAGCGAAGACGTTTTCGTACCGGAGCCATCCTTTATCAACGGCCTGATGCCGGCAAAAACGCTCAGAATGTCACTGTATCCTGGTTTTTCGGTCAGATACTCACCAGCAGTTTTGAGGACAAAATCGATCTCGGGTCTGAGAGCCTTCGGTTCCAATTCTGCGGTTTCTACGGGCGTGTCGGTGGTGCCGACAAGCACGTGATCTTCCCACGGGATGCAAAAAAGCACGCGGCCGTCGCTGGTCCTGGGGATCATTATCGCATCGTCGGACGGCATGAATTTTCGGTCGAATACAAGATGGATCCCTTGAGCAAAAGTGACTATGCTGCGCGCCGTTGGGTCCGACAATTGGCGGATCGGGTCACAGAATGCGCCGGCCGCATTTATGACACACTTCGCTTTGACGTTGATCTTCGTTCCTCTTTCAAGATCGCAGAACTCCACACCATTTATCCGGCCGGCATCGTTCTTCTGCAATGATGTCACCGGAGCGTAATTCAGGACTGCCGCCCCATTGCTTGACGCCGTTTGAATAATGTCGATCAAGAGGCGAGCGTCGTCGAACTGGCCGTCGAAGTAGAGTACGCCGCCGACGAGTCCGTCATGCCGTACGGAGGGAAGGTGAGCGAGAGTGCCCGATCTTGACAAGATCCGCGAACCGCCGATCCCATTGTCGCCTGCGAGCCTGTCATACACCTTCATTCCAAAACCATAAAACACCTTTTGCCAGATGCTGTAACACGGGATCAAGAATGCCTGTTTCCGGACGACATGAGGAGCATTTCTGAGAAGGATCGCCCGTTCCTTTAGTGCTTCGCGAACGAGTGAGATATTTCCCTGCCGTAAATATCGAACGCCGCCGTGCACCAGTTTCGTCGATCGACTCGAAGTGCCCTTGCCGAAATCGTGCTGTTCGAGCAACAACACGCTATAACCACGCGACGCAGAATCAAGCGCACAGCCTGCACCTGTCGCACCACCTCCGATGACCACGAGGTCCCAAGGCTGCTTTCGATCCTGAACCAGGCTCACGTTATCGTCACGTTTCATCTGTCGAGCGCACGGCAAACGTTTTAACTATCATCTATCCAATAGCCACTATCAACCGGATGAAATAATATCTTTTCCCTACGGTGAATGGTGGTCAGTCAAAGGTGGCTTGGGGGCCAACCAATTCTTGCTAAACCGCAAGATTATAACGACAATTAGTTGCGATGGACGAAAGCTCGAAAGAAAGGTCCTATCTTTGGCCGATGCTTGGCGGCCTTGCCGTGACCGCGGTGATGTCACTTATTTTGTGGACGCAAGGCCGGATCTGGTGGTGCAAGTCGGGCGATTGGGCAGTCTACATCAGTCAGGCGTGGAACAGCAGCCACACGTCTCAACATCTTTTCGATCCCTACACTTTCACTCATGTTTTGCACGGCGTTTTGGCTTTTTGGCTTGCCGGAGTGATCTTTTCAAAGCTCGATATCAGATGGCGTTTCATCATTGCGATCGTCGGAGAGGCTGCTTGGGAAGTCTTCGAGAACTCGCAGTTCGTGATCGAAAAATATCGCGAGAACACAGCCTCGCTCGATTATTTCGGTGACTCGATAATGAATTCGGTCGGCGATCTTCTCGCCTGCGCTTTCGGTTTTTGGATAGCGGTGAAGCTTGGCTGGTGGAAGTCGCTGATCTTTTTTGCGGCGGTCGAGATCTTACTTTTGATCTGGATCCGCGACGGCCTTCTGCTGAATATAGTGATGTTGATCCACCCGATGGAATGGATCAAGCATTGGCAGATGGGCGTTTAGCATCTATCTTTCTCCGCGGGCAGCTTCCACCTTCGATTCAAGATCTACGCCTAGTTTGCGCGATCCGGGCTGATCGTAGGTTTCCATCGTGCGAAGTGTTTCGTCGAGGACGCGGCGCTGGAATTCCGGCCAGTCGGCCGGGCCGACGACGGTTCCCAGTTGCCCGTCATAATAAGCGGTTCGAGGCGGGCGGACGCGTTCAGTGGCGATCTTATCTACCGAGACAACGATGGTCGGAATGCCGTCGGCTTCGATCCGGCGGGCAATGATGCCTGCGGTTTGATGGCAGAGCCTCGAAGCCGGGATTATCAGGGCCGCATTCACTTCATATCGGGCAAGCCTTTCGGACAACTTCGGAGCCAATTCTTCTGCGGCCAACTGCGCGTTCGGGATGAAGCTGCTCGTGCTCCACCAACAGCTGTTAAGCTTGCCGATCACTGCGTTCGCCTCGTATTCGAGCAGACGGTCAACGGGTATTTGCGCGTTGCGATCCTGCTGGACCGCGGTTGGATCATAGCCTTTCGCGGCGTATCGCAGATCCGCGGCTTCCACCTCGACCGGGATCTCATGGAAACCAGTTTCCCAGTCGCGAGAGGAGAGATCGAAGGGTTCGGTGCCGTCGATGTATGCGCCGGCGGTCGAGATCAGTGCAAGATTCAGCATCGGCAACGCTCGACGGACCGGTGTGAACGGCGTGTTCGTGTTCTCGACGAACGGATAGCCGTTCAGGCGTTCGTCGCCCTTCCAACGCGAAATGCGGCCCGAATAGGCTGAAAGATTTTCGATGATCTCCATAGGTCTATTTTTTCACAAACTCTTTTGAAAAATCGAACGGGTCGTTCGTCGTCGTTGATGACTTCGCCACGACAGCGGCTGTCCCTGAGCGACGGTTGGCAATTATAAAGAACGCCAGCAGAGCCGCAGCCATTCCGACCATCAGCATCCATTCCGAATACTGATGCAGGTTATTGAACTGAACTCTGAGAGGGTCGTCGACCGCAACTTCGTCGATCGGCTTACCGCCCATTTGTGCCTTTGTAAATTGCAGCCAGATGGCGATGACAAACTGTCCTACGGCGCATGCCGCCGCCACGATCAAAAGCAGAAAACGCTCCGTCCACAACCAGAACCGGTTCGCAGCTTTACCAACCAAAAGCGATGTTAGTATAAGCAGAACTGAGATACCAAGCCCGCTGAAGTTAAGGATCATCAATGTCCTATTGACGACCGTACCGGCAAGTTCACGGCTTGGCAGCACGGCGAAGGAGCTCTGAGCGACGCCGATGAAAAACACGGCAGCCCCAAGCCAAAGGACCAATAAAAGCAGTCGAATGTCGGACAAAAACTTCATGGATTACATCGCTATTATGTAGCTTTTCTAGCGAAAGGGCAAAAAGCACGTCGGTATCAGCGTTGCCGAGGGCAGAACTTCGCGTCAGATCAGGCGCTTCAGGTTGAGCCGCAGTTTTCTGAATGAGAGGCCAAGAGAGGAAGTATCGCCGAAAACCGTTGCGGCGCGGCGGTAGAAGGAAAATCTATCTGATAGTCCGGATAGTTTCGACAATGAATACCGTGGGCCAAAGTCTCGAGCGCCTTCGGCATTCTGCGAATGCTGACGATAGAGAACGGTCGGCTCGGCGACGAATTCCAGCTTTCCGTATTTCGCCACATTCGCGGCGATCCAGTGGTCATGCATCATTTCTGGCAGCTGAAAAGGCAGGACGACCTTCTTCGCCGCTTGGTTCAGCATCAAAGTGCAGCCCGTAACCACGTTCTGGGCAAGCAGGTCTTGCCAGCGACGCGATAACAGCGGTTCTAGTTTTTGATATTTCCAGAAGGAAGCGTTGATCACGTCAAGGTCTTCATCCACAACAGTTAGATCAGTGAAAACAGCGAGCGGAACATTGCCTCCGTGTTCCTCGAGGACCTGGTTCATCTTGAATAGTGTGCGCGACACCTTGTCCGGCAGCCAAATGTCGTCTTGATCTGCCAGCATCAAAAGCTCGGACTTGGAGGCCTCGATCAAGGCCATAAACGAACGCGAAGCGCCGAGATTTCCACGATCATCTTTCACAAAAACGACGCGAGGGTCGCGAACGGTGTAGTCCTCAACCATCTTTACCGTTTCATCGGTCGAGGCGTCATCGCGGATGATCAGACG